>NZ_RHNY01000030.1 GCF_003946345.1 Levilactobacillus tongjiangensis
ATGGCCTTTTTGACTAGTCTGAATAAAGAACTGGTCTAGTAGAGCAGGTGTTGCACTTCAATTTTAAATCGAGGTCAATTTTTAAGGTAATCATTTTTGATTTTAATTTGAAGTAACAATATTCGAAGAGTTGTCATTTTTCTTGGTCATTTCTCGGATTTTAGTGGAGTTAGAAATTTCAAGTGGTCCGCTCTGCTATGATTCTCTCATGTAAACATCATCTTTGTATATTGAATTTCTTTCGATATCTGATAAAGGTCGTCCGTTTAATCCCTGTATTACGGGCAACATCTACATCACTCATACCCGTTTGATAAAGCTTAAAAGCGTGTTGCAAGCGGGGATCGTCTTGGGTGTATTGGGGTTTGCGCCCATGATATTTACCCTGCTGCTTAGCTAAGACAATCCCTTGTTGCTGGCGCTCAATGATTCGCTTACGTTCACTTTCGGCCTGATACTTATAGAGTTCAATAATCAAGTTGGTCATCAGTTGACGTAAATTTGGGTCAGCAATCCCTGTCATGGACGGTAAATTCAACACATCTAGGGTGGCACCCTTATTTTGAATGGAGTTCATGATCTTAGTCAAATCATGGTTGTTTCTGCCTAAGCGATCTAATTCAGTGACCATTACAATATCACCCTCACGAATATAGGCCAGCATTTTTTGCAGTTCTGGCCGATTAGTGTTAGCTCCACTTAATTTATCCGTAAATAATTTATCAACGCCTTTTAAGGCCGCTATCTGTCGATCTAAATGTTGCTCTTTGGAACTCACACGAGCATAACCAATTTTAGCCATTGTCAGCACTTCCTTTTGGACAGTTCTAATGAACATTTGTAATTCCTAGTATAGCACAGAATCAAAAAAGGCCAATAGGGTATACCCTAATGGCCTTTTCTAAAAGCTGTTTCAGATCTTTGTCTTCCAGACTTCTTTTTGAGGGCCTGTGGGCTTTATAGCGATAGTAATGCGCTCTTGAAACCCCGATGACTCGCCACATCTTAGTTACCTGGTAATTTTGGCTTTCTTGTTGGATATAATCAAAGATATCGGTTATCTCTGCGCAAGGAAGCCGAGGGCTTTTTTTAGGATTTCGTTCTCCTCAGACAGGGAAGCCAGCCGCTTTTCCATCGCTTTAATTTCGTCTGGCGATTTACCGGATTGAGTTTTGGCTTGGCCCTGGATCCACTTATGAACGGTTGAATAGCCAATGCCATATTCTCTGGCCAGTTGGGCGGCTGATTCGCCTTGTTTATATAGGTTGATGATGTTTTGTTTGAATTCTTTGTCGTAACGAGTTGGCATGTAAAAATTCCTTCCTTTTGAGAGACGATTTATTCATTATACGCTCTCTTAAAAGTTGTCTCAGGAATCAGCTTACATCCAACTTGAAAAGAGTACCTTACAACGGACAATTACCATTATTGTTATGGTGATGGGGATTATCACGCTGCTGGCGACCTTGGGGCTATTAATGTGGGTTATTGTACCGATGGTGCTGCACGGATCCGGCCTTAAGTCGATTTGGGACACTTGGCACCCTGAATTAACGGGTTGGGGCGCCGTTAGATGTATTGGGGCGATACTTACTAGCTTTTTGGTGATTTGTATCGAGCTGTTAGTGATCGGATTGCCAACCGTGATTGCGATTAAAATAATGGAATTTGTTGATAAATCGGATAGATAGGAAAACGCATAGCAAGACATTCAAATATTGGGTATTTTTTCAAAGCACGCAGGTAAACTTTAAAAGTTAACATAGTTCCAATGTAGACTTTTATCTTGCGGACAATGTAAAAGTCTACATTGGAACTTTTTTATAAATCATCTTTAATTTCTTGAAGTGTAGCATTAGAACTTGTAATTTATCTTTAGATAGGTTTTATTTATCAATGAGAATTACCTTTCTTAATTCGATATACAAGGATCCAGAAAGGTAATGCAATTAGAACAGTGCCAATTAACGGAATAAATGAATATAAAACAGCTGCGCATGTATAGTTATTTTGATAAATAACAAAATATAATAGAGCACCTGCAGAAACAATTATTCCCGAAATGGGTAAACTTTTAGTCGTGTAAAAGAGTAAATTTTTCTCATATTTTTTCATAAAAATTGCCTCTTATTAATGATTCATTGCACATGCACCTTCTGATGCAGCGCCACACACGACAGCGCAAGCTAAACCTGCGATGCCATTTACGGCAGCCCAAACTGCACAATAGGAACCACAAGCTAACACACCAGCCATACCGCATGAAAATTCTTTGCCATGAAATTTAAAATGCTTTGTCTTTTTTTTCGCCAGAATATTAATTTGATTCAGTTCATTGTTTGAGGCGGAAAATTCGGTTTTTGGTGATGTGCTCTTAGTAGTACCTTGCTCAGCAGAGAAGCTTACAACCTTATTATTGCTCTTATCAACAACCGTTTGAGTTAATATTGTAGTATTTTTGTCATTATTTTTGTAAACATTATAAACAACATCCGTTGATATAGAAGGATCTACTGAGGATGTTGCACGATAATTATATGGTGTGACTGCGTCTTGGTCATTGGTATAACCACGTTTTTTTATATTATTTAAATAGTTATTTATTTTCTCACTTTTATTTAAATTAGAAACATCTTGCTGTGCATTGCTTGAGCTCAAAGACGAAACCTTTGCACTCAAGTTTGAATATTTAAGCTCTGTATTTAAATTATGGTAATAAGATCCAACTCTAGTTTTAGCCGAACCATTAATTGGGAATAAGAACGAGCCAAGTAATACAGTAACTGAGCACATTAGTAGTCCGATAAATATTTTTTTAAAATGTTTTGCCTTACTCATAATCAACAACTCCTCTAATTTTTAAGGAACCCTTATTGTAAGAACTTGTCTACTACTGAAATTTTGGATTCTCCAACTAAACGTGTAACCTCATGGGTGCCATTGTATTTTATTAAAGTTGGTATAGCATTTACATGCAGTCCCTTTAATTTTTTATAGCTAGAATTAGGTTCGTTAGCTAAATCGACTTTAAAGATTTCCTTGTTAGGATGCTTAGCAATAGCTTGTCGGTAAATCTTTTTCATTTTTTGACAATGAATGCAGTATCTAGAAGCATAGAGGACATACGTTATCTTTCTTTTCTTTTGTTTGAGCAATTTTAATGCGGTGGTTAATTTTACATTCACCACTTTTCCTTCTGACTTTGCGAGCACTGTACTTGGAAGTAAAAACATGAGGCTGATTCCTATTACGAACAAGCAAAAACTGCTTAAAACTGTTATTTTTCGTTTTTTCATAAAAAGCCTCCTCAACACATAAAATCGATGTTAAAACAATCAATATATGCTACATGATCATAATATCACAATTAATTTTGTTTGCCATTTTAAATAAGCGAGTCTCTTGTTTTCCAGAAACGCTATTCTTACCAATAAATTTTATTTGTTCATTTCTGCCACTGTTAGTTAGCTCGTACGTGTAAACTTCACTAAACCCAGCCTCGGTTAGCGTTAGATTGCTTTTAGTAAACTTGGCAGTTGCGGCTAAACCATCACCTTTGCTAGAGTCAAACGTCCATTGATGACTCTGGAGATCTTGTGCAGTTGACTTTCCACAAGCAGTTAGGCCAACCGCAATCAGCAATACTGTCATTACAGCGATTATATATTTCCTATATGATTTCATAAGTTACTCTCCCTCTATAATCCTTATCCCAGCATTTTCTTATGTCTAGTCTCTAATTCTTGATCGATGTTGTCCTGCAATTTGTCTTCCTCATCATCAGTTGTCTGATCGGCTTTTTTGGCTTGGTGCTGTGCTTTAACTGTCTGATTCCACTTATCTACCTTGTTTTTAAAATTAGTTTCTTGACTGGCTTCTGGTTGGCCTTGATACTCGTTCTGTGACAAGTTAACCAAATGATCGGCGCCAGGAAATAGTTTAAATTGGAACGCTTTTGTAGCTTTGACCGGCCGCGCATTACTAAAGATTAATAAACTCCGATCTTCGGGCATACGCATGATTTCGTCGGGCGTCATGAGCGAACGGCTCGTATAGCTGTAACTATCGCTTTTGCTATGGCTCTCTTCGTTGCTATGACTGGTACTCTCACTTCCCGTTTCGACTTTAACGGTTGATTTACCTAACAAATCACTAAAGTATTTAGCGGTCACGTCGTTAGCCGCATTCAAGCAGATTTTAACGGCGTGATTCCCTAAGATACTTTCGGCTTTATCCTTGCCGTACAAGGCTTGCAGCTGGGTTAAGGTCTGGCAAATGGTCGTCACACCAATACCGTACCCCCGGCAAGTTGCCAGGAACTCTTCATACTTCGGAAACTTCCCTAAATTAACAAATTCATCAAGGATAAAATCGACTTGATGGGGTAATTTAGCGTGATGATCGGCAGCTAATTTGTATAATTCATCAAACAATTGTGAGAAAAACAGATTGATGAAGCTTTCGTAAGTGTTATCCATCACCGGAATAATCACGTATAGGACAACCTTAGTATTGCCAATCTCTTTTAAATCAAAATCTGAAAAGCTGGTAAAGTCGGCCACTTCTTGATCGACAAACTTCGAAATGGTTGCCAGCAAGCTCTCAATAATACTGGCTTTCATTTCCCCTTTCGCCTTTTTAAAACCTAATTCATAAGCACGTCTCGCTGGATCGGACATTTTCAAATCCAGGAACAAGGTATCTAACGGACTATCTGTGCCCTTTTCTTCGGCTTCCACATCATTTTCCTGTAAGACTTGGGTTACGCCCGCCAAGTTCCGTTGCTCTGGCGACCGGTGGTTCATGACAAACAGAATTAGTGCCTTCAAAAGTTGCCGTTGGGTACTGAACCACACGTCTTTCTTACCTTCCGCATTCTCACTTTGGACGATCTTAGTGGCGACGGTTTCGGCTTGAATATCCCGTTGAATATAATCAAAGGGATTATAGCGGTCACTGTGCGTCATGTTGGCAAAGTTGACGACATGCACTTGATAACCTTGGGCTAACTTAACCCCGGCCGTTTTTTCGTATAATTCACCTTTCGGATCGGTGACGACAATACTGTTCTCCGTTTCGTTAAACAGGTTGGTAATCACGACTGATTGGGTCTTATACGAACCGGGACCCCCGACCACAAAAATATTCCGGTTGGGTTTGGTTGAGTTGTTCTGATAAACAGCCTGCTTATCCACGATTCCTAAAATTGTGCCATTCATGTTAATCTGCCCCCTTCGATGATTTCTCACGGTCGACTAATGATTTGAGAACTGCTGCCTTGGTACTGTTGTTAAACGCTGTTGTCAGGTCTTTGGCATTGATACTAAAGTAATGGTTACTCAATTCTTTTAGATCACCCCAGGTCGCACTCCCGTGAGTTTCAGTGTCCGCAGTTTCCCACGCTTTATGTTTGCTGTTTCGTTTCAAAGCAAAATAGATGGTGTATAGGATCACGGCGACACTGACAATAATTAGTACCGGGTTCTTTTGGCCTAAATATAAGTTGTAATAGTGCCAAGGGTGTAAAGCTAATTGTTTTAATACGGTTGGCATATGATCCGCAAAGGTTAGCTTATAACGGGACAAGGCCATGACAGAGCCAGCTAAAATCTCCGCTAAATACAAGCCAATGATTAGCGTTAGTAAATACGGCCAGCTTGCTTTAATGGCATTTAAGAGTTTACTTTTCATCTAATCACCTACGATCTGTTTAATCTTTTGTTGGTTGGTTCCGGTGTACCGTTGCTTGCAATGGATCAAGGTTGGCACCGACGTTAGTTGATACTTCTGAATGTAATGGCGATTCTGCGGCTGATTCATGTTGATAAACACAATGTTATGACTAATTGCGTTGTGCCAATAGATTCGGTGAAAAATGGATTGACAATCCGGGCAATCATCGCGATAGAAGAACAACACTTTTTTAGGGTGCTTAGCTAACGTCACGATTGATCGCTGTTTTTCCACGTGATTCACGTATTGATGATTAGCAAAGCTACTAACGGCTAAAACCACCACGATTACCGCTAGGACTTTGCTAACCCGTTTAATTAAGGTCACTGGCTTTAAAGCTACTACCTAAATTTTGTACCGCGGTGATTCGATTCGTGGTGGTATCGAAGGTCACCTGGTAAAGTACCGTCGCCTTTTGCCAGTCGTTGTCGCCACTCTTACTTTGGTAACTAACAACCGCCAAGCCTTTCATGTTTTGCCCCTGCTTACTTTGTGTATACAGATTCAGTTGGTTTAACTTGGCTGAAACACTATTGCTATCGCCATAAGTCCCTTTATTGGAAAAGTATTGCTGATATAACTTGTCGGAAATCAAGTTTTTAACGCCATCTTTACGCTGACCGTAGGTCTTGGGCTTAAAGTTATTCATGACATCAAAGAACTTGGTGACCACCGTATTAAAGCTAAGTTCAGCCGAACTTTTGTCTTTATTATTTTGGTAGGTCTTATAACTGTCAATTTGGGTGCTCAATAACTGCTTTTGTTGGTTGGTTTTAGCCAATTGCTGACTAACTTGTCGCTTCTGTTGTTGTATGCGCGTGATCTGCTGTTGCGCCTGTTTAACTTGGCTATGTTGATAGGCATTCGCCCCTAATGACAGAACTAAGATCAAGCTACCAATCGCAACACTTAAAACCATGCTCCGCTTCATTTATTTATCCTCCTTACTTCTTGATCGGCCGGGCTAACGTCACATCACTACCACTTAGTAAGCTATAAAAGGCGGTGCCAAAGGTGCTTTCATTAATCTTGTCACCTGTCCCACCTTGCTCAATAATCTTGGTGGCTTTGCCTTGCCATTTGCCTAACAGAATGGCCGTATGGCCGTTGTTTCCCGCGCCGGCGCCTTGATTGACAATCACAATATCGCCGGCTTTCGCGTCATTTTCACTGATTTGTTTAAGATATTGATGACTGCCTTTGGCGTCACTGGCCATTGTGCCGGTAAACCAACCCATGTTGGCCGGTACCTTGTAACCAGCCTTATTCAAGGCTAACCAGACAAAGCCGGAACAATCCGTGCCACCAGTTTTATTGGGATTCTTTAAATCGCTACCTAGATCAAGACTGGGGTGCGTTTGCACATAGTAGAAGTCCCCCTTCATGCTTTCCGCGTTTTTGACGATACTACCGCCGGAGTAACTCGGATCACTGCTACAACCAAGTTGGTTAATGTCGCCGGTACTAGCATTATCGAGCGTATTACTAGATACTGGATCACTGGCACCAAACACTGAATACCAGTGATCGGCATAGCCGTATCTTTGGCTTAGATACCATTGTTCCGGGTTTTTGCTCATACCCTCGAAATCCATCAACCAGTCCTTGGTCGCTTTGTGCACGTCCGTGTATTTGAATATCTTCTTATTTGACGCATAGTAACTACTGTTCAATTCTTGGTCGAGATAATCTAATTGCACTCCGAGATTTGTGGCTGGTTTGTTTTCTTTGTGAGCTAAGTCTTCCAGTTTATCTTTTCGGCCATCTAACCATTGGGCTAAGCCCGTGGCACCGGAACTTGAATTAACAGATTGTGGATCAAGCCGACTTTCTAGTTGTAACACCCCCAAAATACCGGCGGCCGCTTGTGGGGTTGCGCCATACTTCTGTTTCCAATGCGCATAGATATTTTTAGCATTGGACGTCATGTCCTTGCTATCGAGCTGGGTCTGGGTTGCGGTAGTCGAATCATCGCAGCTGTTTTCTTGCAATTGACCAGTGACTGCCGCAATTAGCAAGATGATTAGCAGAATGGCGCCGCCCACAATATAAGCAATCAACTTCCACTTCTTTTTCTTATATTCAAACGACAGTACCTGCATTTAATCACCCACTTTTTGCTTGGCTTGATCGACCTGTTTTTGCGCTGCTGATTGATCGCTTTGCGCATTCTTTAAGTCCGACTTAGCCGAATCCACCTTCTTGTCTTTATCCTTATCTTTGCCGCCGTCAATCTTGTTGGCGTCGTCTAATTTCTTTTGCGCATCGCTAACTTCGTTCTTAGCGGAATTGAGGCTTAACAGCGCTTTTAAATACTTAGCTTTAGGACTGTTTACGCCGGCTAACTTGGTTTGGACGGTCTGGGCGTCTTGCGTATCGTTATGGGCTACAAAAGCTTGTCCGATTCTCAATAGCACGTCTCCATTAGTGGCAAAGGATAATTGGTTATTCAACGTATTGGTATCGTAGTTGACGATGGCCTTTTCTAGCGATAATTGGTCTTTTTGTTTACTTGTTGCACTGCTTGGTAACTGCCAATCGGCCACTTGGCTACTATCTTGGTTGGCATAAGCCGTGTTGACAACCTTGTTTAACTGACTTGGATCAACCTTTAAGGCTTGCTGGTATTGTTTATGCTTTAGGAATGTTTGGGCTTGCTTGTTTGAACTGTATCCGGCCTTTTTCATGGCTTTTTGGGCTTCTGACCACTTCTGATCATTTAAAGCCGTTTGAATTTTCCCGCTATATCTTAATCGCGTGACCTGGGCTTGATTCTGATTAGCTAGGCTCTGATACTTCCGTTCATCATTTTTGTGAACTAAACCGATAGCAACCACAGCCACAATCGCAATCCCAGTCACACTTAACCAAAAACGTTGCTTGTTTTTCTGCTGGTTCTGTTCAACTGCTTGCCATTCGTGGTAACTGACAAAATCCTCAATGCCGTTAACCACTTCTTTTAATTCGGCTAACGACGTGGCTTTAGCCACTTGTTGTAAATACTCGTCAGGGTGTTTGGCTAGGGCTTCTTTAGGGTTGCTCAATAGCCGTTCATATGGCGTCCCCGTTAAACAAAATAGGATTAAAGCCTTGTACTTAGCTAAGTTGCTGTGCTTATCATCATAAGGCATGAGTTCATTGGCGCGATAAGCGTACCAAACGTGTTGCATTGGGTAATACCATAGATTGGCTGGGTTCAACGCAATATGGTATTGACTATCCGTGACCACGTCCTGGCTCATGATTTCATTAGCAATCGCTGACCGGATCGCCTTATTTTCATGGGGTAATTCCTTTAGTGATTTGACCTTATCTGGCAAGGTATAAGTCAAAACGACCTTCTGGTCTTGCTCAACCACGTTAACCAACTGCAAGAAATTGGGATCAACTTGCTTTAATTCGTTTAGCTCACTTAATTGGTCGTATCGAAATTGATTGTGATTGAGTTCAAGGATTAACTTGTTCCCTTGTCGTTTGAACGTGCCAACCTCAATATTCAATAGCTGGTTTGCTTTACTCATTTAAAGTCCCTCCTTCCTCTTCGGTGGTAGTCAAGGCGTCAATTTCACTTGGTGTCAGGATCACACGCTTTTGATAATCCGGTTGTCCGGTGGTCTCACGGTTGTATTTTTCTTGGTAAGCTTCTGGGTCGATTAACCGCAATTCTTCTTCGGTTAGCTCCACCCGCATAAAAGCGCGTTGGCTACCATAGATCATCAGGGCTTCACCTTGTCTACGGCGTTCTAGTAACTTCTTTTCCTTATCCGAGAACGTCATGCGTAGTTTCGTAATCACATCATCAACGCCTTTACCGTCAAGGCCAAAGAACACTTTGGTATAGGAGTTCCCGATGATGGCTTCACCAATATTTTGACCGGTGTCCGTTGTGCCTTCGATCACATCTTGAATTTGCTGCGTTCCGGCAATCGCCCCGGCATTGTATTTTCTAAACCGTTTGTAGGCTTGATGGAAAAAGGTGGCAGCCGCTTTGTGTAAGGTTAAAAAGTGAAATTCATCAACAAACAATTTCTTGCGGCTATGCCGATCTTTGGTGATTTCGTCCCACAAATACTGGAAGGTATTCAGATAAGCCGCTGATTGGACTTCCTGTTCACTTTGTAGTGGTTTTAGATCAAAAGAAATGATCTTCCCCTTTAGGTTTACGTTGGTATGCCCGTCAAATAGGCTGTTAGAACCATGGGTATAACTGCCTAAGATGTAGTAAAAGTCTTTTACCCGACTAAATTTATCAGCGTCCTTATCAGCCAGTTTTTCCAACTCGTCATAGACATTCGACAAAGTCGGCCATTGATCGTCTTTAACCTCTTTTAAGCGGCTATATTTCAAAACGCCACTGTTGACGTAAGCTTGTTTAACGACATCATCAAGGATTGCCAGCTCAACTTGGGTAATCCCGGTTTTAAGGACTTCAAATAATCCCTTTAATCGCTGGATTTTATCTTTGACTAGTAAATCAAGGTTTGTGACCGTTTCATCGGCGCTTAAGATTTCCTCGGAAAAGATTTGTAGCGGGTTAATTTTGTACTTCGCATTAGAAGTTAAGTGCAAGACTGCCCCACCCAATGCTTCAACAATCTTGGTATATTCATTTTCCGGATCAATAATGTAGATTTGATAGTCTTGAATGGCATAGCGTAAGATTTTCTGGATCATATAGGTCGTCTTGCCGACCCCGGAAGTTCCGATAATCACTTGATTTTGGTTCAGGGTCTTGTTGCGGTCCAACATATCCACGGCAATTAAACTGTTAGTGTCTTTGTTAACTCCTTCAATATCGCTCCTGGGCTTTAAGTCCAAAATCTCGGCGTCATCAAAGGGAAACATACTGCTGGCTACTTCGGTATTACTTTCTTTATAGGTGTAATCCCCCATCAGGTTCTCGTTAATTGGCATGGTTGACCAAAAAGCTTGGAAGGTGGCCTTAACAGGCACGAGGGGCTTCATTTGTAGCTTAATCAGCGTATTTTTAACGTTTTCGGTTAAGTCATCTAATTCCGCTAAACTGTTGGCCCGCAGATAAATGAGCATATGTTGGTACACAAATGTGGTAGAATTATCGAGGTATTTATCTAGTTGCATGTTGGCTGAATCAATATAATTTTGCAGAATCTTCTTTTTATACGGGTCGAACGTATTGAGCTTCTGCGCTTCCTTATTTTGAATCGTCTTCTTGTAATAGGTAATCATTGAATTGTTACTGGCGCTGTCGATATATTGCACAATATCGATAACGCCTTTTTTGCGCTTCAATTCTGACAACCAGTTGCCGTACACTCGTTTGGGATAGTCAGCAATCGCTAACACTCGAATAAAGTTCTCACCCGATTGAACATAGGTGGGGTACTGTTCCCAGCTGAACGGGAATAGTGAATGCAAGCTATCGCGATCAATCAGCTTGGTAAAGTCTTCAACCTCCAGTTTGGGCTTACTACCCGTTTGGCCGCTGTTGCCTTGATTACTTTCTTTTTTAGTTGGCATAAATAAATCAATGACCTTATCACCAAAACTCATGCTGTTGCCTCCTATCCATTAAAATTGATCAAGTTCTTTAAAATCTCTTGGACTTCCTGACTAGTCAAAACTTTGGCCGTCACATCAAAGTCCGTTAACGCATTTTCAATATCCCGTTTAACCTGTTCGATCTTTTCGTCTAAATGAGTGACCGCTAGGTTTAAGCTCTTAACACTTTTGTCCTTAATTGGCACCTTAACGATTAGCAGATGTTGCTTCGTCGTCATGTTTTTGGATTCCTGGACTTTAGTAAAGTGGTCCAAATAACTGGCAATTAATTGAATTTTGAACTGTTGCTCGGGGTGATCTTTTTGTAGTGCGAGATACCGCCTTTTGAGACCATTGAGATAAGCCGTCATATTGACAGGTATTGTTGGTTCTAAGAACTGTAATGTGTCATCAACGCCTTCACCTAAGGTACTCATGAGAAACGCGCCATAGTCCTCAAAAACGTCCTGTTGTTCGGTTTCATTAAGTAGATCAAGGTTGATCCCACTAACTTCCAAAATGCCAACGAGATTACCCGTTTTGGTAACTTCGTAATTACCATACATACCCACCACCAAGCTCATGTCATCAATGGTCTCTTTGCCACCATTGATTTTAGGCGGTTGGTAATCCCAGTCGAGTTCCGCTGATTTATTGGCGATTTTGCTCTTCTTCAAACGCATTTAGTTCACCTCGCTTCTTCGGTTGTAAATAAAACAGTTTCTGACCATTGGCATAGCGACGTTTCAACTTAAAGTTATCCCGCACTTTAATATTCTTCCGCGCCGCAACTGGCCTAATTGTTAAAATAGCCATGACAATCGTCATGGCTAAGACAACAATCACTATTTTTATCAGGACTAAAATCAACCCATAGGGTGGGATCGCAATAAAAATTAAGCCCACTAGTCCTGCCAGTCCCGCTATGCCAAAATCCTTCAAGGTGTAGTCTTTCCAGATCCCGTAATCTTTATCAACGTTTTCTGGGAAGATAAATTCTTTTCCTTTCTTCATTTGGCAGGCTCCTTTTTAAATTAAGTGAATAGACTGTAAACCCAAGGTAATAGCCAGATAATTGCAGCTGCTAGGGCAACTAAGCCGGCAACTCGTCCAACCGCATGATAGACTTCGGACTTTTCTCGCGGATCGTCTGCGTCAGGCATTCTTTTGATAATAATAAATAGTGCGACACAAATCCCGACTAAAACGACCAACCCGGTTAAAATACCTTGAATCGTCTTCCCAGCGCTGGTTAGCTTACTTTTAACTTCGCCACCGTCTGCGGCAAAGACGACCTGAGCGTTCATCAATCCCAAGTAAATTGTGGTGGCTCCAGTAGTTGCTAACGCTTTTACTTTGTTGAACTTCATGTTATTCCTCCTTTCCGTCTTCCTGTGACCGTAATTGAACCGATTCTGCCTGCGTTTCTTCTGGCTCACGCTGATAGAATTTATCCAATTGTTCCTCGGCAATTTGCTGGCTTGGTAATGGGTCAGTAGCTAAATTAACGCGGCCATTTTCACTCGTGGCTAAGTAATACTCCTTTTCTGACTGACTTAGCTCTTGGGTCTCTAAGACATGCACATTATGTTCATAACGGCCTAAGGCGTTATCAACTTCTAAGCCATAGAAGCCTAAGAAACCTTCTAAGAAGCTCTCACCAAAAAAGGTCATTTCGTTTTTGATCTGCTTATATTGATGGGTCGGTTTATCACTTACCAACTTTTCGGTCTTTTTAGCATTTTGACTGTCTTGATGGCGATTAAACCAGCCCCTAAGTTTTAATGGCGGAGTTTTTAGCTGACGTTTAACCGTCTTCTTAATCATTGCTCGGCGAACTTCATCGATTGGCTGACCATCTTGATCTAAAATTGCTTGTAGCTGTTTTTGATCGGTTAATTTTTGATCATCATCGACTACAATCGCCTTTTGATCATCATGAACTAACTTGCCATTAATGCCTTGCCAGCTTTCTGCTTTCATTGGATCACCTCCTCAAAAAAAGCGCGTTAGGGACGCTAAACAACTAGCTTTCCCCTAACCCGCCCGGTAAAATGGATTGTTAGGAGGGTGACACCTAGAATCGTAACTTCCAGGTGCTGATCCCCGTTAGCAACTTCACTGCTTACGAGGACGCCCTCTTTTTTTATGTGGTTTTTAATCCATTCAATGCCATCTTCAGATATTAATTTAACTTTGCCCGTTTCCATGAGCATTTCACTTGGCAACTCGTTAGGGTGCCGTCTTAACCAAACACTCACGTACGTACTACCTCGTTCAAGCTTGAGACTAGCTTGAGCTAAGCTAAACCATTCCTGTTTCTTTGTCACATGTGAATACTCCTTTCCCTATATTATGGGTTCATTGTACCATTAAATGAGCACGTTGGTGCACTTTTAATTTTACATTTAGATTACAAGTGCATGCCCCCATCTTCATGCCGGTTTCGAGTTTGGTGTTGCCGTTGCTTTTTCGTCATTTCCCACTCGGTCTCCTTTAGTCCACGTAGTTGCTGTTTTCTTAGATAGTCTGTATTTTTCGCATATAAAGTGGTCATTAAGGCTTCGTCCAAAATATTCATCAGGTAATTTTTCGGGCTAGTTGGGTGGTAATTAATGGCCTGATAGTCCTTAACTTGAGCTCGCTTATATTGATCAAAGCGCATTGTCTGTTGTTTCAAACGGGTTTGCACCATTTCAATTTGTTGGTGATCCAACTTAGGATCTTGGCCACATTCGCCAATAAACAGTTGCCGGGTGCCATCATGTTTTAAGACCCGTTGCAGTCGATGATCCTGAATATCTTTTAATTCCATTTTACCTAACAGGTAATTTAAACCGGCTTGATGTTGCTGACTAGTAAAGACTACCGGTGGCTGCTGTTGCAATTGACTAAGATCATCGGCGCTTAATGGCTTTAATTCTGGGTCATAGTAAACCACAGCGGTATAGATTTGCTCCTTGTCAATCGTCTCTAGCTTATCGAGGTCACTGTCCGGAAAAGCAGTCGTTAGAATGCTGTCGTATTGGGTTTGCACCACGGCTTTAACTTCCCGCATGACCCGTAAATCTTTCACCGCTTTAGAAATGAATTCGAGTTCGCTTGGTTGATAAGCGGCTAGTATGCCCCGATCAGTAGGCTTCAAATCGTCTAACTGGTGACCATGTTTGGCTAGTACCGTGGTTAATTGCTTCTTAATTGTTTGGACCTGCTGATTAACTAACTGCCAGCTGGTATATGGCCGCTTGGTAAACGTCAATAATTGCTGGGTTAATAAGTCGTTTCGAATATCCGCTAACCGTTCTGCCAATTCGCTACCCTTAAAAATCGTTTGTTCACTATTAGTTTCTTTAATCAGT
>NZ_RHNY01000031.1 GCF_003946345.1 Levilactobacillus tongjiangensis
TACCCAAAGTAATCACTCCCTATATTGGTTGGAATTAGCTACTACCATTGTAAGTGATTGCTTTGGGCTTTTTAATTTCTGTTCGGATTAATTATAGAATTTGCCCAAGTGAAAACATCTCCCTAAATAAAAACAAAGTTAATGATATCACAACTGATTTTAAACATAAATAATATGCTTCTAATGTGATGAATTGATTATTAAAAAAGGTGGAAGACTTAGGATTATTTTCAATATGTGTATCACATATATGATTACGCAGAATAACGTTTTGAAAAGGCAAATAAACATCGTTATTTTAGGATAACCGTAGCCAAATTCGTAGCCAGAAAAAATAATAAGCGTCGATTAATGGCTATAATAGGGTGATATAGCTGTTTTTGATGACAATAGATTTAAGACCTGTACTCTCCTTCAATTAAGTGTGTTAATTATCACGGAACCCCGTAAAACGTTGATTTGACGGGGGGGTTATTTTTGATTAAACGGTGAAAATCGGTGGAAATTGATATAATGGTGCATGTTTTGGTACACATTAGCTATTTTTACTCTTAAATTAGCCGTTGAGTCGTGTACTTTCGTGCACTTTCAGATACTGGGTATCATCACCAGCCGCTGATGTCTTTTGAATAGGTCGCAAGTCTGATGGCCACTTTTCGCCGACAAAATCAGTATAAGTGATGGTCAGTTGGGTGTGCGCTCGAATCTGCTTGATTAGCGATTCCAGATAGACAAGATCATCTGTCTCTACAGTGTGCAAGGGGATTGAGCGAGAACGCTTCTTAGGATGGGCCACATACATAAGAAAGTTGAACGTGTTGGAGTAGTGATTGAAAACCACATTAATCTGATAACGGGTGTTGATGAGCCGTTTGAAGCTTGCGTCAATTCTCTCATTAATAACTTTTGCATCATTTTCTATTTGTATCACTAAATATCACCTCATCATCATTATGCTGTAGCCACAGTTGTAGCGCAGAATGCGTATTTAGTGATCACAAACTGCTTTCTACTATTATAATGGCCAAACAGCGCAGCCGTTGATCCTTTCTCTGCACGATAGAGAAAATCTAAGGCATGGACGTGTACTAAACAATTGATTAGCTCGTTTGTCTTGGAGTCACGTATCTTTACATAAGGAAGCAGGGGGCTTAGTTTGATAGTTCGGGGGTCGCTTTCAAGGATTCCATTAAGTGGTTGTTGTTCCATAGCTATCACCTCATATTTGATTATACGAACAAATGTTCTTGTGGTCAAGCTCGATTCAATTGGGTATAATTGAGCAGAATTAATGAGAGATAATAGGTAATATTTATGTTTTATTGAGGACTCCTGACACCTAGCTGGCACCTTGAAAAATAGAGGTTGCTACAGCAACCCTAAGAGCAGTTTTCGACTATTGAGTGGGAATAATTCCCATAAACAAGTTAAGTCTTGAACGCTAATAAAACGGCATTTCGAGGGGCTATACCTAGTCGAATTTGGTTTAAAATCAAGTAGTTTCCTACCAAAAAGCACGACCTTCTGTTTAAAGGGGGGCATGCTTTTTTTGGTTCTGCTGTTTATTTTTGGAAAGTTATCAAGAGGTCGATAGCTTTTCTGAACGTAGCTAGAGTATCGTCAAATCTATTCCGGTAGTCGTCTTTGTTCAAAAATAACAGAATGAGGGCTAAAGTCTTAATTTTTTGAATGAAAGGGACTAATTAGCCCAATACATTAAAATTTAATTGAACTATTAGGATTAGTAAATTATTATTTAGGAGTGGTGATGAATAAAGGTGATTATTATAGATGAATAGGGTTAATAACGATAAAGCTGGTGTAAGCTATAAGTGAATTATGAAGCCGATAATTTGGCAGTGTAATTACATAAGTATCAAACTAAGGAACTTAATTACTGTACAGCCGCGAGATATGGATGACTTATTGAGACTGCTGAATTAAGGTTTAGAGCTTGCTTAAAGCAAACAAACGCCCAACTGGACTCAAGAGGGTAGGATCAAAATCAAAGGAGTTTTTAACAATGAAGAAAATGAATCACATTTTAGTTACCACCGTGATGGCATTAACCATGGCGGGCGGTACAGTGGTACCAAGCGCTGTTGCCTCAGCTGCAACGAAGACTGGTTATAGTCGGATTCGAAAAGTAAGTACGTGGAACCATGCCAAGTATCGGGTCAAGAATACTAAGGGCCGGAGTTACAAGATGACGGGTACTACTAAGAACGTAAAATTGAAGACCAATCATTATTTGAAGAATTATAAGAAGAATAAGTGGACTCGAACGAAAATCACTCAGATTAAGCACAAAGGTAGTTGGATGGTCTATTACTATATGACACCAATTACGAAAAAGAAGCATGCTGGTGGTTGGGTTAAATTAACGGACATGAAGCCAGTTAAGACCTTTAAAGCATCCGAGCATGTTGAGGCTGATTTTGACACGTGGTATCGAACATTAACAAACACGGGTCGTACGCATTATGCACACAGTACTGATGGCGCTGCTCTTAATGGGTTAGGTGATCCAGCACAATTTCCTGATACAGCTAGTATTTACTTCAAATAACATAATGTCATGTTGAAATTTGCTATCTGGCAAAAATCAAAGGAGTTTTTAAATTGAAGAGAATAAATGTTGTGTTTACGGCCTTTGCCGCCATATTAACGCTCGGTGGTAGTTTAGTCCCTGCCACACCAGTTAATGCTAGTGCCAAATATCGTCGGACTAAGATTGTTAAAGCTAAAAAGGTCAATTACGTTGTCCGAAACAAAAAAGGTAAGACCTATAAATTTAGGGGCAGTGCCAAGAAGCTGACCTTGAAGACCAATCATTACCTGAAGAACTATACCAAATCAACCTGGAAGCGCACCAAGCAAACCAAGGTTTACCGTCAAGGTAAGAAAAAGCTGGTTTACTACTATTTGACGACCTCTAAGCATAAAGCTGCTGGCTGGGTTAAAAAGTCTGATTTAAAGGTTAAGCGTGCTAAAAAGGCAACCGCGGTTACTAAAACTAGTTCTAGTGCCAAAGTGGTAAAGCAAACGACTACTAAGCCAACCAAGTCGACTAAAAACAAGCAGGCCGCGGCAAGTGCTAATGCCAAAGCTGAATCTGAATCAAAAAAAGAATATTATGCCCGCGTGGGAACCCGTGGTGCTGGTGGTGGCAAAATGCCTTCAGTCTGGGACTAGATTGACCAGTCTATCTGACTCGCAAAGTTCTACCAGTAATGTTGTAAACAGACATAAAAAGGGACAGAGACTAACCGAAAAATTCGGCAGTCTCTGTCCCTTTGTTTTCAGGTTTGCGTTGGACTTGACACGTATGTTAAAATTAATTTACTTAAACAAATTTACCTGCCACAACACCAAATTAATTTTCAGATTTTTACAAGTCTGTTTTTTATTTAGCGGCGGCGTTAAGCTAGCTTTAACCAATTCGGTTGAAGTTAGCTTATTTTTTTGCTTAATTTTTGGGGAGTGACTAGCGTATGGAAAAGGTAGCAGATCCGTTGTTAAATAAATTACAGTTGTTGCAAGATTTGAAGTTTCTTATCGACCAAGGTTCGGGTCATCGTCTTGATTACAGAAGATTTCGTATTTTTGAAATTAGGCTGACTACTGGTGTGATTGATCTGGTAGCCGAGTATCAGATGTACGCGAGTAAGTATACGCTCACCGAGATTGCCAACCTAATTGTTCAGAAGTACCAACTATAGTTTTAAAATCTTCAAAACACTTTCCGCGACAGTCTCGCGTTGCTCTTCTGGCAGGGACTTTAGGTAGGCAATTAATTCTAAAGTATGGATGCCAGTTAGTGAGTCATCTGTGAAGAAATCGCTCAGTGTTAGGTTCAGAGCCGATGCAATCGACTGCAACTTGTTAAGGCTGATATTCTCGAGTTCTCCACGCTCTATTCGTGATATTAAACTAACGGAAACGCTAGCTCGTTCAGCTAATTTTTCAATGGTCAAGTCTAATGATCGTCGTTTCTGATTCACTAGTTTACTAATTGAGGTTTGCATGATTGGCTATCTCCTAATATGGCGTTAAAGCTAACCATAATAGAGTCTTTATACCATGAACAGAGAAAATAAGATTGTTTTAGCTAAAAAATAAGGAAAATAATACAGTTTTGCTCTATACTGTACTATAATCACTTATTTTGAAGTAAGTGGAAAATTATCGGTTAGGAGGAGTGATCTATGAATCAAAAAATCGTGGGAATGTTTAAACGGGTGTTTTTGACCTGAAGCAGCGGTTTAGGGCAACTCGCATCGTTAGGTTAATTTCTGTGGCATCCTCGTGAGTTGTCGGTACTTAGATATTTTGAAACCGGAAACTGATACATTTAATAATCGTTGATTCAAAACTGAAAGTTAATTACTGAAGGAGAACCAAACTTATGAAAAAAAGACTTATTGCAGTTATTCTCACTATTACATTAGTTGTCATGGGGGCCAGCCTACTGGGATCGCCAGCAACCGCATCAGCATCAGCCAAATGGCAATTTGGAACTCCCAAAAAGGTTAGAGGTCTGTTTCGTACGAAAACGGTTAAGCACCATTATAACGAACTCAACATTGCCCAAAACGTCGTGTACAACGAAATTCGCAAACCCAACTGGCCTGCAGAAAAAAGTGGGAAAATCACCTTTCTGCTGATGTGGCGGGTACCATCTCGCAAGCTTAGCTCACACCTTTATCAAATCAAAAGCGTTACCCGGAATGGCAAGCATGTTCGCTATTACATCAAAACGTTTAGTCATAATCGCCTAAAGATTTCGAAAACCATGGCATTTGCAAACAAGCCTTACTATCACAGAACTAAGAACTAATCATTCATTGCATAATAACAGCAATTTTTTAGGAGGAACCAGCCATGAAATTTAACTGGATAAACAAAGCGACGACCATCTTACTGAGCAGCATTTTAGTAGGGGGCGTCGTCATCACCACCGTTCCCACGTTCACGACCCAAGCACAAGCCTATAACAATGAAGACGCGCCAATCAGTTATCAAGTTTTTAAGGATGACGAAAATAGCGTTAAACAAATTGTTAAAAAGGCCAGTCCTAAAGTACAACAACAACTCAATGCTGCCTTCTTTAAGCGTATGGAACAAAAGCCGGTCAATGCGTATGGTACCTACGCTGACTTCTCGGACGTCATGCATGTTCTGGCAACACACGCGGTCAGTGAACTTGGCCGAAACGGTCAGGTGACCCCAGCATTTAAGCAGGACTATCAGGCAATGTTGGCTGTTTATGCTCAGTTCAAGGGACGTTTAGACTTTGATTACCAAAATGCTCTCAATAATGATATTGATGACGCTGATCAGCAAATTGCCGAAAATAATGTTGATTCCGATAGCATTGGCTATCTTGGTGATGATTTCATTCAATACTTTGAGACGAACATCCGGCCGGATAAGGTGACTGGTGTCCCAAGCGTTCAAAGCAAGATCACCAAGTTGACCGCTAAAAAGACGTCTTCTAAGAAATACGTTAAAGTTTCTGGGACTGTGAAGTTAGGCAAAAAAGCCAACTATGCTCAGATCAAGACGTATAAGGGAACCCGTTATGCAAAACTGAACGGTGCACACCGTTTCAGTCAAAAACTTTACGCGCCTAAGGCCAAGAAAGTCAGTGCCACCATTGGTTATTATTCACATGGCCATTTCTCTCGCGTAACCGCCACTAAGAGTGTGCACGTTAAATAGCTGTCGGCTAATGGGCGGAATTCAGCCTGTCAAAGGCTCCTAAATTAAGCACTGTTATAGCTGTTAAAGCTGTTAATTATATTTATCTCAATACGGACCCCTCAACTCGGTGGGTAATCATTCATACAATGCCGGTAAAGCCGTGACATTTCATTGGATGTTGACTGCAATGTCATTGGAATTGGTGCCGATTGAACCAAAGATAATACTGCGGTTTCAAACGCTGCCATTCTTGGCGCCCAATAACAGCTAGCCTAATCTTTTTACTCATGCACTAAAAAGAGACTGGAATTTTATCCCAGCCTCTTTAAGTGCACTTTAATTAGGGATTTTTGATTGCCTGATGCTGTACTAACAGCGTTTCACGCACACACCATTACCTTCAAACCTCGCTACACCAATTTACTGCATACAAAGGTGGGAGCTTACATGAAACGACTTATCGAGAGCCTGGCCGTTGTTGGACTAGGCCTCTTTCTGGGCATGGTACCCGGTGGCGTGGCTCACGCGGCAACCGCTACCACTTCGTCTGAATCTGCTGATTCGTCAACAACGTCGAGTCCCCAAGCTAAGCCCAAGGCCCAGCCGAAACAACCAGTGACCTACCGCAAGGTCTTTGGTAAGCAGACGGTTAACTACTACACCAAAATCGGGACTAACCGAAAGCACAACTACCAGGTGTACCAAACGGGTGGGGCCAAGTCTTCAGCTAAGAATATGAAAGCTATTTCGACTGGACGATACTACGCAAATAAAAAAGTCCACGTTACCCGCGAAGAAAAAATGGGGGATGGGACTTGGTTGAAATTTACTTACCAGCATACCCAAACGGGCTGGATTCACCGCAACGGGACCGTCAAGTCCTATCGGTGGCTCAACGTTCCCTTGATTGCCCAACGTCCAGAACTTCCTACTGGGTGTGAAATCACGGCGACGACCATGATGCTCCAGTACGCCGGGGCTAAGGTCAGCAAGATGTCGCTGGCTAAAGAAATGCCGCGGAGTTCCAACCCCAACAAGGGATTCGTTGGCAGTCCTTATCGACGTTCTGGCTGGTGGATCTATCCTAAAGGCCTCATGAAGACCGTTAAGCATCATATCGGCTCGGCCAAGAACATGACCGGGGCTTCATTTAAACAGATGAAAGCGCAAATTAATCAGGGTCATCCCGTGGTTATCTGGGTCGCCGGGGTCGATGGCTTTGTAAACCATGCCATCACGCTTTCAGGCTACAGCAGTACGCGGGCTTACTACAATGATCCGTGGACCAAGCGAAAAACCAGCATGACCCTAGCTAGTCTGCATAAGCACCGCAAGCATGATGCTTATCGGGCTTTGAGTTACTAATTTGGTATTCATTCAATCATCTTACAAAGGAGTAGAACGTAATGAAGAAAAAATGGCTATCCACATTACTCGTCGTCGCCGGTCTGACCAGCGTGGGCATGACGACCACGGCGCAAGCTAAGACCAGTTACTATACCACTAACCCTGGTATCATCCGGGTTAAGAAGACGGTGGCCTATTACAAGGACGCTGCTAAGAAACATCACGCGGCTACGGTTCATAAGGACCACTATGCCAAGATTTCTAAGGTGGTAACGGTCAAGGGGCACGCGCCCGTTTTAAAGACCAACACTGGCAAATACGTGACTGCTAACAAGGCATTCGTTGCTAAGACGAAGGGCTACCAAAACCCGAAAAAGTATTATCAGGTCAATTACAAGCAGATCAAACCTTACGGTAAGGTCGGGTATACGGTCAAGCGGGGCTACGAAGGCATCAAGACTTGGAAGATCATGCGCCGCTTAGGCACCGCTAATGGTTACAACAAGTACAATTCGGCAACGGTCTATGCCGTCAAGAATTTCCAACGTAAACATCACCTGAAGGTCACGGGGACGGTGAACGAAAAGACCTGGGTCAAACTCGGATTTTCTAAGTCTAGCTGGAAGAGCATTGATTCATACGTCGCGCCATTAGGTGCCCATGCTTGGAATGGCCGGACTGACCATATCGAGGCAATGATCAAGCAAGCATACAAGTATAAGGGAAATCCTTACCTGGTAGGTTCTTCCTCCAAGCCAGTTTATGGCACGGACTGCTCTGGCCTTGTTATGCAGGCGCTTTATGCGGGTGGTATCAACACCAAGCCAATCAGTTCCATCCATCACGCTTACCCAGGCAATGAATGGAATTCCCGTAACCTGTGGGCTAGCAAGAAGTTCCAACACGTTGCTTACAGTCACAAGAAACGCGGCGACTTGGTCTTCTATTACCAACCTGGCACCCACACGATTTGGCACGTTGCTATTTACTTAGGCAAAGGTAAGGTCATCGAAAGCTGGCCACCACGCATCATGGTTCAACCAATCAAGAACGGTCAACGCTCAAACGTGGCGGGAATCGCGCGTGTTTTCCATTAAGCTTTAAACAGTTTGATAGGTGTAACGGCGCTTTGTCGATGGATATTGATGGAGTGGTCGTGAAGGGGAGTCAATTTATTTTCGAATTGATTCTCTTCTTTTGCGATGAATTTAGGTTGATTTACCAGTGTCGATGCTGGTGAACAGCCAACCTAATATGAAGAAAACGGCAATTTTTTTTAGTGTATTTATGGCCCAATAGTGCTATGGTTAATCTTGTTCTTAAATATATAAGATGGGAAACTGGTGGAAACTACATAAGGTTTACTGATCTTTAAAATTTTAAAGGTGGCGGTTTATAATGAAAAAATTAACGAAGCACATGTTACTGGCCTTGGGTGTGGCCGCGTTACTTCTGCTAGGAATTGGTGGAACGACTGCTCAGGCGTCAACGACGACAACCTTCCAGCACAAGAGCACGACCGTTAAATGGCACAAGGGGACGCCTAAGAGTGTCCGTGGTAAGTTTAAGACCAAGCATTACGGGGCTGACCTGATGATGGAGACTAAGATTCGGGCGAAGTCTATCTGGTTCTGGGGGTCAGGCATGCCCGTCCAAAAGGGCTACAACGTGCACTACAAAAAGACTCGGCATAATCACTACGTTATTCGTTACGATGCCCACGCTTCAGGGATGTTCAAGGGCGGTAAGAAGCTGAAGATGTCCGTCGTCAAGGTTGGCAAGAAGAGCATTAAGGTCTTTGGGTACAGCAACGTTTTCCACAAGTATTAGACTATCATTCTGAGAAGCACGGTTGCCGGTATCTGGTTAATCGTGCTTTTTCGTGTGTTTTACTGAGATGGTATAGTCGAAGCCCGTTGTGAGAGAATTGCAAAAGCCTGCTAGCTACGTCAAAGTAGTTAGTAGGCTTTTAGGGCACATTTGGAAGTTGAAATGTTAGTCAAAAGTTTCCATGATGAATGAATTTAATGACCGTTTCTGCTGATTTAGCGGTCCATTTTCTGTGGTACCGTAGTCAGGATTCAAATCGTTGTCTGAGCCGAAGATAGGTTCAATATAGTACGAATCAGCGGTATCAAAGATCGGTGTGATGGCGTTGTCGGCTGAATCAAAAGCCGATTGCTTAGGCTCACCACTGGCAATTGATTTAGCCGAGTAGGCAAACGTAAACTGAGTGAAATCATCCTTCCCTTTTTGAACGAAGCCCAATCCCTTAGTGGTGTACTTGGTCTGCTTAACCTGAGCAAAGGTTGATCGAATGGCTTTGCTGAAAGCCTTGTATTCCTTGGCCTGCTTCAGCTTGTATCCCGTGATCTTAGCGACCTTGTAGCCGTTTTCTGCCGTCTTGATTGTGACCACGTGCTTGGCCCCTAGCGCCGCTTTGAGTAACGCTTCGTAGTTTTTATCGCTGGGGGTCGCCTTCAGCTTTTTTCCAGCTTGTTTGACTTTAGCTGCCTGAATCTCCGCCTTACTCGGCCCCTTGTGCGCGGTTGAATCTGAATGTGAGCAACCTGCTAATAACAAAAATGAGGCAATTGCTAAGGTGCTTAATACTAATTTTTTCATCTTTTCCTCCATGTTTGACCGTCAGCCTGTAAGCTTGGCGGACTCGTCAAACTCAATAATAGTTCCCGAAAATAGCGAGCAAAAATTAGCTTACCATAGATTAATTGTCCGGTCATTACGCAGTATAACTGGGATGGCGAACTTATGGGGTGGACTAAAAATAATTAACATAATATCTAATTTTCCTTGGTGAAGTCTTCTTGACGGGCGTGGGGCAATGGTCATGCTATGATTGGCGTGTTCGGTAGATGACATCTAAGAGGGAGAATCATGAGAAGATGAAAAATATATTATTGGCATTAGCAGTTGTCACAAGCATCGGCGTAGGCAGTCTTAGTAGTAGCTCAGCCGACGCAAGTTCCTGGCATAAAGGGGTTCCCAAGGAAATCCGCGGTAATTTTGGGACCAAAGAATATGGGGCGAGCTTAACCATGGGATGTACTTTCCGGGCTAAGGCTCTGGTCTTTGGAGCCTCGGGGATGCCCACCCAAGTTGGCTATAACGTCCATTATAAGAGGCTTCATCGTCATAGTTATCTGCTACGCTACGATGCGTACGCCAATGGTTTGTTTAAGGGCGGTAGAAAATTGAAAATGCCAGTGAAACGGGTGGGCAAGAACTTACGGGTGTTCGGGTATAAGATTATTTTCTACAGAGAGTCGGTTCACGCACACAAGTAGATTTACCGTAAGCAACCCATTGAGACCAATTAAGCTCTCGATGGGTTTTAGTAACCTTAAGATGCGGTGGCAGCATTGACCCTGTAACCGCACTAGAAAATAATGGTGTGATTCGATAAATGTTTATTCCCTACATAAAGTTTTACGTTTTACTCACCTAAATACGACCAGGTCATAAAAAAATGAGCACCCACACCCCGTCCGTAGAGCTAAGCGTAACGGGGGTTCACTTAACGTTGCAATAATATTCGGTAACAATAACGTTTTAGGGGATTGAATGTCTCTCACAAACTGCCTATAATGGGTAGTAATAACAGAGGTAACGACTATATTTGACATCACATTACCTGAGCTTGGTCATGTTAAGAGGGGGACCAATCATGAAGGATTATGAACGTAAAACACATTTCAAGATGTACAAATCACATAAAGGCTGGCTAGTTGCTGGGATTACCGTCACCAGTATGGCAGTGGGTATCGTCGCTGGGCCACAGGCAAGTCAGACCGCACAGGCTGATGATAACGCGCCAACCACCACCGTAACTACTTCCAGTCAGTCAATGACTGGCGGTACGCAAGCCAAACTACCGGCTGCGCCAGCGACGGACAAGTCGACTGGTAGCGATAATGGTGATAAGACACCAGCACCAGCCGCTCCGCAGAAGCCAGTAGTTGAGTCTACGCCCGTCCAGCCAGCTGATAGTGGCACGCCGGCTAACGATGGTATCGTTACGACAAAGGAGACCTCATCTGGTCAAACGACACCGGCACCGGTTGAACGACCGACTGCTAGAGCTGCTAGAGCCGCCGTGACGACC
The DNA here is from genome assembly GCF_003946345.1 of Levilactobacillus tongjiangensis. Lineage (GTDB taxonomy): Bacteria > Bacillota > Bacilli > Lactobacillales > Lactobacillaceae > Levilactobacillus > Levilactobacillus tongjiangensis. Next base: position 11,177 of record NZ_RHNY01000031.1, read on the forward strand.
GCTACACCCGTTAAGACCGGGATTTCTGTGCAGGATACCGATGATTTAACCAACAAGGTAGCTGCTACACCAGCCTTTAACATCAGCAAGACTGATCAATTGCAATATACTTATAATCACGAGGATTCTGCCGGGCATAACACGGACTTAAGAGTTGTCGATGGCTATGATGCTGATCATCAAGTGCAGGGAGCTGGCACTTGGCTAGGTGAGACGTATGCGAACCAGATTGCCCAGGACGCAAAGGGTGTTGATCCAGTTACGTCGGCTAAGTACGGGACCCAACTCATGTACATCGATGAATGGCTGCCAGATTATGGACTCCAATACTTTCTCTGGCAGAATAACTATGCCAAGACGTATGCCACGATTGCTGACTTTCGCAACAACTTCTCGAAGGCTGAGTTAGCAACGCTTACGTCCATTTATTCGAACGATGATTTACAAGCCGCAGCTGGCAATCAGCCAACTACTTACTATCAGAGCCTCATGGCCATGCAGACACTTGAAGGCTTACAAAATGCGGTCAACCTGCAGGTATTAGATATTTCACCGAACATGTATGTTAGTTTAGCAGCGTATGGAACTTATGAAAAGAACAGCAACCTTTGGGATATTCGGGCGTTAAGTGGCCTGAAGAACCTACGTGAGGTTCGGTTACCAATGGCTGCCATCAATGATATCTCAGCGTTAGGAAATCACGATAAGCTGACTGCGGTCGGTTTGATCGATAACCAGATCACGGATATTTCACCACTGGCGACGGATAAGAACCTCTTGATTTCAAACGCTAACCTGATTAAGCAGCACGTGCTGTTAGCACCGATTAAAGTCAGCGATAAATTGGCTAAAGAGGCCAACACAACTGACACAGGAATGCTGACCTACACGACGCCTTCTTTTATCATTAAGGACCTGACTGCCAGCAACCTGCCAATTCAGGGCTTTGATAATGCCAGTGATCTGACATATCCTTCTCTGTACCCGTCTAGTTCTGATGCCGGCAATCTGAACAGTAACACGTTGACCTGGTATAACTTATTAAATAGTACAGATTCCACGTACGGTAGTCTGTCCACCACCTGGAGTGACACCAACAGTGACTTCGCCGGTTACATCATTCAGCCGTATGAATTGGCTGCCAATGTCAGCGATTTAAACGTTAATATTCAGCTGTTACAAGCTAACGGCCAACAGTTGAACTTGGCGCCAGCTACCCTGATTTCTGGGGAAATTGGGTCAAGTGTGAACGTCCAAGAGAATGCAACCGTCCAGACGTTATTGAACCAACAATTGTCTAAGGGTTACACGTTCTCCGGACTGATTTTGGATGGTACGGGCCTGTATTCCGACTACGTGGCGAAGAACGGCAAGGCCAATGCGCAAGCGTCCTGGAGTACCACGCTGGGTGACGAATCCAAGAACTGGACGATTCTATTTTACAAGGACGTCATGCCCTGGACGTTGTCAGTTGGTTACGGTGTGAAGGACGCCAGTGGCAACTACACACCAATTACGAACGCGGATGGTACAGCCGTGACCGCCAATTACAAGGGGACGTCAGCCGATAAACTAGCTTTGACCGATTATGAAAAGGACTTTGACGACTACGTTTACACCGGTGCAGAAACGAGTGCCGATGGTCAGACCTGGACTGATATTAGTCAGGCGGCTGATATTCCTTATGTCAGCGACATTCAAGCAGTTCGGATGGTTTACGCCCAGGCTAAGAAAGCCACGGTGACAATCAAGGATGCTACCACTGGTAAGACGCTTCAGGTGTTGGATGCGACGACCAATCCTGAACTGAAGGGGGCCATTGGGTCCACCAGTTCCTTTGATTCCAACACGGTGATTGCACCTGAACTGGCCAAGGGATACACGGTGGTCAGTGATACCACGAAGAATGCTGACGGTACTAGTGCCATTGTTTTCGCCAAGGATGCTACGGCTAACTTGAACTACACGATTACGTTGGCGCACGCTTTTAAGACCGTTGAGCAGGCCGTTCACGAACAGATCACGTATCAAGATAAGCAACAAAAGACAGTTGCTGCGCCAGTAACTAAGACGGTGAACTTTGCCACAGTGACGGACCAAGTCACCCAAGACGCCGTCACCTACAGTAAATTAGATGCTACGGCGACGCCTGAATTAGACGCCACTGGTAAACCCACTGACACTAGCTGGGTGGTTTACCAAGCGGGTAGTAATCTGGCATTCGCTGCGGTGAAGAACCCAAGTGTGACTGGGATGCACGTTGTTTCAACGACTGACCCAGCCAACGATTTGACACAAACGGTGGCCCAGCCAGTAGCACCAACCACCGCCGACCTTAGTTTTGTCGTCACCTATGAGGCTAATCCAACATCTGGTGGCGGTGACAATGGTAATAACGGTGGTGGAACCGTTACGCCACCAGTGACACCAACCACACCAACTCCTGGCAACAATGGTGGAGCCGCTGTTAAGGTTGCACCTAAGAAGCCAACGAAAGTGACGAAGGGAGCCAAGCCAAGTCAGGGTGGCCAAGCGGTTATCGTGAATAAGAAGACGACCCGCGGAGCTGGCCATCAGGCTGGTGCTACGGTCACTGCCGGTGGTCAAGGGGCAAAGGTTCAGTCCTTGACGGCGCCAGTAGCGAAGCCGGCTACGGCATCAACGACGGATTTGAAAGCGGCTCAGTTGCCACAGACTAATGAACAGCAACGTAACGGGTTGGCCGTCATCGGTTTAGCTCTGTTAGGTGTTTTGACTAGTGTCGTGGGCTGGAAGAAACGTCGCTTCTAAGTTTAAGCTTGCAATTACAATAAAGGCCCGGGATATTGTCCCCGGGCCTTTATTGCGTCCAATTTATTTTGGCTCTTTGTCAACCGGTGTTGATGAAGGGATTTTCAGAGGTTCAATTCACTTTCGAATTGGACCTCTTTTTTGTATTCTGATTTTGA
>NZ_RHNY01000032.1 GCF_003946345.1 Levilactobacillus tongjiangensis
AATGCCTGAACTAGCTTAGCAACTAGACCACTTCTAAGAATAGATTCTTAGTGTTGCACTTGATTTGACAATTGAGGCCTTAAAAATTGAGGTTTTTTAATTAAAATAATATTATTTTATGCTGTGTTATCCGCAATTCTAAATCTGGATCATAGTGATATTTGATAGCTTTGTAGCAGTATGTAAATAAAATTATTATTCTGATAAAAGCAAGCAACGATTGACAATTCTGAGCGTTATTTTTCGAATCATGGCGTTTTTATATTACAATGATCCTAGAAAAAGTAAAGTTATGGAGGCGATTAGATGAGTGATTTGGATCAGACAAACAGCTATCGATACGTCATTGTTGGTGGCGGAGTGGTTGCTGGCTATGCCATCAAGGGAATTCGACAGGAAGATTCAGAGGGTGAGATCTTAATTATTTCGCAAGAGGCGGATGTCCCATATGAACGACCGGCACTGAGTAAAAAACTATGGCTAGATGATGAATTTACTGAAGAGAACATTCAGATTGGTGCTGAAAATTATCCCAATGTGACTTTTAAGTTCAAGACAACGGTTACGGCTATTAATCGGCAAGATAAGGTCATTACATTGGCCGATAGTGAGCAAATCAAGTATGAACAGCTATTGCTAGCAACTGGCGGAGAACCTAGACAAATCCAGGGACCTTCTGATCCACATGTGCTAGTCTTTAGACAGTGGTCAGATTATCGCAAGTTACGTAAATTTAGTGGTCCGAACAAGCGAGTTGTGATCATTGGTGGTGGATATGTTGGTACAGAGCTCGCATCGTCACTGACCCAAAATGAGACTGAAGTTACGATGATTTTTCCAGAAAAAGCGCTGGGTGAGGGTAAATTTCCTGAGTCTATTCGGACTGAGTATGAAGCCACGTTCAAACGCAATGGTGTCACACTGATGAGTGGTCAGTTTGTCCAATCATATCAACGCCAAGGTGACCACTTGACTCTATTGACAAAGGATGGTACGGTGATCGCAGCCGATACGATCATTGTTGGGTTAGGCGTTACGCCGCGGATTAGTTTAGCTGAAGACAGTTGTTTGGATTTAGCTGATGGTGGTGTGAAAGTTAATGAGTATCTCAATACTAGTGACCCAGCCATCTGGTCTGCGGGAGATATTGCCTCTTATCCAGATCACATCTTGGGTCGGCAACGGATTGAGCACGTGGACCATGCCCGACTTTCTGGTGAATTAGTTGGCCGTAATATGGCAGGTGCTCACATGAGCTATCAGCATACCCCATACTTCTATTCCATGATTTTTGATATTTCCTGGCAAGCAATCGGTAATATTGATCCTAAATTGCAATTGATTTTTGATCGGCGAACGCATGGATCGCTTGTCTATTTCATAGATACCGATAAGTTAGTTGGTGTTTTAGTTTGGAATGTTAAGGTGAATCTTGATGATGTTCGCGCATTGCTTGCGAACGCTCCAGCTACAGATGATCTGGTGGGCTCCATTCGAGAGAAGAAGGCTTAGTATCTGGATGAGATATCGGTGAATCATTGCGTCATCACGAATGTACTTTAGAACAAAATGGCCATCATTAACGATTTATTATTTGTCACCCATCTATTAGGAGGCTATATTTTTTATGTCGAAGACAAAAGTTATTGTTGTTGGTGCCTCGCACGGCGGCCATCAGTCGGTTTTGGAACTTACTCACAAATACTCAAACCTAGATATTAAACTATTCGAAGCGGGAGATTTTATTTCTTTTATGTCCTGTGGTATGGAATTATATTTAGAAAACAGTGTAACGAGTATTAATGATGTCCGTAATTTTAAACCTGCAGATCTCGAAAAATTTGGGACAGAAGTATATGCCAATCATGAAGTGACCAAAATAAATCCAGAAAATAAGCAAGTTACCGTGAAAGATTTAAGATCCGGTAAGATACAGAGCTATGATTACGATAAATTAATCTTAAGCTCAGGCGTAACTCCAAACGATTTACCCGTTCCTGGTCATGAGCTAAAAAACGTTTATTCAATGCGCGGCAAGGATTGGGCAGAAAAGATCAAAGCAAAATTATCTGACCCAGATGTTAAAAATATTACTGTTATTGGTGCTGGTTACATTGGTGTTGAAGCTGCTGAAGCCAGCATCAAAGCTGGAAAGAATGTTACATTAATCGACATGATTAATCGGCCTCTGGGCAACTACCTAGATACCGAATTAACAGATATTTTATCAAAAGAATTGACTAGCAAAGGCGTTCAAGTTGTCACTGGCGCTAAGATTGAATGCTATGAAGGGACTGAATCGGTTTCTGCTGTTAAGACCAACGATGCAGAATATCCTAGTGACTTGATCATTCAAGCTGTTGGAGTTAAACCTAATACTGATTGGTTAAAGGGAACGGTTGAACTAGATAAGCGCGGGTGGATTAAAACTGACAAATATTTGAGAACTAATCTGCCTGATGTCTATGCCATAGGTGATGCGGTGTTGGCCTATTCAATTCCTGCTCAGAGGAACATGCCGATAGCTTTAGCCACGGTTGCCCGACGTGAAGCCCGTTATGTAGTGGAACACATCTTTGAGAACACACCGTCTATGCCATTTTCAGGAGTGGTCGGCTCATCAGCATTAAGTGTTTTCGACTATCACTTTGCCACATCAGGTCTGAATATGACCACAGCCCAAAAGGCCGATATTAAGATTAACACATCTTTTTACAAAGACACTTTACGTCCAGCTTATGTCCCTATGGAGAAGGGAAATACAGAGGTCTACGTAGAGCTGGATTACAATCCAAACACTCATCAACTATTAGGTGGTGCTGTATTGTCAACTTATGATATCACTGCCCAAGGTAATGTTATTTCATTAGCCATCCAACAAGGATTAAAACTGGAAGATTTAGCCGAAGCTGACTTTTTCTTCCAGCCAGGCTTTGACCGACAGTGGAGCCTATTGAACTTAGCAGCCCAACGTGCTCTTGGTGAACTTGAGTTTACAAAATAGAAATTGTAACGACCACTTATAACTTGCTGTTTAGGATCACGAATAAATCAAAAAGAGGCTGTGACATAAGTCTCCACAAATAAGACGGTCTAGTGAGAATCTTCGGATTCTCACTAGACCGCCTTTTGATATAATGGAAAATAAAAAAGGCATCGGCCACACCCGATACCCACAGATTATCCCCGAAAGGACATCTAAATATGCAAGACTATTATGGTGGATTGTAAAATTAATCCGAACGCTGTTCGGATTAATTTTACAATCTACCATAACTGCTATACTAAAAGTGAAAAGAAGAGGAGTGATCGTTTTGAAATTGTATCAAAGCCTTACCCAAGTCCAAATCAACGAACAATTCGCTGGTCAAGCAACCGGCTACAAGCTTTCCACGACCCTTGATAAGCCGCTGAACTACGATCCAACGATTCTCTATCAGTATTTGGATACCGTCCTGAAACCGGGCAGTCGCCACGACGAAAACAACTTGCGCTACGTGACTGATCCGGGCTATATCGGCGAAAACTTTAATTACCAAAGCGTCCCGTTTACTTCGCACATGACCGAATTCGACGAGAAGATGGCCTTCGCACGCAAACTGGTGGCCGACCTTAATCGTCATTTATCTGTCAACATCAAACCGGAAGATGAAACTATCGAACTGGTCTTTGTTGACTAAAGCAACCGTGTTGCCCTCCTTTCCTAGTCGCGATGCTTCTCTCCTGATCATTTGCGGCTAAGTACCCAGTCAAGCATGCTTAGTTGCAACAAAAATGACCGCCTACCAAAAAGTAGACGGTCATTTTTGTTGCAACTAAGCACGAATTCGCAGCTATACCGCTTTCTTCGCGACTTCCTTTGGTAACGTCAACGCCAACAGCAAGCCAATCAGGCCCACGCCAGCAAACACAGCGAAGGTAACAGCAAAACCGCCAGCATGACTTCGCAGCGTGGTTTGCATGCCATCCAACAACACTGTGGCGAACATGACACCGGCAGAACCAAATAACTGACGAGCCGTCGTCGTAACCGCAGTGCCGTCTGCCACGAGCTCATTCGGCAAAGCATTCGCGCCAGCCGTCACTGAAGGCATCATCACAAAGGCATTGCCGGCTTCAGTCGCCATCGCCAACATAATTGCCCCAATCAGCGGTAAATGATGGGCAAAGACTGCTAACAGACCAAAGCCGCCAGTAATCAACAACATGCCAATCATGGCCACGACACGCGGTCCAAAGCGATCCAGTAGGCGCCCGCTAATTGGATTCAAAATACTCAGCAACACCGCAGCTGGCACTAAGGACAAGCCAGAAATCAACGGTGACAAACCAAGTAGCGTTTGAAAGTAAAGCGGCATCAGGATAGTGGTGACAATCAAACCGACGTATGAAATTCCGGTCAGAAACACCGCTTTAGTAAACATACCAGTGGCAAAAACTCGCATTTGCAACATTGGTGGTTGGCGATTCAATTGCCGAACAACGAAAATACCAGCTGCCAGAACGCCTAAAATCAACAAACCAACCACGCCAACAGTTAAGCCTTTTTTCGACAAAGCACCCAAGGCATAAAGTAGAATTGGAAAACTTGCGGATAAAAGGAAGGACACCCAGTCCAGTTGCGTCGGTTGCAATGGCATGACAGACGCAATGGTCACCGTTGAAACGGCCAGCACAAGCAGCGAAACGACCAAGAAGAACAAGAATAAAGCCTGCCAAGGGAACCATGTCAGCAAAACACCGGAAATAATCGGACCGACTGCCAAGGCTGAGCCCATGACCAATCCCGCCGTGCCCATCACCCGACCACGCTCACTATGCGGCGTAATCGTCAGCAACACGGTCTGGAAACTCGGGAAAATAATCCCGACCGCAATCGCTTCAAGCAACCGGCCAATCATGAGCACGGTAAAACTCGGTGCCCAGATACATAAGCCTGTCCCAATGGCAAAAATGAGTTCAATCGCTTGGAAAAGCCGTTGGAAAGTAACATTATGCAACAGCCATGGGCTAACCGGAATCATCAAGGTCATCACCAACATAAAGCCGGTTGTCAGCCAAGCAACTGTATCCGCTCCTAAACCAAAAGCTTTCATAAAAGCAGGATAAGCGGTGCTTAAAGAAGACTGAGAAATTGACATCGAAAAGGTACCTGTCAGTAACGTGGCGACAAAAGCCCCGCGATGTTTGATCGTTGGAGAGTGCATATTAAAATCATCTTTTTCTATATTAGTATTGTGGGACGTTTACATTTTCATTCCCATTTTTTCATAAGACTGCATACCGCCCATCCAAATCTCAGATGGTTTGACGCCACGTTCTTTAGCCAAGGCCATCATTAACGTATCCATATCCATCAATTTATATTCTTGCTTTGGCTTGGCTGGATCGAATGTTTCAATCTGTGCCATCATGCCGCCATCTTCGTGCTCAATGATATGGCAGTGATACATATAAACCCCTGGCAAATCAAAGCGAACCAGCAGCCGAACCGTTTCACCAGGATTCACGCCAATTGTATCTTTGAAACCATGTTCATTTGGATACGGCGCATGCCCATTCCGCGACAAGACTAAGAATTGGGTTCCATGCACATGGAATGGATGAACCATTCCAGGCGCATCATTGCTATTGGTAACATCCCAGTACTGGGCTTTGCCAATTGGTTGCGTGGCATCAATCCGCTGCATGGCAAACTTTTTACCATCAATCGCAACACCTTCGTCCATCCCCTGCATCACAACGTGGCGAACTGGCAAAGCCGGGTCAACCACTGGTGCCTTCACATCGAACAACTTATCAGGCAAGGTAGTCTGATCCGGTTTGAACGCATGAATGCGGAACTTTAGCAATGGCACATCATCCGTATATAAGGTGACCTCGTCGCCTTCATGGTATTGGCCAAAATCAACAATCACTTCGGCACGCTCAGCACAAGTCAGCATCAAATGGGTAAATTTGACCGGCTCCGGTAACAGTGAGCCATCCCCGCCAATTTGCGTAAATGGCAGGTCATCGGAAAAATGCAACCGCCATTCACGGCGATTAGCACCATCCAGAAAACGCAACCGGACCTTTTGCGTGGTGACATCAAAATAGGGATTGATGTCACCGTTAATCATTGCAGTTGGCCCAGCAACACCGTCAGGATCATAATCAGCCCGGTAGTCCCACTGGTTGTTCTCATGAAAACGCCGGTCTTGCAAAATGACCGGAATATCGTCAACGCCATAGTTCCTTGGCAATGGCAGGCTGGCTTCATGGTCGTCTTTGACAATCACCATGGCAGCCAAACCATGCCAAACCTGCTCGGCTGTGGATGGGCACGGATGCGCGTGCAGCCACAAAGTCGTCGCCGGTTGTTCCAATGTGAAGTCGATATGCTTACTTTCACCCGGATAAACCGGCGCATGGCATCCGCCATCAACATAAGGGCCACTGACATTAGCCCCATGCCAATGAAAAGTGGTCAACTCAGGCAGGGTGTTTTTCAGTGTCACATGCGTATGCTGACCACGGCGATACACAATCGTCTGACCTAACAGACTGGTATTATAGCCCCACGTCTTGGTCTTCGCCCCAGGTAACAGTTGCGTTTCCCCAGCCTCTGCTGTCACCGTGTAATAAACGTCGGTCGCCGTCTCTTTATCCGGTTTCAACAACGGCGGCACATTTAAGGGCTTCTCAGGCGCATCACTGACCTCAAGCGGCACGTACCCGCCATCGTGGAGATCAAACGCTGGCTCATCAAAGAAATAGTCCGTATAGATTTTCATCGTGATTTCCCCCTCTGACAAGAATTTTAACACTTTTTAGGGTTGCCATAAACATAATTTAGAATTAACCTAAAGTAGTATTGAAAAATGGTATAGGTCTTATCCATACACTTGAGGAGGATTTTCATGCAACAAATGTCGAAAACAATGGGCTGGCTCATGCTGGCGTTAAATGTGGTGCTGCTGATTCTAATTGGTACCATGCACAATATGGCAGCGATGTGGTTAATGGGTCTGATTATGACTTTGGACGCTGTGACAGGGTTAGTTGCCGCTTATCGGCCCCAGTCAAGTCAACAACACGCCCACCAGCACTAGTTTGTTAAGAAGTTGCTGCAAGACCTTTCATGGAGTCATTGATCGGCGTTATATGTTGACATATACATATGTTGAATATATCATGTGTCTGTACTTAGATGAACAGTCACATGAAAGAGGGTCGTTTAATGCAGCAACTGTCAATGACGCAGAAACAAACCATGACGTCAGCCTTACGGGTTGAATATTTTTCAACGGCATGGATGGCATTTGAGTGGTAGATTGCAAATTTAATCCGAATTTTTGGACAAATTTGTCAGCATAACCTGATACGGTGTTTGCCAGTCGAGTATTTTAAGCGGTCGCTGGTTAATTTGGAGTAACGTCGTCGTTAAATTTTGAGCACTAATGTGCTCAAAACGAGTCCCTTTAGGATAAAAATAACGTCAATTCCGATTAAAGCGTTCATTACTACCACGTTCAGCTGGCGTATAAGCATGGCAGTAATAGGTCTTAATACCATATTGTGATTCAAGTGATACTAGCCCACTAAACTCAGTGCCACGGTCCACAGTAAAGCTGTGCACCGCACCATTAAAAGTGGTTAGGAACTTAGTTAGGGCTTCATTAACAGTCGCTGTCGTCCGATCTTTTAACCGGTATGCCCAAAGGAACCGTGATTTGCGATCGATTAAAGTTAATAAAACTGCCTTACTATGCCCACGAGGACCAACGACTGTATCTAGTTCAAAATCGCCGATGCGATTACGTTGATTAATCATCATGGGCGCTGTTCAATTGATCGCCCCAAAGATTGATTATATTTGGATTGTTGGTCAACGTTACGCCATGTTCGGGTAGATCATTCAAGGAGAAACCAATTCTCTCCTGATTTAGCCAATTATAAATAGATTTAGTAGCTAGTTTAAATTCGTGAGCAATCATTCCTGGTGACCAGCTTAGACGTAAATGGTTGAGAATTTTTTGCTTTAACTCATCGCTCAGCTTAGTTTTCCGACCACATCGTGATCGCTTGTATTCGGCATCTGTTTGTGCTAATTCAGCCTGATAAGGTTGACATCGAGATAATTCATAAGAAATTGTTGACGGTGATCGGTTCAGCCGAACGCCCATTTGGATATTGGACAGCCCTAGTTCACAAAAGGTTTCGATTTTAATTCGTTCGGAATAGGTTATACTAGACAAAAGATCAGCTCCTAAAAGATGGGTTTGTGGTAAACACCATTTTAAAGGAAGCTGATCTTTTTTGTCCGAACAGCGTTCGGATTAATTTTACAATCTACCACACAACCAAAAAGCCATTCATCTCATCACGAGGTGGGTGGCTTTTTTGAGTAAGTTAAGTGACAGCATTGATTGATTGTTATATGATTGTGTATGTCCTAAATGGACACAAGCAACGCTCCTAAGCAAAGCCTGTATGTACTGATTTCAGAAAAGCCCTCTATTCCGCATAATAGAGGACTTTTTTGTGTGCATTCTGCTTAATTTAAACGGACAAGTATACATCTAAAAGGTGAACGTGTCGTCTGAGAGCACGTGATTATTTACTTTTTACTTTGTTAGCATCGCCGGTTTCCAAAGTCTGTATTTGAGTCGTAAGCGTATTTTGTTCAGACTCAGTTAACGATTCAAAAAAAGTTTTTTGTAATTGGGCTAATCCGTTTTGTTGAGTTGAGCTATACCCTAAAATTACCATAGCTTTCATAAAGTTTTTTAGATGATTGTCAATTCTGAGCGTAGTATCAAAAGTAACACCATCTATTTGTTTAGACTTCGTTTTGTTTGATTCGTTTAGAGAAGATATGGAAATTTCTTTTTGGGGCTGGGGCGCCGATTTTCTAGGAATTATTTTGCTTTTATTTGAGTTAGGATTGTGTAAAAGTTCCACCATGCTAGTCCGCCCTTTCAATAATTTCTTGTGCCACAGAATCGTATAATCTAATTATTTTTTTATCGAACTGATCTTTTAGAAATACACCTCTGATTGAATATCTTTTGATTCTTTCCATATTACGAATTAGGGTTTTTAACATGTTTTCTTTCCCAAATTCTTCTTCTGCTACTTCTAATGTGCTGTGATCAACAGGCGCCCCATTCTTTAATAGCACAGGAAGTATACCGAGTAAATTCAAACTAGGTGCTTCGTATTCATCGATTACCTGTTCCTGTATATATTTTAGAAACGATTCGGCACCCTGAAGACTGTGCTCTTGAGTTTGAAGGATAATCAGAACCCAATCTGAAGCGTATAAGGCGCTATCAGAAATTAAGGAAATAGTCGGTGGCAAATCAAATACCACAAAATCATATTTTTCTTTTAGTGAAGCAAGTAGCTTGCTAAAATATGTAACTCTATCTTTATAATTATTTTTAAACTTTTTTTCCATAATCCGTGGGTACAATGAAAAATCTGCGCTTGATGGAATAAAGTCAATGTTTTTATCCAAAGTAACCAACGATCTTGATAAGTCCTCTTCTTGGATTGATGCAAGCAAGGTTTGATTAAATTTAATATCATCGTGGCCTAAATTAGCCGCGGTTTTAAAGTAAATATCTGTAGCGTTTGCTTGAGGATCGAAATCAATTAATAGCGTTTTTTTACCAGCACGAGCTAGTGCCAGGCATGCAAGCGTGGCATTTGTTGTTTTACCGGTGCCACCTTTAAAATTTCCAAAAGTAATTACTTCACCCATTATACTGACCTCCAATTAAGTATCCTAATATACAAGGATACTTGGATACAAGGATGATAACATACAAAGATACAAAGATACAAGGATACAAGGATACATTTCTTCTCAAAAGCCGTTAAATTAAGATTGACTGCAAGTATCCTAATATACTTAGATACAAGGATACAAGGATACTTAGATACAAGGATATGAATATACAAGGATACAAGGATACAAGGATACATAAAAAGAAATGTTGATTTATCACCAAACAACGAGTAATATTGGTTACATAAAATAGAACATAAAAAAACACCCACCAACGGGAATCGGTGAGCGCCACAAAAAAGTCATCATTGTTTAATGACTATTATATCATGGCCGGTGCGATTTTTAAAGCCCTAGGGGACAAGCTGGGGTCTAAATCCAAGGGGACACGTTTGCCAGGGCGACTTCAATAAGTCTGGCTATACCACAACAAGGTCATCTGTACGGCTGGGTGGTGAATGGTGAGCGCGACCATTAACGGCGCGGGTGGTAAAACGAAGCTTCGGCTTGGTGCCACTGATTAGTTGGTGATCGAACAAACATAAATACGTATTACCAACGCCTGCTAGGGCGTTTTTTAGTAGGCTAAACCGAAAACGTAGGTTTATAATGAGTGGTGGTAGCAATACCGCAATTGTACAGACAAGCGACGGGCGTTAACGACCGACGAACTAAGGGGAAACTTTTAGTAGTAGAATTGTACTCTGGTTCAGTTATTCCAAATAACTGTTTCCAGGGAACAATTCTGCGCTCAAAACGTCACTCCCTCTAAACTGAATGGAAAACCATAACCCGTCAAGTCAAAACCAACATTAGAATCAAGAAAGTTGATGATTTAAAATGCTTGATTTAAGAGATTGTGAGATTGCTTTTACCGGACGTCTAACTACCATGACTCGGGATCAAGCTTTTAGTTTGGCGAAAGTCTTTGGGGCGAAACCACAAAATTGGGTTACGAAACAGACAGATTATTTAGTGGTTGGGTTAATTGAGACGGCTTTAGGTGAGGAGCCCATCACAAAAAAGTTATTGACGGGAACACCAACGATTTCAGAACGGGATTTTTTGGACTGGTGTCAGGCACGATTGGCGCAATGGTCTAGGAGTTTAGGCGGTTAAATTCACAAAGTGAGTTTAATGATTTTTTGGGGATTTTTCATCTAGACCACTCCTCTCCCGTCAAATTTCACAAAGGCCAAATAATGGATCGTTGTTTTATCAGGGAGTGAGGGGGTTACTTGGGATAAGCCGCCTTGTGTGAAGTAGAAATTGGTATACTAAAAAAGGCTCCCGGTTTAACACTGGAGGCCTTTTTTCTAGGTTACATATTTTGAGGATGAATGTTTTTATCTTCGTAGCTTTTAC
>NZ_RHNY01000033.1 GCF_003946345.1 Levilactobacillus tongjiangensis
TACCCAAAGTAATCACTCCCTATATTGGTTGGAATTAGCTACTACCATTGTAAGTGATTGCTTTGGGCTTTTTAATTCCTGTTCGGATTAATTATAGAATTTGCCGAATGGAAATACTTTCCAACACCAAAAATTCTAGACCCAATGGTTCCACCACTAATCGTCAAGGTATCGTTCGCAATTTGCCAAGTGACACCTCCGTCAAGGGTGCCGCTGTTATTGTCCTCTGCTTGGTCTTGAGTGGCAATAGTTGTGATCGGTGATGTTTGGGTCGTGGAAGTGGGGCTGGTGGCAGCAAAAGCTGGCATTAGAACCCCTGTCAATAATAAAAATGAAGCCCCCACTGAAGCCGCTGCAATTATTAGTAATTGATTCAATTTATTCATAAAAAACAACTCCCTCTAGAAAAATAGCTTGGTTACCACTCAAAAATTCCCCCGGATTATCGAGTGATCCCTTATCAAAGGAATATAACCTCTTTTTCGCCATTTATGTTTGGAGAATTGTCCAAAATTTTTCGGCATTTTTTGGAGAAAGCTCTAAAAGAGAATAATCATTAAAAGCGGCCACCGCCAAAGGAATATATCCCTCCCTTTGGCAGCAGTCGCTTTGTTTGAATCAATATTAGCGGGATCTAATCAGTTAATACCCCTCCGTTGTAAAGTACCAACGAACGTTGTCCCCACTCTTAAGCTTCGTTAAGTTTGCAGCATGGTCAATAAATTTCTTGTTAACACTGAACATCCAACCGGAACCGGCCTTAACGTCATTTTCCTTGAGGCCGTTAATGCCGTTCACGTAAACGGAGGGGCCCGGAATATAACTAATATTCAGGTTCGTTTGCTTTAAAATCGAAAACGCGTTGGCGCCCTTTTTAACGCGCATCCGCTTCGAATAGAAAACTTTTTTGTATCCATCAACCGTTAAATGGATTTGAATTGTATTCTTAGCATTAGACGACTTTTTAGCCGCATGATGCGTATCCTGAACCACCTTGGTTTCTGCTTTGTGGTTAATTTTACCCAGCTTATCAGATTTAGGGGCATTTGACCGCTTAGTTTTAGCGACCTTGTTAGGACTTGCCTTTGCACTGGATCCGGTTGTCCGATTAGGGCTTGTGCTTGATTGAGAACTAGCAGTTTGGGTCTTGTTGGCTGTTTTTTGAGCCCGCCTATCTGCTTTTGGTTTTGCTTTGCTTGCACCTTTTGCTTTTTGCTGGTGACTTGGCTGTTTAAGATGACTTGAACTTGAAGAAGTCACTTGTTTAGAAGTTGTCGGCTTAGGGGCTGCGTCTCTCGATGAAATCACCTGTTGGGCACCAAAAGCGATTCCAATTGTGAGAATGAACGCAAGAATGAAGCCAATTGCTTTTTTCATATTGTTTTGTCACCTCTCACTCAAAATTTGGCGATTAATTAATTGTGTAAACTGAACGATTCTTTAAAGCAGCTTTATAAGCGGCAACCGCTAAATTTACCTGACCGACACCATAGAGCTGAGTAGCTGCGTTTTTAATTGAACCGGATTTATTGACATAGGTCAGCATTGCATAAAGCGGCGTCCTAGTTTGACTTGTTTTCATCGCCGTGTTATTCACATATTTCTTCATGCCAAAATCATTTGATAGGGCAATAATTGCTTCAGCGGTTGAATTGGCATTTGGCGTTGTTTTGCCATTAAACGTGTAGCCAAATGCACCACTGGGCTGCACAATACCAGTAAGAAATTTTTGCCCCTTCAGCAAGCTGTCCTTGACGTTAGTTGTATTAACCTTTCCTCGAGCCAGACCGGTTAGAACCATGCTGGTCGTGTCGGTATCCCTAACTCCTTGTTGGTTATTATACGTCCAACCGTGATTATTTAATTGAGCTTTCACTAGCCGAGCACTCAAGCTTGCTTTGCTAAACTTCGCTCCCTTTGGCTGCTTGAACTTTGAGCTCATCGAAATGGCAATCAGCACTTGTGCCTGGGCACTTGTCGTTTGTTTGGAAACACTTGTCCGGTACAACTTGGTTACCAGATTGATTCCCTTTTTGTGGCCATATGGCTTATAATCTCTAGCGTTGAGTCCCATCGCCTGAACAGCCATCACGGCATTGGCCATTGTTGCAGCAGGGGTTGTCTTTTTGATTACCAAGTTTTTTCGCAGCAACGTTTTTTCCTTGGTATTAAATTTATAACCGTTTCCCTTGAGCCCTAACAGAAGGTCAGAGTACCCCGCAGTCGCACCAGTATCAGGATTGAGTTTCTTACTAAAAATAGAACTGCTTTGACCGGAAAGTCCGGTCTTATTTTTAATCATCAGATTCTTCGCGTAACGGTAGTTGGCTTTGATCTTGCTATTTTGATAAGCACGACTGGCGGTCTTAACGCTGGCTGCATTGGCGGTGAAGGCTGGTGCGATACTGCCAAATCCTAATAGGGTTGAAGCAGAGATCATGAGTAGCTTTGATGTTAATTTCATTGATTAATCCATCCTTTTTCTATTGGTTTTTATCCGGTAAAATATTGTATTTGGTGACTAAGCGGTGAAACAGCTTCTCCCATGGCTTGTAAAATAGCGCGATGAGAAAGGCATTGGATGCTGCGTGGAACGTGTCAAATGGAAAGAAACTGGCCGCAAAAGCCAAGATAAAACTCTTGATGGTCAGCGGTGATACGTAGGCCAGGGCGTACCAGAGGTCCATGATCCAGCCAAACAAATAGCCCCAGACGCAGGCAAACACGATCATAAAAATCAGACTATGGGACAATCGGGCCTTCATGAAGAGGCCAGCGGTTAACCCCATTAAGCCCCAGGCGACCATCTGCCAAGGCGTCCATGGTCCTTGACCCATAAACATGTTGGAAACCAGTGCCGTGGTAGATCCTGTGATAAAGCCCAGTTCCGGGCCGAGACTGACACCGCTTAGAATTACGACGAAGCTGGCTCCCTGCACACCAGGAATGGCGCCCAGTGGGACCCGGGTGGCAACCGCCAACGCGATCAAAACGGCGACAAACATCAACGTTTGGGTGCTGATTGGATCGTGTTCGAAGCGCCAGTACGCGGGTAAAAGGCTACAGATTAGGCACATAAAGCTAAATAATAGGTAGTGCTTTCCCTTCAATAAGACAATGAATAGCAGAAAAATAAACATTAACAGTAACGCAATTAATAACCGATACCGGTTGAGTAACGAAGATTGTTTCAAGTAACACTCACCCCCTTTCTGGATGGTTCGCCAGCTTCAGATCGACTGGCAGTAGGGCGTCCTTAACCTGATCACGGGCAATCCGGTTAATTGGCGTGGTGAAGAAAAAGTTATCGGCAAAAAATGATTGCGTGGCAAGCAGCGTGTTGAGATGGCCATCAAACATAAACGTGCATTTGTCGGCAAATTTAGCACAGAATTCCATGTCGTGGCTGGCAATCACAATGGTCATACCGGCTTGTTGGTACTGTTTCAGCAGGTTGCCCACCTGAATCTTGGTGTAGGGATCCAGTCCCTTGGTTGGCTCGTCCAGAACCAACAGATCAGGGGTCGCCATCAGTGCGATTGCTAATCCAACCAGCTGTTGTTGGCCGCCACTAATGTCAAATGGATTTTGTTTCTCAATACGGTTCAAATGAAATTGATTAATCATATGGTCAACTTGGGCCTTAGCGTCTGGCAACCGTAATTCAGCCGCCTGAACTTCCAGCTCCTCACGAACGGTATCGGCTGTAAATTGGAGACGGGGAGTTTGCGACAGAAATGCCAGTTTGGCCATTCGCTGGTTAATGGCCATTTTCCAAACTAACTGGTGGACGAAACGAATTTTGCCGTGCTGCGGCGTCATTAGTCCACAAATCAGCGTTAACAGGGTTGATTTGCCGGAGCCGTTTTTGCCGATAATTGCCAACCACGTACCGGGATTAATCGCCAGGTTCAGGTGATGGAGGACGTTATGTTGGCCGTCGAAGCTAAAGGAAATGTTATTGACGGTTAGAATTGGTTTTTCGGCTGGGGGTAATTGCGCAACCTTGCCGCCGGTCGTCCCTGATTGAAATTGAAGATGGTGAGTCCGAATCGCCGACTGGGCATCGGCTACTGAAATCGGCAATTGGGAGGTTCGAATCTGTTGATCTAAGAAGAGCTTGGGAATTGACGGTACGAAATAGGTCAAGTGGGCATCAGTGGTCATTTTTGCCAAGCCGCTGTGGGGATCACCGTCAAAGGTCAGGTGGTGATCCTGCAGGAGAATCATCCGGTTGGCCATGGCTGCTACCGTGCTCAGCCGGTGTTCAGTCAACATAATTGTAATCCCTAATTCTTGATTAATCCGCCCTAAAACGGTGAGAAAATGCTGAGCGGTCAGCGGATCCAACTGGGACGTGGGTTCGTCCAGTAAAATTAATTTTGGGCGCAAGATGAGAACCGAAGCCAGGTTTACCAACTGAAGCTGGCCGCCGGATAATTGATGTATTTGGCGATCGAGGTTTTGATCCAAACCTAAGAAATTTGCCAGTTCGGTAATCCGGCGTTCGATTTCATTGCTGGGACAGCCAATATTTTCTAATGGGAAGGCCAGTTCTTCGATCACCGTTGCCATCACCGGCTGGGTTTGTGGATCTTGGGCCACATAGCCGACGGTTTGGGCACTCACCAACTTCGGCATGTCAGCAACCGGTGTTTCGGCAATTTGAACGTCACCAGTTCGGGCTCCTTTGGGCATGAGCTCCTTTTTCAAATGGTTAAGCAGGGTCGTCTTGCCACTGCCGGTATTACCGGCAATCACAATAAAATCGCCGGGGTCAATGGTGAAGTTGACGTCGTCCAGAACGGAGGTTGATTGATCGGGATAGGTGAACGTGAGATGGGTCACGGTAGCTAATTTTTGCATGAACGATAGACCCCCTCTGAGATTAATGGTAGTAAGAATAGGAGTGCCGTGACGACGATGGGCCAAGTATCGCCCGGCGTAAAAATGGTGGTGAAATTGGCGACTGAACGACTGGTGCCCATTGAAAGAATCCGGACGCCGATAGTTGCAACTAGCATGACGGTGGCAATCGTGATGAACAGCAGGTCACTAAACTGCCAGTGATACGAGCGGTAGTGGGTCCGCTTGGCGGCGCCAAATCCGCGGGCGTCCATTAAATTGGCGGTTTCCATCGCAGAAGACAGGGCGTCCTGCAGAAGAATTTCGAAGATGTGGAGCGTCTTTTGGGTGCGGGTCTTCAATGATCCATTAACCACGTCGACGTTGCGGGTTTTTTGCAGGCGCAAAATCCGTTTGAGCCTATCGGTGAAGCTGGTGACCAGCGTAAACGAAATGGTGACCAGTACTGCCAGCCGGGGCGCAATCGGCGAGAACACGTAGATCAGCTTGCTGGGGGTCAGAACCGCGTTTAGGACTGAAAAAACAAACAGCATTGCGATCAGGACAATTGCCATCGCAATGCCGTACAGAAATGCCGGATACGAAAATTTGAACGTCAGAATGCCCCATTTGAAATGCCAAAGAATCGGCGGAAACTTTTGATTGAGGAGCGTATTGAAAAATAGAATCATTAATAGAAATGAAACGGCGTATTTCAGTTGGCGCGCCGTCTTTCGGCCGCCAAGGTAGTAGGTGGCTGTGATCGTGAGCGCGATGAACTCAGCCACCGCGACCGCCACGTGATTAAACAGCAGGAGGCAGACGATCAGCTCAGTAAAGTACAGCGTGAGCGCTACTGGATGAAGCTGCGAAAAAAACGTCATCTTGATTGGGGTGTGTGTCATGGAAAATCCCGACTTTCTAAGGGTTAGTAAGCCCTTCCAACAGTATATCATCGTTGCCAAGGGTGGTAAACGGCATATCTTGTGTGGTGGCTAGTATTATTTTGAGGCGTTTTTAAATGGTGAAATTTGCGAACTGATTTATCACCTTTTGGATATTATGTACAGCCTTTTTACACCATTTTTACACTAAATTTACCGTGACCTGCTAAGCTGTCATTTATACGGGTTCATCCGAACAAGCGAGGTGGTTAACACGTAAATAACTTTCTGAAAATCATTGAAAGCAAAAGCTGCAACATCCTTCAAGCAACATCCCGAGGCGGAAAAAGTCATCCGTGTCGGGGCTTTGCTTTGGTAAATTTTATAAGCATATTACTATCTCCCTGGTCGACAGTAGCGCTCTACTACTTAGTAGAGAGAAGATTGATAAGCTTCATAGAATTGACCAAGGAGGAATGTTTTATGCCAAAGACTTTGAAGAATTTATTTGCAAGAACCACTGAAAGAAAGAATCGCCGTTCAGGAACCTTGAAAGATGATTTGAATTCACGTCTTTTCTGGAATTCGGTATTGAAAGGCCAACAGAAGTAATCATGGTTAAATTAATAAGTTTTGCGTGACGATCCTCATCAGTTTTCGGACTGAATGGGGATTTTTTGTATGGTGGCTAATACCAAGTGCTGTCCGACACCTTTTGGGTTTTCCAGTGCTAAACTATAAACGTTAGGAAATCGGTAATGTCCAAAGTTCCATGAAAAAGTAGATTCTAATATGGTTTTCATTCAGGTTTGCAGTCTACTACGTGGTCGTAATCGTCAAATGCACCTGACAAGCCGGCCAATGGGTTGGCTCAGCGGTGCCGAGGCGATGGTTAGACGAAATCAAGGCCACTTAAATAAGCCTCGGGTCATTTAAGTTTAACCCATTGGCTTTTCGGCTTGTCAAGTGTTCGCTACCGCCATTTGACGATAACGAACCACCGGGCTCCAATTACCAAAATCAAGCGGTTGGTAGCTGTTCTTGAGCGAGTTTGATGAGTCTCAACCACTTGTCTGGCATGCGGGTAAGTCCCGTTAATTCAGGAACTTCAACTGGTGGATGGTATCCCAGACTTTGATGGGGCCGTAAAAAATTATGGCAGAGTGAATACAGCGTCACGTAAGTGATAGAGCCGCTGGCTGACTTAAAGCCCCCCATTGGGCGATAATTAGCTTTCAGTGAGCGATTTAAGCGTTCAATGGTTTGCTTGGCGGGGCGATATTCCTTTGCCACCTCGGTTTCGTTGGTTAAGCCTTTAACGATATTAAGGTCGAAGTTGATGCCTTCCTGATGTGCATAATATAGTCTGGCCACTCGATAGATGGGATTATCGTCAACCGTGAACCGCAGGTTCTCAGGAATCACTTGATACTTTTTGAGGACTTGATAGATCGCGATGCACGCTGATTCAGTGGTTCGCTTGGGGGTCACGTAATCTGCCAGGATAATTTTTTTGTTCACGTCATAGAAGTAGAACAGATAGTGCCATTTTCCTTTCACGCGCAGATAAGTTTCGTCACCCACCAATTGGCTGGAAAGCTGATACGGATAATTATCCAGGAAGGGTCGAATATTGGCCGCCACGGCTTGTGCGTAATTGAGAATGGTTTGCTTGGAAATCTTGATGCCATGGATGTCGTACATTAACGCGGCAGTCTTGGCAGCGGAGATGCCATAGTTCACACAGTAGCTGAGGATTAATCCCAGCACTTGTGGTGAGGCCTGAATGCGACTGAGGTCAACCCGAGATTGCGCGGATGATTGCGGGGCTATCTGGCGAATTTTAAAAGCGTATTCCCGATAGATGTACCGTAACTTGAATTGTGATGGCCGCTTTAAGTATTCCTGGTATTGACTGGAATTTAGTTTGGCCAGCTCACGTTTGCGATTAGGGCAGTGACGATTATTGCACCGCCAGGCCTTGAAGTTGGCCCGCTGCTTCGCAAGTTCCAGTTTGTTTTGGCAGTCGGGACAGAGAAGTAATGAGCTCTTATCACCACCGCCATTGGCATACAAGTATTGACTTGGTGCGCCACACCCGGGACAGGTTTGTCGCGGGAAGGCAAACGCCTGCCGATGGTTAACCGGTTTTAACGGCTTGCCGTGCTTTGCTTGATAAGCTACTAATAATTCCTGGTAATTCAGTTGGTTTTTGTGGATATTTGCCTGGAGAAGCGGCAGCTTATCATCAGCTTTGAATTGGTTGAAACGTCGATAGGTCGGGCTTTCTAGCCGTGGCGTTTTGGAATGAAGATAAATATTTGCCAGTTGGGTCATTAGAATCAAAATAAATTGTTGTTGAAGCTTGATTATTTTAACTAAATACGCTAATAATTGTGTAAGCGCTTGTCTAGATCCCTTTCTGGTCCAGTTTTTGTGTTTGTGTGGTGCTTACACTATGCTGGAACTTTAGGGGGAAGGATATTTTGAAATAAAGCTAAATATCCCCACCCATCTCTGATACAATCGAAAAGGAACTAAAATTGATTATTATGAGGAGGATTTTGCAATTATTACACAATCAGATCGACTGAAGCGCCTCACCCTAGCCGCCATGCTCTTGGCGCTCTGCGTGATTGGCGCAAACGTCAAAATCATGGGCTCAGTGGCCTTTGATTCAGCCCCGGCATTCTTAGGAGCGGTGTTGCTAGGCCCGTGGTTTGGCGCAACGTTGGGATTATTCGGGCACCTGGTGTCCGCCGCGTTGGCGGGGTTTCCTCTGACATTGCCGATTCATTTAATTATTGGCGTTGCCATGGGGATTTGCATGCTGATATTTGGCCTGGTTCGTAAATGGTTGGGCAAGGATACGCTGAAGGGCGTGCTGACTTCTGACGTGCTGGGCTACGCGATCAATGTGCCAATCGAGTTGGTGCTTCTTTATCCGCTTATGAAGCAGGCGGTTTGGGCGTTCTTTGTTCCACTGACCATCGCAACGATTCTAAACTTAATTGTTTGTGAAGTGATTTATGCGGCACTGCCCCATCGAGTGAAGGATGCGCCGTTTCTGACGCCGCAGAAATAGGGGGAACCGATTAAATGAACCAAATGAACCCACGATTTCGTGATTTATCGGTGGTGCCAACGAGTCCCACAACAGCGCTGGTGATTGCCTGTGACAGCAGTGCGGGGATTGGTGAGAAGCCCTTGGACGCCGTTCAAATTGATTCGGCGATTACCGCGGCGTATTCACTGCGGGTACCGCTATTGGAGCTGCTGTGCTTTGGGGCCCGGCCAATTGCCGTCGTTGACACGGTTGGCAACGAAATGGTCCCAACTGGCCGTCGGGTGATTCAGGGACTTAAGCGTGAATTAACCAAGGCTGGATTTTACGATATTCCATTGAATGGTAGTACCGAAGATAATATGCCGACCCGGACAACGGCGATTGGGGTGGCCGTGATTGGCCAAATTAATCGGAAAGATATTCCCACGACATCGATCGATGACTCTCTGATCGTTTATCAGCTTGGAACACCCTACGTTGGGGAGGCGGTCAAAGCCCATTTGGCAACGATTTTTTCTTACGATCAGGTTCGAACCATTCGCGCCACCCCAGCAGTGGTGGATATGCTGCCGGTGGGCTCAAAGGGAATTGCCAACGAGCTGGCCCAGATGGCCGCCACCCATACCGCAAAAATTTCCGCCGTGGTTGACCTGGCGGATGCTGAATTTACGCAATCTGCCGGACCGGCGACCGTGTTACTAGTTGCCGTGGTGGCCGATAAACGTCAATTATTTGAAAGGCAATTTCCCGAGCTGACCGAAATTGCTCAGCTTCACCAAAACTCAGATTAAGGACGGCATTGATTCTATGTTTGGTTCATTGATATTGTTAACCCAATTTTTCACCAGGATTCCCATTCCGTATGAAATTCCGGATGCAGCGGTAAAGTTCAAGAAGAGCATCCAGTATTTTACCCTGTTTGGATTTTTGATTGGCTGCATCGAGGCCCTCTTTTTCTGGCTGATGACCTTGGTATTTCCCAGCTGGTTTGCTTGGATCTTATTCTGGGTGGCCGATGGGGTTCTAACCGGCGGCTTTCACTTGGATTCCTTGGCCGACACTGCCGACGGTCTTTATTCATCGCGGACGGTGGACCGGATCAAAGAAATTATGAAGGACAGCCGGATTGGTACCATGGGAAGTCTGGCCCTGATCTATTTCTATGCAATTGTCATGGGTGCCGGGGTTGTCTGCAGTCAGTATTTGGCGGCCTGGCAATTCGTTTCATTGGTGGCCTGTACGACCATGGTGGCCAAGACCGGCATGGCGCTGTTATTTTACAAAATGGTTTATGCTGGCAAAACGAAGGGGCTTGGTAATCTCTGGACTGGTGTTGCCACCTGGCAAATCATGATCGCTCAGCTTTTTTCGATTTTGGTACTTGGTGGTCTGTTAGGGACTTTCGGCCTCTGCGGTTATCTCGCAGTGGTCCTGGGAGCTCTTTGGTACCGGCACTACATCACGCATAAACTGGGCGGTTTTACCGGTGACACAATTGGTGCGTATGGTGAGCTGGCTCAAGTCGCGTTTTTATTGGTAGTAACAGCGTTAGTGAGGGCTTTTGGATGAAATTATTAATGACTCGCCACGGTGAGACGCAATATAACAAAGAAAAGAAATATTATGGACGTACGGATATTGAATTGGATGGCTTGGGACTCAGGCAGGCGAGAGAGCTTGCCGATAAGCTGAAGGCCACAACGATCGATTACGCAATCCGCAGTGATTTAAAACGGACTCAGCAAACCATGGACGCAATCATGCAATATCATCCGCAAACCAAACAGATTATCGAAAAGCACATTGACGAAATGCCTTTTGGAATCTGGGAAGGTTTGAACGCTGACCAGGTAGAAGCTCGGGATCCAACAACCTGGGCAGCTTGGCTGCAGGCGCCGTTTGATGTCACCCCCGCTGGCGCCGAACCATACCGAGTATTTGAAAAACGGGTGACGACCGCCCTCGACCATTATCGGGAAACGCTGCCGTCAAACAGTACATTGTTAGTGGTTGCGCATCAGGGGGTGTTGCGAACACTGTACCGTTATTGGACCGGCGGCGACTTTTGGTCGGTGGATTTTAAAGCGGGCTGTTATTCGGTTTTTGAGACGGGAGACGGTGGTGTGTCGTTGGTGAGTCTTAATGACTAGCAAAGCCTGAAAATGCCAGGTTAGTTGATTAATTTTAAAATGATAACCAAAAAGCAGATTTCAGTGAGTAACCAGGAATGGCATGAAAAGTTGAAATCTGCTTTTGAGTAGGCAAATTACAAGTTTAATCCGAACAAGCCCGGAATCTTTCAATGGCAGTCTGTTGATGATGTATTTTTAATGGTCG
>NZ_RHNY01000034.1 GCF_003946345.1 Levilactobacillus tongjiangensis
GCTTTTAATTTAGCTTCTTGTTTTTCTAAGTTGCTTTGAGACATAACGATCCCTCCAATCATATTAGAAATAATCACTGACACTATATCATAAGGGAAACGTTAAGTCAAAGTATAAAAGTTGAAATAGCGAAGCGGAAGGCATACACTAAGTTAAAGCTAATAGAATCAGAAGACCGAGTGAAACGAGGTCAATGCGCACTTACACACAACAACTAAAGTTGGTTGTGTTATTGTGCTAAACCCTTGTATCAGAAGTCGCCGTTGGCGACAACAAAAGCAAACCCATAAACCCAAAAAAGGTGGTGACAGACATGGCAATTTTTCACATGAGCTTTAGTAATATTAGTGCTGGAAAAGGAAGAAGCGCAATTGCTGGAGCAAGTTATAGAAGTGGTGAAAAGTTATTCGATCAAAAAGAAGGTCGAAGCTATTTTTATGCTCGGTCAGTCATGCCAGAGAGTTTTATTTTAACTCCTAAAAATGCACCATCATGGGCGAGTGATAGAGAGAAATTATGGAATGAAGTTGAAAAGAAAGATCGTAAATCAAACTCTCGGTATGCGAAAGAGTTTAACGTGGCTTTGCCAGTTGAACTAAGCGAAGATGAACAGAAAGAATTATTGACAAAATACGTGCAAGAAAATTTTGTTGATCAAGGCATGGTAGCTGATGTAGCGATTCATCGCGACCACCCAGATAATCCGCACGCACATGTGATGTTAACTAACCGACCATTTAATCCAGACGGAACATGGGGATTGAAAAGTAAAAGGGAAAATATATTAGATGAAAATGGGAACAAGACTTATACAGGAAATAGTCGTTTTCCAAGATCAAGAAAGGTGTGGCTAGTTGATTGGGATAAAAAAGAAAAAATTACTGAATGGCGGCACAATTGGGCGGCTAGTGTCAATCAAGTTTTAGAGCAAAAAAATATTCCGGATCGGATCAGTGAAAAATCATTTATCGAGCAGGGAATAGATGATACACCAACTCAACATGAGGGAATCAATAGCAAACGGCATGAAAGAAAGGCATTTAATCAACAAGTTAAGAACTATCGTAAGTCCAAAGCTGGCTATAAAAATATGCAGGAGAAAGTAGTTAATCGAGGCCACTTGGATAGCCTAAGTAAACACTTCTCGTTTAACGAGAAAAAAGTGGTCAAAGAGTTAAGCCACGGACTGAAAACTTATATTAGTTTGGAAAGTTTAGATGATAAGCGGCGCATGCTATTTAATTGGAAAAACAGTACCTTAATTAAGCACGCTGTTGGTGAAGATGTCACTAAGCAATTATTGACAATTAACCAACAAGAAAGTTCACTAAAAAAAGCAGATGAGCTCTTAAATAAAGTAGTTGATCGCACGACTAAAAAACTTTATCCAGAGCTTGATTTTGAACAGACAAACGCGGCTGAACGACGGGAATTGATTAAAGAAACTAATAGTGAACAAACGATTTTCAAAGGCAGTGAATTAAACGAACGTTTAATGAATATTCGTGATGATTTATTGACCCGACAATTATTGACCTTTACCAAACGGCCATACGTTGGCTGGAAGTTATTAATGCAACAAGAAAAGGAAGTCAAAATCAAGCTTAAATATACGCTGATGATTCATGATGATAGCTTAGAAAGTTTAGAACACGTTGATCAAGGTCTACTAGAAAAGTATTCACCAACCGAGCAGCAAAAGATTACTCGAGCAGTCAAAGACCTACGGGCAATCATGGCCGTTAAGCAAGTCATTAAAACGCAATACCATGAAGTATTAAAAAGGGCCTTTCCCAAAGGCGATTTAGATGGATTGCCATTGATTAAACAGGAACAAGCCTATACAGCCGTGATGTACTATGATCCTGTTTTAAAGCCATGTCAGGCTGAAACAATTGAACAGTGGCAAGCAAATCCACCACAGGTGTTCAGTCCCCAAGAACATCAACAAGGACTAGCTTATTTATCGGGACGGCTGAGCTTAGATCAGTTAGAAAATCATCACTTACAACGGGTTTTAAAGCATGATGGCACTAAACAACTCTTTTTTGGCGAATGCAAAGCCGATCCGACGATTAAGAACAGTCAGATCGAGAAAATCCAAAAGCAGTTAAAAGGGCAACAAGCCAAGGACGACCAGTATAGAAAAGTAAATATTGGACATTATCAACCGCTAAATTACAAGCCAGTTAGTCCAGACTATTACTTAAAGACGGCCTTTAGTGACGCGATCATGACTGTTCTATATGCTCGTGATGAAGATTACCAACGACAAAGACAGGCGCAAGGTTTAAAGAAGACTGAGTGGGAAATGACGAAAAAGCAACGGCAACACCAAACTCGAAACCGGCATGAAGATGGGGGCATGCACTTGTAATCACAAAATTAGCGACTGGTTAATTGGTATGAATGGTAGCCCATAATGTATTTTATATTGAGAAAAATTTGGTATGCTCGATTAGTTACGTATAGCTGCCAGCCTTGTGTATGGTCTATCAAAGAGACCAGGTAAACAAAACCTTTAATCCGAAACCCTATTTTGAACTAAATGCTGAAATTCTTGCTAATTAGCAAGAATTCGTCGCAAAATTAGGCCCCTATCAGCGATTTAAAGACGAAACAGGGCTAATGGCATTCATGCAAGCTAAACACGTTCAGAAAGGCTCACAGGCTGGTTTAATCAAGGGCATTCAAAACCAGGCTAAAAAGCGTGCTAGTCCCCAACTATTCTCACTATCCAGTCTCCAGAGTGCCATGAATAAACGTTATCATGCCAGTGCCAGCCAGACTTTGGCGGCCATTCAGAGTTTATACGAAGACAAACTGCTCAGTTATCCCCGCACCGATTGTGCTTATATCACTGATGAAGAATTTGATTATTTAGGGGCTAATCTGCCTAAGTATCTGGGGTTAGTCTCTAAGCCAGTCGCTTTAACCAATATCGCCCCGAATAAGCGCTATGTTAATGGAAAGAAGGTTGAAGAACACTACGCCATTATTATGACTAAAGTCGTGCCGACGAAAGAGAAACTAGCCAGCTTGCCTAAATTACAGCAACAAGTCTATGACCTGGTTTTAAGGGTATTTTCAACCCAGCACTAATGAAATTGTTATTGGTGGTGATGAATCCGATAATGCTTTAAAATTGAAGACGTTATATCATGAATATGCGCATAGCCAGCTACACGGCTTAAAATCAGCCTTTAAAGATCGGCCACGAGCCTATCAGGAAACCCAGGCCGAAGCGGTCGCATATGTTGCCATGCAAAATATTGGCGTTGATACCAGTAACTATTCACTCGGTTATGTGGCTACCTGGGCTAAAGATACAGCTGTGATCCATAGTGCTTTAAGTGAAATCCAGCAAGTTAGCAACAAAGTGATTGAGCTTAGCGATGGCTTAACCAAATAATTAGGCTTGCAAGAAGCACAAGAAGGACCTGAGCACGATTTAAAAAAGCTAGCAGCCCAGTCACTGAATAAGTCCTATCAAGGCTTGCAACAACAAATTCAACAAACAACTAGTCCACAACAAAAAGCGCAATTAAAAAATCAGTTAAACGATGTGCACCAAGAAATTAGTGATCGAACTCAAAAACAACTGAAAGCATTTGCTAAACAGAATCCAGAAATTAAACAACCAGATTCTGAACCTGATCAAAGCCTAAAACGTTAGCCAGTTTTTAAGGGACATGCTATAATGGAGACAGAAAAAGGAAGCCCCGCCGAAAACAGGACTTCCCACGCAAGCCGCTTCAAAGGCGGTGGCGAAGTTAATAAGACAGCATTAAGCTACCCTGTAACTGGCCAAAGTTACGCAGGGCGGCTTTTTTATTTGTGGTGCTTGTCGATATAGCTGAGGAGCGCGATTAAAAACGTGCCAAACAGCAACATCAACGAGAGTGTCTGGAAGACGCTCATTGACTGTGAAACCTTCCTGAAGATTATTCCATGTTCCCATGGGCCTCACCTCGCAAGGGAAAAGACAGCCACCGCCCTTAAAACAGGCAGTTTTACTTAGTAATTAGTATTCTCTTCGAAGAATGTCGACACTTGATGTCCAGTTTAGAAAATTAGAAATAATTACCTTAGTAAATACGTTCCAACCACTAACAGCTATTTAGGAGGGTTTAAAAATGAGCATTGTCTTTGGCATAGATGTAAGTAGTCGTGATTCCAGTGTTTGTGTACTTCAGAGTGGCGCCACACGAGAATATAAGATCACTAACGATACTATCGGCTTTAAAACTCTGTTGATAGATCTAAAAGAATACGCCGAACATCCACAAATCATCTTAGAAGCAACTGGAGTTTATTCACGCAGAATTACTAGATTTTTAGATGAATACGATTATGATTATGTTCTTCTTAATCCTTTAAAGGCTAAGAAAGAAATTAATCAGGGCTTACGTCGCAATAAAACCGATCGTAATGATGCTTACCATTTGGCACTAGCTCAAGATCAAAATCAGCATCAACCTAATCGAAAAGAGCCTGATGTTTATCATCAATTGCAGTCTTTAAGTCGGGCTTATGAGGAATTAACTCACGATATTATTTCTTCCAAGAATCGACTTCATAAATATTTACAGTTAACTTTTCCAGAATTAGAAACCATTTTCAATAACTCTAGAGGTGTTAATTACTGGTATTTAGTTGAGCTCTTTCCGCACTGCCAAGATGTTAGAAATCTTGAAGTATCAACCATCGCTAAGCAAATTAAAGATTTTAAAGGTTATGGTATTAACCGTGCTCAAAAACTAGCTATTAAACTTAAGCATCTCGCGGATTTAGCTTATCCAGCAGTTGATCAAGACGACCCGGAGCGTGATGAAGTGGTTTATTACGCCAATAGATTATTACGGCTTACAGCTGATCGCGAGCGGAGATCAGAGGAAATGATTAAATTAGCTAAGACTTTGCCTAATCGCGATCTAGAAATCTTAATGAGCATTCCTGGTATCGCTGAAATAACTGATGTCCGAATTCTAGCCGAATTAGGCGACATTAGAAGATTCAGTAATCCAAACAAGATAAATGCTTTTGTTGGTATTGATCCAGGTAGATATCAATCAGGGGAAAAAGATTCTAGTTTAAGGATTTCTAAGCACGGCAATGCCGTTGCGCGGAAGATTCTTTATCGTGCAATTGGACAAATCGATCTAGCGGCTAAGACTAGTCCATGTCATATAGCAGATTACTATGAACGAAAAAAGCAATTTTCTCAAACGAAGGGGTTCAAGAAAATTGCCATTGCTTCAATCCATAAACTGCTTAGAACGATATATATTTTGATTATCACTGATCAAATGTATGATTACAACGTAGCCAACAATAATCAAAAAGACTTTTGTCGTAATTAATTGATCAGGTTCATTATAGCCTAAGTTAACTTCAAAGAAGTAATTTCTTTGAAGCCCTTTGTGATGCTCCTAATTTAGAAAAAAACGCCTCAATTAAAGCAATAATGCCAAATATGTCATAAATTAAAACTTTAGAGTCCTAATATACTTGACTTTACGTAGAAAACTTCCTGCTTAATCTATTATACAGAAACTTTGACGAGGAAACCAAATTTCATCTTAATATTGTTATCAACTGTTTCAGTGAAAGTTGCGCTTAATAAGGTATTTTTGTTTAATACTACGATCAAAGTTTAGCAGCAACTAAAAACAGCTTAAAATCTCTTTGTCGGTAGCAACCAGAGCTTATTTGTATAATTCTTTAAGCTTTTTTATTTAATTCAACAATTCCCTGATTTTCTTCACCTGAAATGTCTTTTTGTAGTATAACTGCCATTTCAGCCTGTGTTAATTGGACGTAGGAAGCTAATGTTGATATAGAGTATGTGAAATTAATTGCGTTTCCTGAATTTGCTAGAATAACAGTCCTATTGCTTTTAGTTTTTAAAATTTTATACCCACCATTGTGTCCATAGTGGGGTAATTTGTTGATCATTTGACTATTTTTAAAAGTATCGTCCGCTGAAGTTACAGAAAAGCTATATAAAGTATGTTTCAAATCCAATTTTTTTAGTTGAAGAGTATCAATAGACTTCTCTCCATTAGCTATATACACAATATCAACGTCAATTAGCTCAGTATATATATCATTAGTTATTTGGTACCCATGGGCTAATGCGTTAGCTAATCGTATTGCCCTTTTATCAGCAACTATGACTATTGCACCACGTTTTCTTAAATTACCCGCTATACTGGAGCCAACTTTACCATAGCCAATAACTAGTACTTTCTTGCCTAAAAGCGTCGTTCCATAATCTGCTAAAAAGATTTCGGATTTGACTACAATCTCATGTCCAACCAAAAAATCTTCCTCAATTTTTAAAGAACTTCTTGCCACTGATAGTATTGGGACTGATATTGAATTATTGGACAGCTTATCTTCATACTTTTGGTAGCCATTTTCCGTATCCTCGATTATTTTAACCAATTGACCTTTAAACTGTTTCTGAATGTCACTTAATCTTGGTACAAAATACCCACCAATATCAATAATTGCAAACGTGTCCTGTCCGACAATTTCCTTTATCAAGTTAGGTGTATCAACGCCTGCTAATTCTTTCCTAGAAACATCTAATATTGTACAAGTCTTTGATAAATGTTTAAGGACTTTACGATCAATACTTTTGGGCTTGGGTATAAAGTACACTTCGTAGTGTTCACATAAATAGTCTATAAAATCCAAACTGTTAATCACGGCGTGCTCTACGACAAGGATTTTTTGGGGATCAGACTGCCCTTTATTAAAAAGCGCAGCGACTTTTTCGAAATACGATTTATCTAATAGATACTCATTATGTCTCATCTTTTACACCTGTTTCCATTTGGAATTCAGATAAGAAATCACGCATATACTTTGTTCGACGACTGGCTTCTTGCTTTCCCGTTCTGGTATTCATTGAACTTGCTAATTTCAGTAGCTTTTCATAAAAGTGATTGATGGTTGTACTTTTGTGATGGCGATAATCATCGTGTGTTTTGATTTCCTTCACTGATATTTTGGGATCGTATATTTCCTGTCCAGCGTGCCCGCCGTAAGCAAATGCACGTGCTATGCCGATTGCACCTAGTGCATCAAGTCTATCAGCGTCCTGAACACATTTACCTTCGTTAGAAAGCTGGTAATGGTGTTCAATGTTGTCAGAATATGACATATGTTGGATAATATCTAAAATGTCTTCTCTAGCCGGAGTTGCAATATTCTCATGGCTAAGTATAATTCGTACTTCTCTCAGTCTATTCTTTTTATCTGCAGTGACTTTTTCGTCTATGGTGTCATGCAAATAGCTAGCTGCTTTCACAACATACAGACCAATATCAGTTTCATCTTTTTTAAAATCTTCTGTATATATTTTTTGAGCTAACTTAGCCACTCTTTGGGCATGAAGAAAATCATGCCCAGTTGGATCAAAGGCCATATTTTCTTTAGAAAATGATTTTATATCATCTAAACTCATTACTCTTTATCTCCTTTAATTACTTTATTTCGTAAAGCTATCAAGCATAGAGAAATTGTGAATACGGCAACAAAAAACAAAATCAAGAAATTGATTGCTAACCCCCATTTTGTCCCTGAAATTACACTCCCTTGTTGTTTCTGCAATAAAGAAACAATAGAGGACGATATTGCAATTCCAACTGCTCCTGAATAAGCTTGAACCGTCATATAAATCGAATTACCATCATTTACTAACCCAGCAGGTAATTGAGACAAACTATAGGTCATGATGTTACTGTAGCTAAAGCTCAATCCCACCATAAAAAGCATATATATTAAAACCAGCCCGCCAATACTTGGTGTAAATAGGTTGGCGCCCAAAAAGGTCAGTCCAATGATTATACAGCCACTTATAATGGGTAAGCGGGGTGCAGTTTTATCGTAAATAATACCAGCAACCACCGATAGCACTGCATCAATCACAGCGGCAGGAGCAATTAGAAAACCTACCAAACCAGGTGACTGGGCAAAAAGTATTTGTAGCACATTAGGGATTAAGTATGACATACTCAAAGAACTGAATTGCAATAGAAAAAAAGCACTTAACAACTGCAAAAAGCGTTTGTTTTTAAAGAGACTTAATTCCAACAATTTATGGCTCTTATGCTTCTCATTAAGAAGGAAAAGTAAGCCACTAAAAAAAGCTGTTCCTAGTAAAAATAAATACAATTTAAAAGAGCTACTGTTAGCAGTCAAGTTAACAATAAACATCAACGTCGTTGTCAAAAAAATGGCCAAGAAAATGCCCCCACGGACATCAAAGGGAACGTAATGAACCGGTGAACTTTGTTCAATGCTAAGCTCACCAAGCAGCCAGGTAACCATAATAATTGGTATTAAAATTATAAATAGAAAATGCCAATTGAATGTGTCCTGAATTATGCCACCATATATGGGACCCACTGCTGGTGCAAAGGCAATAACTAAGCTACCTAGCCCCATAAAAGTGCCAACTTTTTTCTTTGGCACTTGATCTAGTATGACAGCAAACATCAACGGTAACGCGATTCCATCAGCAATGCCTTGACATAAGCGGCCTAGCAAAACTAAATTAAAGCTGTTGGAAAAGCTTGCAACCAACGTACCGACTAAAAAGCTTAAGCACGAAACTCTAAATAAAGTTACCACACGAAACCGTCTTAAAAAGAATGAACCCAATGGAATCAAACTAGTTGAGACTAGCATATATCCAGTAGTCAACCATTGAACTTGACTGATAGGTATAGAAAAATACGTTGTTAATTGTGGGAAGGTTATGTTTAACGCTGTTTCAACCACTATTCCTAAAAAGCTTAAAAGACCAATCGAAATTATTGCGCTCAATAGTTTGTTGTGTTTCTCTTGAACCAAGAATTACACCTTCCAAACACTACATATAGTTTTTTATTACATATTATACCACTATATATGGTTCTTAGGCCGTTGCTCCTACATATTTTCAAGAACGAACAATAGTTTCTCTAGCCTTTGAGAAACTACACTTAAAATAGTCGCAAGTCCGTTATAGCCATGCTATAATGTAAACAGAAAAAGGAAGCCCCGCTAGAACAGGGCTTCCCATGTAGAGCCGTTTAAGACGGTGGCAAAGTTTAATAATAGATTAAATAATCCGTTAGCCCTGCCAAAAGCTAAGACGGATTATTTTTTTTGCTGACTTTTGATCAGCTCAACAATTAATGCAATCAAGGCCACGATAAATGTACCGAAAGCTAGCATTAATTGTAAAGCGTCCGAAACGGACACTTAGGCTACTCCTTTCGTTAGGATTTATGGGCTTTAAAGGTTTAACACCATAAGCACCGCCTCCGATCGGAAATAGCCACCGCCTTAACTTCTCTACTTGATTCATTATACAGAGATATAATTCTTTTAGAAACATATTTTTAAATCAGTAGTGTACTTCATTCTAACCTGGATTAGTGTATTAACGTAAGTCATCTTAGTAAGAACATTGAGCATAAAAATACGGTAATTGATTCATTTTATCAGAGTGCTTGCTTATATCTATAGGAGGTTCTATTTTGAATATTCAATCTGTAAATAGTTTTTTAAGCAAAAAAGCAGAATCCCTAAAGTCTATAAAAGCTAATGTAACAGTTGATGGAAGAGGTTTGCTACCACGATTTTTCTATAGAGGACAGTCAAATGACTTCAAAAGTAGTAATAACGTTGCTAGCATCTTTAGACAAAAAGAGCTCTCCGGATATACCCATGAATATTCATTTACTAATGAGTACATGCGTAGGTACGCAAACGATTTTAACAATTTAGAAAACAATTTTTCTCGCCTGTCTTATATGCAACATTTTGGCTTGCCAACTAGGTTATTAGATGTAACGACCAATGCTCTTGTCGCTCTTTATTTTGCCTGTCAATCTCATCTTGATTCTGAAAGACATGAAACAGACGGGATAGTTACCATGTTTTTTTCTAACAAGACACAAAATATTGATGATTTCACATACTATAGTAGTCGCAGTGACACCGTGGAAGTCTTATCAACATTAGCATTGATGGACGAAGAAAAAAAGAAAAGTATTTATAGAAAAATATCTTCTTTCAACAAAAATATTGATGATTTGTTGAAAGAAGATGAAAATCATTTATACCAAAGTTGGTACATGGATCTGGTCAAGCAGTTCCCAGAGGGCTATTATGAACAACTTTCTGAGGAAAACCAAAAAGTATATGACTCACTAAATGATTTCTATAAAGAAATAAATCAGTCTTATGAAATGCAATGCCTGTATCATGATATTAAAAGAGATACTGGTTATTTTGCTGATCTAATCAACTTTAGAACTTTACTTCACCCATTTTTCGTCGAACCTTCAATTAATAATGAACGCTTACGAGCTCAAAGTGGTTTTTTCCTTTTTGAACCTTATGATGGTACATCATGTAGCTTGGAAAATATTCATGATGATATTGATAACAAAGTATCTCTGTACAATGGACACAATGAGCCAATTAGATTAGTAATTCCTGGTGAAAAAAAGCAACAAATTTTAAACGAATTAAATCAATCATTGGAAATAAACCAGGCTACTTTATTTCCAGACAAAGAAAATGTGGCTAGTTATATAAAAAAT
Source organism: Levilactobacillus tongjiangensis (assembly GCF_003946345.1). Classification (GTDB taxonomy): domain Bacteria; phylum Bacillota; class Bacilli; order Lactobacillales; family Lactobacillaceae; genus Levilactobacillus; species Levilactobacillus tongjiangensis. The sequence continues at coordinate 10,611 of NZ_RHNY01000034.1, forward strand.
AATTTTTAATAAAAAATGTTTAAAGGCCATTAGGGTATACCCTAGTGGCCTTTTTTGTTTCTGTGCTATACTAAGAATTACAAGTGTTCATTAGAACTGTCCAAAAGGAGAGCTGGAAATGGCTAAAATCGGTTATGCGCGTGTGAGTTCCAAGGAGCAACATTTAGATCGACAGTTAGCGGCTTTAAAA
>NZ_RHNY01000035.1 GCF_003946345.1 Levilactobacillus tongjiangensis
TTCGCGTAGCGACGTCCTATCCTCGCAGGGGGCGATCCCCCAACTACTATCAGCGTGCTGAAGCTTAACTTCCGTGTTCGGCATGGGAACGGGTGTATCCTTCAGGCTATCGCCACTACACTATGAAAGAACTTCTTCTCTCAAAACTAGATATTATTCAATTATTTCCTCTGAGAACACCACGTTTTACAACTTGGTTAAGTCCTCGACCGATTAGTACTGGTCCGCTCCACGCCTCACGGCGCTGCTACTTCCAGCCTATCTACCTGATCATCTCTCAGGGGTCTTACTTCCATATAGGAATGGGAAATCTCATCTTGAGGCGAGTTTCACACTTAGATGCTTTCAGCGTTTATCTCATCCATACATAGCTACCCAGCGATGCGCCTGGCGGCACAACTGGTACACCAGAGGTATGTCCATCCCGGTCCTCTCGTACTAAGGACAGCTCCTCTCAAATTTCCTACGCCCGCGACGGATAGGGACCGAACTGTCTCACGACGTTCTGAACCCAGCTCGCGTACCGCTTTAATGGGCGAACAGCCCAACCCTTGGGACCGACTACAGCCCCAGGATGCGATGAGCCGACATCGAGGTGCCAAACCTCCCCGTCGATGTGGACTCTTGGGGGAGATAAGCCTGTTATCCCCAGGGTAGCTTTTATCCGTTGAGCGATGGCCCTTCCATACGGTACCACCGGATCACTAAGCCCGACTTTCGTCCCTGCTCGACCTGTCTGTCTCGCAGTCAAGCTCTCTTCTGCCTTTACACTCAGCGAATGATTTCCAACCATTCTGAGAGAACCTTTGGGCGCCTCCGTTACTTTTTAGGAGGCGACCGCCCCAGTCAAACTGCCTACCTGACACTGTCTCCCACCACGATAAGTGGTGCGGGTTAGAGTGTTCACACAGCGAGGGTCGTATCCCACCAGCGCCTCACTCGAAACTAGCGTTCCGAGTTCTACGGCTCCGACCTATCCTGTACAAGCTGTGTCAACACCCAATATCAAGCTACAGTAAAGCTCCATGGGGTCTTTCCGTCCTGTCGCGGGTAACCTGCATCTTCACAGGTAATATAATTTCACCGAGTCTCTCGTTGAGACAGTGCCCAGATCGTTACGCCTTTCGTGCGGGTCGGAACTTACCCGACAAGGAATTTCGCTACCTTAGGACCGTTATAGTTACGGCCGCCGTTTACTGGGGCTTCATTTCTGGGCTTCGCCGAAGCTAACTCATCCACTTAACCTTCCAGCACCGGGCAGGCGTCAGCCCCTATACGTCATCTTACGATTTTGCAGAAACCTGTGTTTTTGATAAACAGTCGCCTGGGCCTTTTCACTGCGGCTGCACTTGCGTGCAGCACCCCTTCTCCCGAAGTTACGGGGTCATTTTGCCGAGTTCCTTAACGAGAGTTCACTCGCTCACCTTAGGATACTCTCCTCGACTACCTGTGTCGGTTTGCGGTACGGGTAATTAATCACTAACTAGAAGCTTTTCTCGGCAGTGTGACATCTGGCACTTCCCTACTAAAATTCGGTCCTCGTCACGCCTTGTCCTTAGCGATAAGCATTTGACTCATCACCAGACTTGACGCTTGAACGCACATTTCCAATCGTGCGCATACCGTAGCCTACTGCGTCCCTCCATCGTTCAAACATGATTAACTAGTACAGGAATATCAACCTGTTATCCATCGCCTACGCTTCTCAGCCTCGGCTTAGGTCCCGACTAACCCTGGGAGGACGAGCCTTCCCCAGGAAACCTTAGTCATTCGGTGGATCAGATTCTCACTGATCTTTCGCTACTCATACCGGCATTCTCACTTCTAAGCGCTCCACTAGTCCTTGCGGTCTAGCTTCATTGCCCTTAGAACGCTCTCCTATCACGCGACCTAATGGTCGCATCCATAATTTCGGTAACATGCTTAGCCCCGGTAAATTTTCGGCGCAGGATCACTCGGCTAGTGAGCTATTACGCACTCTTTAAATGGTGGCTGCTTCTGAGCCAACATCCTAGCTGTCTGTGCAACTCCACATCCTTTTCCACTCAGCATGTATTTAGGGACCTTAATTGATGGTCTGGGCTGTTCCCCTTTCGACGGTGGATCTTATCACTCATCGTCTGACTCCCGGATATAAATCAGTGGCATTCGGAGTTTATCTGAATTCAGTAACCCATGACGGGCCCCTAGTCCAAACAGTGGCTCTACCTCCACGATTCTTAACTCCGAGGCTAACCCTAAAGCTATTTCGGAGAGAACCAGCTATCTCCAAGTTCGTTTGGAATTTCACCGCTATCCACACCTCATCCCAGCATTTTTCAACATACACGGGTTCGGTCCTCCAGTGCGTTTTACCGCACCTTCAACCTGGACATGGATAGGTCACCTGGTTTCGGGTCTACGTCAACTTACTGCAACGCCCATTTCAGACTCGCTTTCGCTACGGCTCCGATCTTTACATCTTAACCTTGCAAATTAACGTAACTCGCCGGTTCATTCTACAAAAGGCACGCTATCACCCATTAACGGGCTCTAACTAATTGTAGGCACATGGTTTCAGGAACTATTTCACTCCGCTTCCGCGGTGCTTTTCACCTTTCCCTCACGGTACTGGTTCACTATCGGTCACTAGGGAGTATTTAGCCTTGGGAGATGGTCCTCCCGGATTCCGACCACGTTTCACGTGTGTGGCCGTACTCAGGATCCTGAACTGAGGGTCAACGATTTCATCTACGGGGGTATCACCCTCTATGCCGTGCCTTCCCAGACACTTCGATTATCATTGACTTTGGTAACTCAAATGTTCAGTCCTACAACCCCAACGAGCAAGCTCGTTGGTTTGGGCTGTTCCCCGTTCGCTCGCCGCTACTTAGGGAATCGATTTTTCTTTCTCTTCCTGTGGGTACTTAGATGTTTCAGTTCCCCACGTCTGCCTCAACTTAAGTATGTATTCCCTAAGTTGTAATAGTTGGTTAAAACTACTGGGTTTCCCCATTCGGAAATCTCCGGATCAAAGCTTACGTACAGCTCCCCGAAGCATATCGGTGTTAGTCCCGTCCTTCATCGGCTCCTAGTACCAAGGCATCCACCATGCGCCCTTCATAACTTAACCTAACGATTACTTCGTAATCGTTGATTAATTGAGTATTAGCGATATAAACTAATTAAAAAAACTCAAAATACGCGGTGTTCTCGGTTTAATTATCTTTAATAAAAATAATTAATAAGAAAATAATTGATAATATCTAGTTTTCAAAGAACAAGTTAGAGAGGTAAGCCCCTCAAAACTGAACATTGTTTCGTCAAAGTATGTGTAGCCTCCGTATATTCCTTAGAAAGGAGGTGATCCAGCCGCAGGTTCTCCTACGGCTACCTTGTTACGACTTCACCCTAATCATCTGTCCCACCTTAGACGGCTGACTCCCGAAGGTTATCTCACCGGCTTTGGGTGTTACAAACTCTCATGGTGTGACGGGCGGTGTGTACAAGGCCCGGGAACGTATTCACCGCGGCATGCTGATCCGCGATTACTAGCGATTCCAACTTCATGTAGGCGAGTTGCAGCCTACAATCCGAACTGAGAACGGCTTTAAGAGATTAGCTTAGCCTCACGACTTCGCGACTCGTTGTACCGTCCATTGTAGCACGTGTGTAGCCCAGGTCATAAGGGGCATGATGATTTGACGTCATCCCCACCTTCCTCCGGTTTGTCACCGGCAGTCTCACCAGAGTGCCCAACTTAATGCTGGCAACTGATAATAAGGGTTGCGCTCGTTGCGGGACTTAACCCAACATCTCACGACACGAGCTGACGACAACCATGCACCACCTGTATCCATGTCCCCGAAGGGAACGTCTTATCTCTAAGATTTGCATAGTATGTCAAGACCTGGTAAGGTTCTTCGCGTAGCTTCGAATTAAACCACATGCTCCACCGCTTGTGCGGGCCCCCGTCAATTCCTTTGAGTTTCAACCTTGCGGTCGTACTCCCCAGGCGGAGTGCTTAATGCGTTAGCTGCGGCACTGAAGGGCGGAAACCCTCCAACACCTAGCACTCATCGTTTACGGCATGGACTACCAGGGTATCTAATCCTGTTCGCTACCCATGCTTTCGAGCCTCAGCGTCAGTTACAGACTAGACAGCCGCCTTCGCCACTGGTGTTCTTCCATATATCTACGCATTCCACCGCTACACATGGAGTTCCACTGTCCTCTTCTGCACTCAAGTCTCCCAGTTTCCGATGCACTTCTCCGGTTAAGCCGAAGGCTTTCACATCAGACTTAAAAGACCGCCTGCGCTCGCTTTACGCCCAATAAATCCGGACAACGCTTGCCACCTACGTATTACCGCGGCTGCTGGCACGTAGTTAGCCGTGGCTTTCTGGTTAAATACCGTCAACTTCTGAACAGTTACTCTCAGAAGTGTTCTTCTTTAACAACAGAGTTTTACGAGCCGAAACCCTTCTTCACTCACGCGGCATTGCTCCATCAGACTTTCGTCCATTGTGGAAGATTCCCTACTGCTGCCTCCCGTAGGAGTTTGGGCCGTGTCTCAGTCCCAATGTGGCCGATTACCCTCTCAGGTCGGCTACGTATCATTGTCTTGGTGGGCCTTTACCTCACCAACTAACTAATACGCCGCGGGATCATCCAAAAGTGATAGCCGAAACCATCTTTCAAACAAAAACCATGCGGTTTTTGTTGTTATACGGTATTAGCACCTGTTTCCAAGTGTTATCCCCTGCTTCTGGGCAGATTTCCCACGTGTTACTCACCAGTTCGCCACTCGCTTCAATGTTGAAATCAGTGCAAGCACGTCAATCAACGGAAGCTCGTTCGACTTGCATGTATTAGGCATGCCGCCAGCGTTCGTCCTGAGCCAGGATCAAACTCTCATCTTATAGATGATGTGCTTGAATAGCTCATCGATTGTTGTTACATTTTTAAAAGCGAATTGACTTCGCAAATATTGTTTGGGTTTGATACCAAGTATCAAACCGCCCTACACATATTTGGTTTGTCGAAACAATGTTCAGTTTTCAAAGGTCTACC
>NZ_RHNY01000036.1 GCF_003946345.1 Levilactobacillus tongjiangensis
GATAAATTAAGTGGGGCTAACACTAATCGGCCAGAACTGCAAAAAATGCTGGCCTATATTCGTGAGGGTGATATTGTCATGGTCACTGAACTAGATCGTTTAGGCAGAAACAATCAGGACTTAACTCAGATTATGAACACCATTCAAAATAAAGGCGCCACCCTAGATGTGTTAAATTTGCCGTCCATGACAGGGATTGCTGATCCTAACTTGCGTCAACTAATGACTAACCTCATCATTGAACTATATAAGTATCAGGCTGAAAGCGAACGTAAGCGAATCATCGAGCGTCAGCAACAAGGCATTGCGCTTGCCAAACAGCAAGGTAAATATCATGGCCGCAAACCCCAATACACCCAAGATGATCCCCGTTTACTACATGCTTTTAAACTGTATCAGGCAGGCATGAGTGATGTAGATGTTGCCCGTAATACCGGCATTAAACGAACGACCTTTATCAGGTATCGAAAGAAATACAAGATTAAACGAAAATGACTAACAAAGCGGTACTTTTTGTAATGCAACTTAATTTAGTTGCATTTTTTGTGATTCTATTTATTTACAAATAGCATGTAATGTGGTATTCTATATATACACAATGTAATGCAAATAAAGGAGAGTGCCTTATGGATATTTTTAGCTTAGATTTAGGAAACAAACAGACCAAATTAAAAAGCAGTAAAGCTGAATATGTACTGCCTTCAAGATATTTAAACCAAGCAGACATGCCGATGTCAGTTGGCAATTCTACAATGAATAATGACCTACACACTTATTCAGTCCCTTTTAGCGACGATAAGTACGTATGGGGTCGAGATATTGACCGACTTCACCTTGACGAATATTTAGCGGATACAATCATGTATGGTGCTCGATACGATAGTGAAGCATTTAAATTACTAGCCAATTTTGCGCTGGGATTACTAGCAAGTGATTTCAAAGCGGCTAAAGATCAAGTTTTAGAAGTAGTCGTCACTGCTGGGCTTCCAACTGGAGATTATGCTGACCAAGGACAATTAAAAGCTTTATTAAAAGTCTTAGAGGGCCAACACCAAGTTACTATTGACGATAAAATCGTGACGGTAAGAGTTCGTAAAGTCTATATTTTGCCTCAACCAATCGGCACCTTATATAACGAGCTATTAGACGGTGAGGGCTTTATCAAGAACAAAGATTTACTAGACGAAAAAGTTGGCATTGTTGATGTAGGTGGTGGCACAATTTTAATTGATACGATTTTAAACTTTGAACTTAGTGGCAAAAACCGCCATCAATTTAATACCGGCGTAAATGATCTATACGAAGCCATTGCCAACGGGATTAATGGTGATATTAGTCTTTATCAATTAGAAAAAGATTTACGAAAGGGAAACCAGCAACATCATTGGAGCTACCGATTTTCTAAAAATCGTCAAGATGATATTACTGATTTGGTTTGCAAGGAAATTGAGCGGTTTACCCGGCGCTTAGTTGCTAATGTAACTTCAACGTTAAAGAACCTTAATAGTATTGATACTTTGTTCTTTACCGGTGGTGGAGCCAATTTGCTTAACCAAAAAATCTTGAATACTACTTTCACTAACGCAGTTATTGTTAAAAATACAGAAGTTGCTAATGTTAACGGCTTTTATAAGTACGGATTAAGTCAACAAGCTCAAAACGAAGGGAGCAAGTAATCATGGGAAAAGTTAAAACCTTGAACGTCCGACTAAATCCCGAGAAAATTGTCGACAAAGAAATCCTTGATTACTTTGATAAATCATTAATTCCTAAAACCACACTTGTTAAAACCGCTTTAATTCACGAAATTGAACGGTTAAAGGCTCAAGGTGATCCTTATGTTAAAGATGAATTAAAAGCTCCAGAAGCCCCTAAAAATGGCGTAGAAAAGCCTTCTAGTTCCAAAGAGCGGTTGCAAGGAGGATTTAATGCCTTTTCAGACAATGATATTTAGAAAAAAGCTGGCAAAATATACAAAAACAAATAAAGTTGCCGCTAGGTAAGCGCTATGCTAGACTAAGATTAATTTAACAACCGAATAAAGAGATCAAGCTAAACAGAAAAATCCCCGATTCACGAGGAATCAGGGATTTTTGGTTTAGCAAGTAGCTACACAACAGCTACTTAGATTCAGTCGATTTAGACCTGCAAGTTAAAATCGACTGAACATTGTTCTTAATTTGTAGGTTAATTATACCGCAAACCAGTCCCAAAGGACAAGTTAAGGATAGTTAAAAAACAAATTAAATCCAATGGACTAAGTAGCCAACAGAAGCTACCTAGTCCATTTTTTGTTGTTAGAAATTAAAAAAGTTGCCGAATGGGCAACCAAGAATAGACACATGCTGATGAATTACAAAGCCACCAGACCAATGAAAGCTTTGTAATTCAGTTAGAGCATATCAGATTTGTATTTTAAAGCAAATCAAATGTTTTAGCAACTCTCTTTTGAGACAGCATGTGTCAGTCAAGAAAGGGAGTTTTTATAATGGATCAAACAAATTTCAAGTTTTATCAAGCTGACAACGTTTATGGGGCCTTGTTCTTTCAGTTTCCCAAAGTATTGATGTACGGCGAACAATATCGGTATTTAAGTAGTGAAGCCAAATTGGCCTACATGGTACTGAAAGATCGGCTCGAGTATTCCTTACGCAATCACTGGGTTGATGAGGAAGGTCACGTCTACTTTATTTTTACCAATCAAGAATTAATGGATCTGTTCAATTGTTCAAAGGGGAAATTAGCCACCGTTAAGAAAGAACTAGAAAAAGCTGGCTTGCTTTATCAAAAAGCCATGCATTTTAATCCCAAAACAAGGAAAAATGAACCCAATCGACTTTACCTAGCCGAACTAGATATGCAATCAACGGACGTTTATTTACGCGGTGAATATGCCCAAAAAGAGCCGCAAACCCTTGCTACGAGCGAAAGTCTAAAAAATAGACCTTCGCGGGAGACCGTTGAAACCCTTGCTACGAGCGAAAGTCTAAAAAATAGACCTTCGCGGGAGACCGTTGACGACACCCCGCAAACCCTTGCTACGAGCGAAAGTCTAAAAAATAGACACGATCTATATAAAGACTTTAAAAACATAGATACTAATAGATACAATATAGATACTCAAAAGTTGGACTTTTCCACAGCCCAATTCTCACCAGCAGAACTAGAAAAGCAAAACAAGGATTTGGTGAACCATGCTAATGACTTCCTAACTGATGAAGATAGTGGCTTACCAGTTTTCTTAGAACCCGAAGCTGTTCAACTACTTAGCTTTTGGTGCCGTACCCCACAACAAATGCGGCGCTTCATTGGCATTATCTTAAATGCTAAGTATCGAGTTGAGAAGGATCACAAAGATATTGGCGTTCTAATCCCACTTGATGATGAAGAACTTAAACCTTTGATGACTAAAGCACTAAGACGCTACTTTAACGCCCTAAGAAGCAATGAGAAGCACATCAAGAACGTTGAGAACTACTTGTATGGCACCATGCAAAACCTATTTGGCGTTTGGTGGAATAAACAAGCGGCTAGAGAATATGCGGCCAAACACCCTAACGATGAGCGTGCTTAAAACTAAAAAGCTATATAAGGCCATTTAAGCTGTTTTAAACAGATAGAGCATAATTATACTAAGCTGGTCTTAAAATGTTCCTATGGACGTTTTAGAAGCCTTATATTGATTGCTGTTGCTAAAGGGGCAGCAAACTCAAATTCACAGCTTTTAAAAGACTTATATAATTGAGATGGTACTCAAAGATTAGTATAATGTGAGTAGTAATAAAGGGGGGCGAGAAAATCATGGCAGTTAAGGAAAAGAAACGCGTACAAGTCCAGATTGACAAAGAATTGGCAGATAATACCGAAGCCGTTTTAAGCCAGTTAGGTCTAAACCCAACTACCGCGATCAATATGTTTTATAAGCGGATTGTTGCTAATGGTGCCTTACCTTTTAATGTGTCTTTAAGCGAAGAAGAACGAGCTAATTTACGCTTTTTAAAGGCTACCAAAGAGACACCAGTCACCGAGTTCAAAGACGCTAAAGAGGTCGCTGATTGGCTCAATGATCCAGATGAGGACTAATGACTTATCAGATTAAATAAATTAATAACTTGGAAGTGTGATGAACATGAAAGATACAATCACAATTAATGACTTTTTTGAAATTGCCAAAGAAACTGATTTAAAAGATTTACTTGATAAGTCATTACATGAGCCAGACCCAGAAAAGCGCAAAGTATATGACGCTTTATATACCTACTTTTTAGATAAAAGGCAAGATGAGGTTATTAAGCGAAAGGACTTTGTCCGTTGATAATAAACCCCAATATATATTGAGGAATTTTCCTTGGATAAACCAAAATATTACTTATCCAGAAAAGGTGCAAAAGCAGTTACAAAATTTTGCAGATCAAAAC
>NZ_RHNY01000037.1 GCF_003946345.1 Levilactobacillus tongjiangensis
TACCCAAAGTAATCACTCCCTATATTGGTTGGAATTAGCTACTACCATTGTAAGTGATTGCTTTGGGCTTTTTAATTTCTGTTCGGATTAATTATAGAATTTGCCTCCACTGGATTGCAAGGTGAACATCCTGCTGTTCAATGGCTTTTAAAATGTTTTGATGAATGATGGGCTGATCACTGTGAAATTTAAGCTCGATAAACTGCTTACCGAAGCGATCGTTGAATGACTGCCAAAAGTGTTCGTAAATTGTCGCAATCACGCTGTTATGGGCGGCTTCAATAATTGCTTCGTGAAATTTTTCGTCCGCCTGACGATAGGCTTCGATTGAATGACGTTTGGCAGCTGCCGCCCGAATTTCGAGATAATAGCCCAGGGCCTTCAAATCGGTTGCGTTCCGGTTCAGGCAGGCAAGGTTGACGATGCTGATTTCCAAGGCCTTGCGGGCTTCGTAGGCTTCAATTGCCGGCGCTTCCCGTAACGCTTTTGAAATGGTTGGGTCGGGCAGGGTGTCGTGGATTACGGTGGTGCCCTTTCCCTGAATAACCTCGATTAAGCCGAGGTTGGCGAGTACTTTGATAGCTTCGCGGATTGTTGAACGGCCGACATTGTATTGCGCCATTAAGTTCGGTTCGGTGGGGAGCCGATCACCAACTGCTAATTCGTGGTTTAAGATGGCGGCTTCGATTTCCTGGGAAACCTTATCCGCTAAACTCTGGGACTTTGATTGATTGTTCTGGATGGTTGGCACTTCCTAACACCTCATTAAAGCTTACTTTTTTCCTCGTCATAACCTTCCAACAAGTTGGCATAACGAGCTAATGCAAATAGATAGTCTGAAAGCCGGTTCAGATATTCGAGAATTTCTTCATTCAATGGCTGGGCCTTATCGTTGAGTTCAACGACTAATCGTTCGGCCTTCCGAGCTAATGCCCGGGCATACTGCAACGCGGCCCCTGACGGGTTACCACCAGGGAGGATAAACGCTTTGATTACAGGTAATTTGGCCATGATGGCATCGATTTCGGTCTCTAACTGCTTGGTCTTCTCGTCAGTAATTTCATGGTGGCGCTTGACGGTGATGTCCGCTTGCAGTTCGTAAAGGTTGTGCTGGATGAGATTAAGTTTAGGCGCTAATTCTTGAGCTTTGGGTGACAAGATTGAGATCACATAACCCAACCAAGAGTCCAGTTCATCGATGGCCCCAAGCGCTTCAATCTGTAAGTCATACTTTGGGACCATTCGACCGGTGACCTGCTTGGTTTTACCGTGATCACCGACTTTAGTGTAGATTTTTACCATGTGTGTCGCTCCTTTGGATGTAAGGGTCAGTAGATTTATCATAAGCTAATTTTGCGCATTTTGCGATAATTAATTTTGGAAAATGAAAAATTTGTGGCACCTAATGAGGCTGCCGACCGGTAATGATTGCCTGCACAAATGCAGAAAGGCGCTCGTGGCCCATCATAAATAATTTAAAATGGAGAATCCGCATTTCGCCCTTTTCCCGCCGAATTTCGTGATGGTATTCGCGGTTGATTGATTTAATCCGGCGTTGTTCTTCTCGAGGGGAATTTTGCGGGTCGGGCGTGTACGTGCCAAACACGGATTTGTCGATAAAGCGAATATTGCGAAGAAACTCCTCACGCTGTTTTTCCGTCTTCTTGAATGGGTTCAAATGATTACCTCCTCACATAATGGTAATTTAACGCTGCTAATCGCGACCGTCAAGCGCCCAGGACGGGTTTTCGCCAAACAAAAACGGAAACCTTTGGTCAGATTTCCGTTCTTGGATCACCGCCGTAAAATGGGTGATTGGATGATTCAAATTTAAAAGATCATTATTACTTAATTGGGCAGGCGCCGCCTTCACAGTCGGTTTGACCGATAATTTCGGCACCCTTTTGATCATGGTTACCGCTCAACTGTTCAAATGTCCGTTGAACGTCACCGTGGATCTGCATGACCTTTTCTTCGTAAACTTTTGGCTCGATTGGTTCCTTAGGAGCTTGCTTGAATTCGTTACCAACGTAAGGCAATAACGACGTTGACTTAGTGGTGAAGCGGTACTGCTTCATCAGTGGGGCAATCTGGTCGCCTTCATCTGGTTGGAATGTAACGGTACAGCTAACCGCGTTATCGGACCAGTAAGTCTGCAGGAATGCCTGGGTGGCAAATTGTTCAGCAATCGAAACGTTCCCAGCTGAAGCAAAGGCTTTGCTGTCAGCGTGAGCAGCGCGGATTGGGAATTCAGCAACCATGGTGTTCTTGGAGTAAACGTCCTTTTCAACGTGGTAGCCGCAAGCTTTCAATGCTGGCAGCAACGGATCAGAATCTTGGAACCGGATTCGTTGAATCAGGTAAGGGGCGTAGTGGAAGTGCATGCCTTCCGAAACGCCGGCTAATTTAGCAACGGTCCCTGATGGCTTAACGGTTGTGTGTTTGAGGGAGGTGTTGCAGCCTAGTTCATCTGAGTAGTCCTTATCAGCTTTCACAACGGCCTTGTATAAACCATCAACCATTTTAACCGCACGTTTGTCGTAAATCGGCTTCTTGATTGCTTCGCCGGTTTCAGGATCCTTGGCGTCTTCGTAACCAACAACGACCCGGTTACCTAATTCGCTTAAAATCCAGTCTTGAATCCCGGACATTGAGATACCAATCCGGCGATTCTTCTTGATTGCTTTACGAGAAACTTCCCAGTCGTATGGGCTGAAAGTAACCCGTTTGGAGAAACGAGTCCCCAAAGCAAAGGCTTCATCGAGGTCCCAATTTTGCTGGCTGGCAACGTAAGGGAAGACTTCAAAGAGGTTACATGGTTCACCGTTTGAAAGTGAAATTTCACCACATGGGTTAGTCCCCTCAACGTTTGGATCGATGTCCTTTTGCAAGCCGTCGATTTTCCGGCCGTAGTTCTTGGATAATTCCAAGTTCACGATGCCGGGTTCGCCATTATGTTGAATGGAATCGGCGATTGGGCCGTAATTGCTGAATTTTGAGTCAACGGCAACACTGTTGTTAGAAGCCCAACGGTGATGCATGAGCTTTTCTTGGTCCTGCTTCATGGTGATGAAATCCTCATCATCGGCGGAGCCCAATGCTAATTCGGCAGAACGGCGAACGTTTCCGGCAACAACGGTCTTACCAATCATGTTGCCAATATCGGTCATGTCAACGGATGACAAGTGACGACGAACGCGGGCGTTCAAAATCTTGTTAATGTCAAATAGCATTTCAATGAGCGGCATTGGACCAGAGGCAGTTCCACCAAAGCCCTTGATCTTAGCACCCTTTTCACGGATGTCACTCATATCAAGAACCAGGTTCTTTTGACCCTTTGGATTAGTTGAAGCAAAGTGCAGGTCAATCAGATGCGCATTTGAAAGAACCCAGCCTTCGCGGGTATCGGGCAGGCGATAGTAAGCTGCATCGGTAATTGAATGCTTCTCAAAGTAGGCGTCCTTGTCAACGGCCCCCATTTTGAGGGAAGCATCATAGGATTTACTATTCTTGTCAATCACGATGGTTAAGTTGACTTCGTTGTTGACCAACGGAATCTTATGAACGTTTTCTTTAACGACAGAAAAACCGACACCGCCGCCCTTCATTAATTGGTCAAACATGAAGGAGTATGGCATTGAAACGGCTGGCTGATCCTTCTTCAAATATTCGGACATAATGTGGCTGTCACCGTATGGTTGTGGGCGAATGCCGATAAACCAACAGTTGTTCAGGGCATCTCCGTTGCGAGCCTCATAAGGGGTTCCTGAGATCCACAGGTTTCGACCTGATGGGGTGGCAGCAAGGCCGTAGATTAATTTGTAAAGCTTCTTGGCTTCGTCGGTTAATTCACTGACTACTTGGGGATCCACATTGTTTTGGTGAAGTCGTGGGTCGAGGTTGATATTGCCCTCGACAACCCGCTTAACGGTTTCGTCCCAGTTCTCTGTCCGCTGCTTCTCTGGGATCCAACGGGCGTAAGTTCTCTTATATGTAACCCAGCCTAATTCGCCCCAGTGCGGTGTGATTTCGCTTTTTACTCGATTTATAAATTCATCAGATAGTGAAACTGATGAAAGTTTCATTGCTTGCATAACGATTCCTCCCGTACTTTTCATAAGTATTTCTTGTACTCATATTGACTTTGTTTCAGTCGCTTTTGATCGATTCGACACTATATATAGTATCTCGATGCGGACTGATAAGCAATATATTGTGCCTAAGAGAAATCGTCAGATAAACCGATGAACCGCGAGGCGACAAGGCTTGGCGTGGATAAAAAATATTTTGGGTTTAAAAATGGCAGATTGCAAGAAATAACTTGAACAAATTTAGTAACGCAGATCACGCAAAAAGATCTCAATCGGTGTTCGCCAA
>NZ_RHNY01000038.1 GCF_003946345.1 Levilactobacillus tongjiangensis
ACACGGAAGTTAAGCTTCAGCACGCTGATAGTAGTTGGGGGATCGCCCCCTGCGAGGATAGGACGTCGCTACGCGAAGAGTAAGGAATCCGGAGAGGGATTCCTTTTTTTATACAAAAAATTAAAAGAAGGTCGGGCGCATGACCATAACGACAGTGTGTCCGGCGACTAAGTGGCGTCAGAAGCAAAACGGACGTGTAGCTTCAGATGATTTTTCCGAGCTACTGTTACGGTTCCTATCTATGTATAAGGAAAACGTGCAAACGAATCAAAATCATGACAAGTCATGGACGGTATCTTGCGTTGACGGTACGCTTTCAGATTCTATAATGCTTGGGTTGTGGGTGGTCCAATTCTGACATTGATGCGTAGATGAATTGACACTTATTTCAAATTGCCGATAATGTTCGTACGCACTACTGTCAAAAGAAATTACTGGCCCACTAAGCAAGATTAGAAGAATAGTCATTTTAAAAAGGTAACGGCACTTCCATGCGGGAAGGTCGTTACCTTTTTTTGTGAGCAGTTACAGTAATCCTTATAGATGACGATCACTCTGGCGTTGTGTAACCTTAGTTGATCGCGATTGCCAGTACTTTCTGACCAATGCAATGATAACGACCAGGCCACTGAATTGGCAGGCCGTCATTAGGCCAAAGCCCATGTTAAAGGCGTTGATACTCCCACTAACGAGACTGAGTGCGGCAAATACTGTTAAGCCAATCCAATGTATCCGCTTCGTCCAAGTGTTCGGATGGCGCCGGGCAATGCCCAAGTTGAGCATAAGACCAATTAACAAGAGGATGAGAAAGTCCATCCAGTAAAGAGCAGGGAATGTTGAAAATTGGGTGACGCGTTCCACTAGGAGAACGCCGAAGAGGACTACTAATAGGCTGGCATTTGGGTGGGTAACTGGTTTCGTTACGGGTGCGGTTGCTGTGTCCTGTAAAAGGTTATCTACCGGGACGGCATATAGAGTAGCTAATTGGGTAATGGTGGCGATGTCCGGTTGGTTCCGGCCAGTCTCCCAGCTGGAAACGGTCTGCCGTGAGACGTGTAGTTGGTCTGCCAGTGCCGTTTGGGTCAGTTGTTGCGTTTGTCGGAATTTTTTTAAACGTGCGCCTAGTTCTGTCGATTCCATGGGGGCACCTCACTTCCTTAATAATTGCTGTTAACTCTAGCATAGAGAATCAACGGGAAATAGCAAGCTATTCTCGCTAGCATCCGTATCATTCAGGGATTTGAACGGGTACGCTGAAAGGGAGTGGAGGAGATGATGTCCAATGCAAAATGGACAAGCGAAAATGGTTCAGGTAACCGCGCTACGGAAAAAGTTCGGTCACCGTGTGGTCTTGCGTGATGTGAATTTCGCATTTTCAACTGGTGAAGTTGTCGGCTTAGTCGGGCCCAATGGTGCGGGCAAGACGACTATTATGAAAGCATTATTGGGCCTGCTAGCTACAGATGCTGGTAACGTTCGGATTTTGGGACAACCCGTTTCAGTCAATACCCATACTGTTGTGACCCAACAGGTAGGCGCGCTCATCGAACGCCCAGCAATTTATCCGTTTTTGACTGGTTGGCAACATTTGCAACTGATGACGACTTCCGGGGAACAAATGACGTGGGTAGTGCAGGTCCTCCAAATGGAAGCCTATATTCACCGGCCGGCCAAACGGTATTCACTAGGCATGAAGCAAAAGCTGGGAATTGCCATGGCGTTGGTGAATCGCCCACGGTTAGTCATATTGGACGAGCCGATGAATGGATTAGATCCCCAATCGGTTAAGCGGCTACGCCATTTGATTGGTCAGTTGGCAGGGGAAGGTATCACATTTTTAATTTCCAGCCATGTTTTGAGTGAGCTGGAAAAGATCATTGATACAGTGATCTTAATTGATCAGGGAGAAGTGTTGCTCCAACGGACGATGACGCAACTTCGGGAATCGGCGCGGCAAGCTTTAGTAGTGCGGACGGGACGACGGAAAATGCACGGGCCTTGCAGGTGCTTTTACAGGCAGACTATCCAGTGACACTGCGGGGCAGCAACTTAATCGTGATGAAGTCGGTTGCGTTGACACCCTTACTGCGTACCCTTCTCGACGCGCATCTTCAAATTTTAAAGGTAAGCCAGCACCGGGAAGATTTAGAGACAGTCTTGTTACGCTTATTGGCAGAGAGGAAGGCATAGACCATGGGACAATTAATTCAGCAGGAGATTTTTAAATTCAGACATCAGCGTATGGCGTGGCTGGCCCCCGTCATCTTGGTGCTTTTAATGGGCGGACTGGCCATGACGGCCCACAGCGCATCAGTCAATGATCAGAAATTTTATATTTCATCGGCGTATGGTGGGTTTCAATGGCTGACGATGCTTATCATTGTGATTGGCGCTAGCTGTGTGACAATGGAATTCGAGTATGGGACGATCAAACAGTTGGCGACGCAGGTGAATCATCGCTGGACGATCTTTGTGGGGAAGTATGTACTAGTTCTCGGGTATAGCGTGTTAGGTCATGGGTTGGCCATTATCGTGACACTATTGCTCAAGACTAGTGTTGGGCGGGGCCTACACTGGCGGACCATTTACCTCTATCACCAATCACTATTGGCTAATTTAGTGACTAATGTGGGGCTGGATATGTATGGTGGCGTGATGATTATTGGACTGGTCTTCTTGCTGGCAAGCTGCAGTCATAACAGTGCGGCGGCAATCGCTATTGGCATGGGTGTCTGTTTCATGGGGGAAGGGGTATCCAGTTTGTTATTGCAGTCGTTTAAGTCGTTATTGCCAGTGATGAAATGGAATCCGTTTAACATGTTCTTCTTACAGGAAGAGTATGCCAATCCCAGTTATCAGCAGAATGTGACCCATTTGACGATCCAGCAGTTGAGTGTTGGCAGTCTTGTGTGGGCGTTATTCTTGGTAGCGGTCGGTGCGGTGGTCTTTTCGAGACGGCGGATTTAGGCTTGGCCGGAAACGTGAGTTGCAAGTTAGATATGCTGGCAAGCGTCACGGCGACATCCTATCAAAAAAGACTTTTGGCCCGTGATATGGGGAGAGCGAGGGACGGGCCTGGAGCCGCTACCAACGAATAGTGGGGTTATCGATATTGTTTTTGGATTTTTGTTGACACTGCAACGATGTGCATGGTATATTATCTAAGTTGTCTTTTACGACAGTAGCTCGTTAATTTAAAAAGTTAAATTGCTTGTTGACAAGTGGTCTGACAAAATGGTATATTAATTGAGCTGCTTCATTAGGCAGCCAACAACCTAGTTTAATTAACTTAAACTTATTGTTGACATCATATTGGTTGAATGATATGATTATTAAGTTGTCTGCGAGAGCGGATGGCTGGTAGACCTTTGAAAACTGAACATTGTTTCGACAAACCAAATATGTGTAGGGCGGTTTGATACTTGGTATCAAACCC
>NZ_RHNY01000039.1 GCF_003946345.1 Levilactobacillus tongjiangensis
CGACCATTAAAAATACATCATCAACAGACTGCCATTGAAAGATTCCGGGCTTGTTCGGATTAAACTTGTAATTTGCCATTCCAAAAGTACTAGGCCCTTTTTGATAACAAAAAAAGGCATCTAAGCCTCCCTAGTGCTATGCTTTAAGCGACGAAACTCAAAGGTTGGGGCGCTGATGGGATTATGGTCAAGCTAACCGAAGGTACGGGTTATCTCAGTCCCAAGGCTGGTAACCAGATTGCTAATGGATTCAAAGTGTTTGATACCGTTGGGGTTTACCATTTCTTTCATGGTCGGGGAACGGCTGAAGCTCAATACTTTCTGGCTTGGGTGAAGAAGATGGGATTAGATAAGTCCACGGTATTAGCAATTGATGTTGAAGCACCCGACTTACCATATTCCATGACCAGCCAAGTTAACGTATTCCTTCGATACCTGATTAGTCACGGGTACAAGAATGTGATTACGTATGGATCGGGTTCATGGTTCAGCTCTGGCCGTATTAATCGGTCCCAGTTAGTTGATAAGGCAATCTGGGTGGCGGCTTATGGTGTCAGTCAACCGGGAGTTAATGATGCCAACGCTTGGCAATATACCGATAACTGGCATGGGGTAGATTGCAGTCATGACTTCGATGGTAAGCTTTCAGGTAGGGATACCAAGGTAACCCCTAAGAAAGCCTCATACTGGGCTGATAATGGCCTGTACGAAGTGATTACCAGTGAGGTTAACGTTTATGGTAAGCCAGCCTTAGACAAGGCTGATAAGCGCCGTATTCACTTCTCCAAGGGCAGTACCATTTATGGTAAGGCCGTCAAGTACGGTAAGGTTTACCGGATTAAGACTGACGTTGGGTATATCTCGGCTAACAAGGACTATGTAAAGCTGGTCAGAAAGTCGGGTGACCAGTAATGACCTTTGATCGTTGGATTGAATTAATCACCTTGGCTTTTGCTGTAGTTGCAGGTATCTATGCGGCTTTGATGGTTGTCATGAAGCCCTTCACGGATCGGCTGCAAGAAATTGCTCAAAGTATGAAGGATAGTAGCCAGCGGATTGAGCGTCTGTTCGATTCGCAAAATACGCTGCGTCAAGATTTTATCGCTAGCAGAAGCGAGCACAAAGTTATCAACGAACGCTTAGACAATGTTGAAGGCGATGTACGTGAATTAAAAAATAAATAGTGCTAGGATTAAGTTAATCCTTTAAAGTTGACGCAACCAAAAAGCCACTCATCTCTTACGAGGTGGGTGGCTTTTTTGCGTGTATTCTGCTTCATTTAAACGGACAAGTATACGTATAAAAGTTGAACGTGTCGTCTGAGGACGCAGTGATATTCGTTAATCTGGTAGTTCTACAAAATTTTCGTTCTATAGAACTATAGATCTATAGATATTTAAAAATCTCGCATATTTTGTTGAACAGCTCTAACACTATCTATTACTAATTTTTTGCTTTGGTTCGGCATATTCTGAACATAGCTTTCAACGATTTCGTTGAGAACCTCATAGTTTCGCTTATTTTCAATGGTAGCTATTTGCTTTATGGCCATATGAGTGTCTAATTGTGCCTGGACAGACTTTGGAGTATCTTTTGCTGTCAATCTACGTTTTGGTTTAATTAGTACTTGGTCATTTGGCATGCTTCTGTGTTGTTCTTCAAATTTTTGTGGCTCAATTTTCTGAGGTCGTGTGGTTTTATTCTTTCTAGTTTCTCCAAAAGCACCTAATCCCATTTTATCGTTAGCAGTCATTTTTTAACCTCTAATCAATTTTAAACGTTCTAATAATTCATCTACAACCAAATCATAAAGATGGTGAACCCTTCTGTCGTTTATGTCATGGCTAGCATTATTTGTTATACCAGTGCGATCAAATCGTTTTAATCTAGCCATCTGACGCACCTTTTGTTTAAACATATTTGCATTACCGAAGCTTGTAGTTGCATCTTCGATAACGTCTAAATCTAAATCATTTCCGTTTTGTTGTAAGACAGGTAAAACGCCTAACAAATCAATGTCGAGAGAGTAATCGTCTTTGATTTGCAATAAGTGCTTAACGTATGTTTCTGCCCCTCGCAATGAGCGCTCTTGGGTTTGCAAAATAACAATAACGTAATCACTTGCAACCAAAGCGGAATCAGTAAATTTGTTTAATTGTGGGGGAACGTCCAATATTACAAAATCATATTTACTTGAAATTTTTGATAATAGTTTAGAGAAATAATGATCTTGTGTGTAGTCATCAGGAAACGAAGAGCTCAGAAATTTATCATAGTTCTGTAAATCATCATCCGAAGGAAGTAAATCTAAGTTATCATTTACATGAACAATTGCATTTTCTAAACTACCTTTTTTTAAAGCAACTTCAAGCGTTTCACTAAAATCAGGTTTAGTTCCATACACTTGGCTCATTGTTGTAAACAGCAAGTCTGTAGCATTAGCTTGTGGATCAAGATCTACTATTAAGGATTTTTTCCCTCTATTGGATAAGGTGTAAGCAATCATAACAGCATTAGTTGTTTTTCCAACTCCGCCTTTAAAATTACCGGTTGTAATAGTTGTGGTCAACATAGACACATCCTTTTGGGAAAAATTATAGCATAAAAAAATAAAATTCTATAGAACATTTTCTTCAGATCTATAGAACTATAGAAATGAATATCTATAGAACTATAGATCTATAGTTCTATAGACCTAATAAATAGCGAATATTGCCGACATAGCAGCTCTATAGAACTATAGATTTATAGAACTATAGAAATGAACATCTATAGATTTATAGAACTATAGATTTATAGAATTATAAATTACGTGGTTCTATAGAACTATGTAAAAAGTGCCTTTACTTATTCTTGCTATTGAGATATGATTTAGACATCAAATAGAACATAAAAAAACACCCACCAATTGGAGTTGGTGAGCGCCACAGAAGTCATCTAAGTTACTGACTATTATATCATGGCCGGTGCGATTTTTAAAGCCCTAGGGGACAAGCTGGGGTCTAAATCTAAGGGGACACGTTTGCCAGTGCGACTTCAATAAGTCTGGCTATACCACAACAAGGTCATCTGTACGGCTGGGTGGTGAATGGTGAGCGCGACCATTA
>NZ_RHNY01000004.1 GCF_003946345.1 Levilactobacillus tongjiangensis
GAATACCGGAATGAGGCCGCTTAGAGACAACATAAAATTATATTATTTCGTATGACAACTTGACAGGGACTAGTACAACTCATAATGGTTTGGCGTTTTTTTAGTTTAATCGTTAAGACACTTGGCTTGCTAAATGTAACTGTGAGTATTACAGTATAACTGTAAACAAAAACGAAAAGGGGTTCTTCAATATGACAAACGTATTAGTTCTCGGTGCCAATGGTAAGATTGCCAAGCTGGCTACGGCTCAGTTGTTGGCAGAATCCGACGCTCATTTAACGTTATTTCTTCGGAACGCTAAGCGCTTAGCCAGTGCGGCCAGCGACCGTGTCAAGGTGGTTGACGGTGACGCCAGCAAGCCAACTGATCTGCAGGCAGCCATGGGCGGTATTGACGTGGTATACGCCAACTTGGCTGGCCACAACATTGAGGCCGAAGCCCAGGCGGTGGTAAGTGCTATGGACGCCGCTGGTGTGAAGCGCTTAGTTTGGATTTCAACGTTGGGCATCTACGATGAAGTTCCTGGCGCTTATGGCAAATGGAACCATCAGATGTTGGATGGTGGCTACCTGGAGACTTACAGTGCCGCGGCTAAGGTCATTGAAAGCTCCGACTTAGATTACACGTTGATTCGGCCAGCCTGGTTGTCCAACAAGGACGAAGTCAATTACGAGACGACCCAAAAGGGTGAGGCCTTCAAGGGAACTGAGGTTTCTCGGAAGAGTATCGCCGACTTGGTCAACAAGTTAGTGGCTGATCCTAGCCAAGCAATTCGTGCGTCACTAGGGGTCAACAAGCCTAATACGGATGGGGATAAGCCTTCCTGGTACTAATCGAAAACTTATTTTTATCTGTAAACGCCCACCGGTGGGCATTGTCCAAGGGTGGGGGTAAATCAGGCGATTCAAAAAGAGTGCAATGGTTCCGTTTTCGCGGTATAACTATGGTGTGCGTTGAGAAAGACTCCGTACATAGCCAGAAGATCGGAATCACCTAAATTGGAATCAATTTACTAAAGCTATTCTGTGAAACTTTTCCTCCAAACAAGAACCCATGGATTTGCCGGAAATTGATTCATACGTTGCGGAAATACCGTTGGTGGCACTGCCACTAGCGGTATTTTTTTTGAGCCTGGCGCCGCCGGAAGCTGCGTTACTGGTTAAGCAAAGTGGGCTTCACGTGCTTGTTTTACGGTTGTTCTAATAATTAAATTGTCGGTAGCTGACGTGTTCGCAGATAAATTGGGAATTAAAGAAAAATTGAGTGCTGGTCTGCGTAGTTAAAGAGTGTACCGTCTGCTTGCTTAACCAGAAGGGATGTTGGGAAAGTGTGCTAGACTTAGTGAAAAGTTTGAGGAGGGGTGAGATAAGCAATGACAGTTTTGAGAGTGCCAGTAGCAAAATCGGTTATTAGTTGGGCAGTGACTCATGGCGAGAAGTCTCAGGAAGAATTACGGCAGAAGTATCAGCTGCAATCGTGGATCAACCCAGAAACTGATCGTGATTATCCCACATTTAAGCAATTGCAAAACTTTAGCCGCGATACGCGAATTCCATTCAATTATTTCTTTCAGGCAGAAGTTCCACACGAAAAATATGAGTTTGCAAGTTTTAGAACAGTTAATAACACGACCGTTCATCCTAGCCGGCGGTTGATTGAAACAATTCATACGATGGCGGCTCGGCAGGAGTGGATGAAGGACTATCTGATTGCGCAAGATGATGGTCGCAAATTTAAGCTGATTGGTAGCCTTTCACGACAGTTAAGTCCAGAGGTAGCAGCTACAAAAGTCCATAAGCTATTGGAATTAGAGGATAAATTTTCTCAGCCTTCAACCGATGAGGCGTTCTTTAATCAATTACGGAAAAAAATTAGTTCACTAGGAATTATGGTCATGCAAAATGGGGTGGTTGGCACGAATACGCACCGACCACTAGACGTTGCTGAATTCCGGGCATTTATTTTAGCTGATGAGGTAGTTCCATTAATATTTTTGAATAGCACTGACAGTAGGAAGGCGAAGATATTCTCTCTAGTACACGAATTTATTCATGCGCTACTCGGTGATGATGAGATTCTTAACGTTTCCCCCGACATGGATATTAGCCATGAACGTTGGATCAATCAGGTGACGAGTAATGTGCTGTTACCCGCCAAACGCGTTACTGCGACGTTATCCAACGATTTGTCGAGTGCGGCCAATCTTAAGCAGTTGAGCCGTATTTTTCATACGAGTCTAGTGACCACGGCAATTCGGTTGAATACATTAGGATTGACAGATAGTCGTGAAATAAATTGGGCTAAGACTATCCAAGGGCAAAGTGTCGAGTCACGAACGAAAGAATCTGGTGGTGATTTTTATAATACGGCGGTATCACGGGTTGATCGCCAGTTTGCAGATGCTGTTATTAGTGATGAAGCCTGCGGGCGTTTACCTGTGAACCAAGCAGCTGAAATGCTAGGCGTGACCTTAAAAACTTACGCTGCCACAGTTGATAAATTATGCCAGCACGCATAGTGGATTATTTGTTGGATACGAATTCGCTGATTGACGCTCATACAAAGTGGTATCGGCCACATGTTTTTCCATCGATCTGGCAGAGACTGACTACTGATGAAACGTTGGGGATGACGTCGCTAGTTTACGCGGAGCTACGGTATCCAGATACACTTGTAAACTGGGCAGAAACAGCATTTAGCGGGGACTTGCTTGAACCAACCTCAGAAATTATTTTGGCTTATAGCCAAGTAATGAGTTGGGTGACGACGGCGACACGCTGGAATATCGCTGGCATTGCACAATGGCAGAGTCCGGATAAGGCCGATCCGTGGCTGATTGCGACAGCGATGGTGAATCACCAAGCTATTGTAACGTTAGATGGCAATGGTCATGCGTTCATGCCAGATGAGCAAGCTTTTTCAAAGCAAGAACCTAAAATATCTGCGGTGGCAGAGCAATTTGGGGTGCCTACCCTAACACTCTATGAGTTACTTGATAAATTGCATCTTTCGCTATGACTAATCAAAGCGGTACCTCCAAGCTGTAGGTGTCGTTTTGATTAGTTATGGCATGAATCCCATTGAAAATGGTCCATCACCGACGATTTATCTCTGCGGCCAGTGATTGGAATTTTCAAACACCCATGAATTTGAAAAATATAACGAATTCAACATGAAAATATTTAAGTCATAATTGTGGTGGCACAACCGGGCGAGGCACAACCGTTTCAGTCAGAACTGTAACCGAGAATCGCCATTAGCCGGGGTTACCAGCGTCTCACTAACCCTGACCTATCAAGGATTACCGGCTATCTAAACGAGCAGTGAAGTAGTGGTTAAAATTCTATTTGTGCGTTTTTGAGCAAAAGTTAACGCTTTTCTATTGCAAACGCTTCCAGCACGTGATACTATATGTTTGTGGAAAGGAACAAAGAGTTGTGATAGCAACACCAGTTAATCTAAAGAGTCATTGTTTTCAATAGAAACTGATTTCCGTTATTTGCGCAAATCAGGTTTTTCAGAAACTCCGAGATACTGAATGATATTTAACAACTCCGATAAACCTTCTAACGAACTCTAGCGGTTCCAAACAAAAGGATTTGGGTCATGTATCATGGTTCACGAATATGGTTCACGAAAAACTGAATAAAGGTTTAACTTAGTGCTTGTTGTAAGCGTAAGTGTTTAAAGACTTGTAAACAGTTCCAGATTCAAGCTAGAGCTCGGATGTCACTGCGGCGAGGTTCACAAGGATTTCAAGAAGAATCGTTAATAGCGAGTCTTGGTAAAGTGATGAAGGAATTAAGTTCCAAGTAAAACTGAAAACGGCAGCCGGAAGATAAATAGTGAAAGAGTTAAAAGGGCTGTGTCTGCTCAGTGGAAACGACAGTTATGAGGCGATTAAGAATTAAAAAGTTTACGCAACGGAAATTTAGTAACAATCACAACCTCCTTTCCATGAGTTAGCGGACTTCAAGTTATTCTCTAAATAAACTTGAAGCCCGTTTTTGATTTCCAAGGGACTTGTTGTTCGGGTCAACCAGAGATTTACAGTTTTAGACAATGGTCTCGGTATAAATAGTTTAATGGGAAATCCCGTAGACTAGCCGGGCTATCAGCTCCTTTTTGATCTTTGAAAACTAGGGTAATTGTTAAAGGTAAATCCTTTTAGCAAATTAAAGACGTCGTTCGGAATGCTCCCGAACAGACGGCTTCCCGTAACTGATTCATCGCCTTAATGTTCGGAAACAGCTGATAAACAGTTTTCCGCAATCGACCATTTACAGGCCGGTTCGGAAAAGGTATATTATTACTAGACTGAAAAAATTTGTTAAAGAATTTTATGGCACGTTGACCTAAGGAGTGAGAAGTAGTGGCCTTTCATCGCATTTTTGTGATTGATTTTGCTGGATTGGGTCTGGGCGAAGCGTCGGACGCTAACCGCTTTCAATCTGTGGGCGCCGATACGTTGGGTCACGTGGCGGTTAGTTGGCCCGATAAACTAAATCTTCCAACATTACAGCAGTTGGGGCTTGGTAATATTCGTGTTGACCATCCCGTCCCCGGAGTTCCTCCGGTAGATCATCCCGCCGGCTTCTTTGGCCGCTTGCACGTGCAGGCGGAAGGCAACCGACGCGCCACGGGATTACGCGAGATGTGGGATTTCACCGGGCGTGAGCGCACGGAAAGTGTGTTTGACACCTTACCCACGGCTGGTTATGACGTCAGTCTAGCCGGACCCTTTCTCAGTTATCTCCAAACGCAGGACCTGGCGCAGCGGTATCAACTTGGGAGTAATCAGGATGCTTTCCGGATTCTCTACGACCGGTTATATCAGCCAGCTTCAGGATTGACCTACGTGGTTCTACCAGATTTTCGGTTCGCCGGTTCCCAGCAAGACCCCCACGCATTTGGGGAATCCCTGGAAAGCGCCGACCGGTATCTCACCCAGGTCAAGCATGATATGGGGGCCAACGATTTATTGATCGTCACCGCCACCCATGCCGACGATCCGACCATGGCAGTCACGCCGACTCGTGAGTATTTGCCATTACTGGCGTACTCCCCGTCCCGGCCAAGCGCACACGCGTTGGGCATTCGCCGGACATTAGCCGACGTGGGGGCCACGGTCCTCGAGAACTTCGGTTTAGCAGCCTACGCTGCCGGACATAGCTTTTTAAATGAAATTACGCAATAAATAAGTGCAGAACGAACCTTGAAAGGGGGTGAGGGAGCGTCATACCGGATAAGTTCGATTGGGTTGCAAAGGTCAGCTGACCACTAAGCTGTAATTTATCAATTATTCACCAATTTTTTCCTTGGTGGTCGCTGAGACTCAACCGTTACGAACCGGCTTCGTTCGTTCGTAACAGAAGTTATGCGTTACATAATTTCTGCAGCAACATCGTGTCAACTTTTGTGCGGGAACGCTCGTGCATCAAACAATAATATCGGAAAGAGGTATTTTGACCAATGCTAGTCGCAGTCAATATTTTAGGGGTAATCGTTTACCTCGCTATCGCTTTCTTATTCTCTAAGAATAAGAAGAAAATTAATTGGAAATCAACTGCCATTGTTTTAGTACTTAACTTGATCTTAGCCTGGTTCTTCACCAGTTTCTCAATCGGACAAGACATTGTTAAGGGTGCCGCAGATGGTTTCAACTGGTTAGTGCAAGTTGCCTACCAAGGGATTGTCTTCGCCTTACCTAACTGGGTAACGCCACAATTCGGTGGGACTGCTAAGTCCATGAACTTCATTACCAGTTCATTGCTGCCAATCTTATTGGTTGTTCCAATGTTCGATATCCTGACTTACATCGGGATCTTGCCTTGGATCATCAAGTGGGTTGGTCGTGGCCTTTCCTTCATTACTGGTCAACCTAAGTTCGAATCATTCTTCTCTGTTGAAATGATGTTCTTAGGTAACACTGAAGCCTTAGCCGTTTCTCAATTACAATTGAAGAGCATGCGTAAAGAACGTAACTTGACGCTTGCCATGATGTCCATGTCATGTATCACTGCCTCCATTCTGGGTGCATATACCCAAATGGTTCCTGGGCAATTCGTTTTGACGGCCGTTCCAATTAACATCTTGAACGCCATCATCGTGACGAACATGTTGAACCCTGTTGAAGTGGCCCCAGAAGAAGATACCATCGCCAAAATCGGTGGGTCTAACTCCGCTGCTGCTGAAGAAGGCGCCGTTGAAGATGACGGGAAGCGCGAACCATTCTTCTCATTCTTGGGTGACTCCATCTTGGGTGCTGGTCGTCTGATCTTGATCATCGCCGCCAACGTTATCGCCTTCGTTGCTTTAGCTGCTTTGATCGACAAGTTGCTTGGCTTGGTATACCCATGGTTATCCCTGGAACACCTTTTGGGGATCATCATGTTCCCATTTGCATGGTTAATGGGTCTGAACGTACACGATGCGTTCGGATTCGCACAGTACATGGGTACTAAGTTGGTTACGAACGAATTCGTTGTCATGGGTAAGATTTCTTCAACCATCAACACGAATGCTTTCTCACCTCACTACCGGGCAATCCTGACTGTCTTCTTGACTTCATTCGCTAACTTCTCAACTACTGGGATGATTATCGGTTGTTTCAAGGGGATCGTTGACCGTGAAAACAACGAACTTATCTCTAAGAACGTTGGTTACATGCTCCTTTCCGGGATTCTGGTTTCCTTGCTATCAGCCGGAATTGTAGGACTGTTTGTTTGGTAAAATTAAACGCTCACTCATGCGAGTAGGCTAAAAATTGGATGGCCCAGGGGCACTAGCTTCCTGGGCCATCTGTGTCACTAGGACCTTGGTTTTAGTGGCAAAATGGTGTAAGGATGCCGCTCACTGCGGGCCTTGCGGGGCTGGAACGGTGTGCGCGCGTTTGGGAGCCAAAGAGCGGTCTCCCAAGCCGGCGCTGTCTAACCGACGAAAAGCTCGTCGCCAAGACAGTTCCACGCCTGAGCCCCCGGCCCTCCGTTCGCTGGATAGTGGTTGTTAAAACCATGGTTCTGGTGAAGTGGGGGGCAGCAACAATTGGCCCTGATTTTCAGTGAGACAACAGTGTTAACTCAGACTTGCTAGCTCACAACCAATAGTGGCCAACTAGCATGCAGTCTGAGTTACGGCCGGTTCATGGGCTTAGTTGTGGGTCGCTCACGTGGTTGTGGCGACGCACCAATCGTGAGCCGGAGGATGGCAGGGACCGCGCAGTGTCGATGTTCTTAGCGGTTTACCGCTTAGAACATGGGCCGACCTTGGAAACTCGCGAACTGAGCGAGGTTGCAAGGCGCCTGGGAGACCGCTCTTAGGCTCCCAGGTCTGCCCCACAGCGCGGTCCCTGCCAGCCGCAGGCGGGCACCTCAGTTTTTTGACTTTCAGCCCACCCAACAGGTGACCACCCAACAACTAAGCCCATAACCTTTTGGCAGTAACGAAGGACCATGTTAAAATATAAGGCGGTTGGCAATTGTCAGCCGTACGGGTGTCCGACCTTTCCTCAGCGGGAAAGTGAAACCCAGCCGGAAGTTTGAGACCCTCCGGTTGCAATGCCCGTGAAGTTTGTGCGTCACAGCTGGCGCACCGAAAGATAGGGATTTTTATGGATAAGCAACAGACGCAGGTGGAACGCGCAAACAATATGACGCTACGCGAAGCACTGCGACATAAGGATGTCGTTCGAAATGAGATAATCGCCGGGGTGACGGGGTTCTTCGCCATCTCCTACATTATTATCGTGAACCCGTTGATCCTAAAGGACGCGGGGATTCCCACGGACTTGAGCGTCTTCGCCACCATTTTCTCGTCAGTCATTGGGTGTTTGATGATGGCCTTTTGGGCCAACGCACCGGTGATCTTGACGCCAGGGATGGGGGTCAACGCCTTCTTTACCTACACCATCGTGGTGAACATGGGTCTGAGTTGGCAAGAAGCACTGGGTATCGCGGCGGTCGCCAGTTTTATTTACATGTTGATTGCCTTCACCAAAGTTTCGACCATTCTCTCGGAGGCGATTCCAGAATCGCTGAAGAGTGGGATTACCGCGGGAATCGGACTCTTCCTGGTTGAAATCGGCCTGGAAAAAGCGGGCCTGATTGTCGCCGGTAAAACTTCACTGGTCGTGCTGGGTGATTTGACCAAACCCACGCCGTTACTGGCACTGTTTGGCCTGGTACTCAGCTTGATCCTCTACATCCGCAAGATTAAAGGCAACTTCTTCATCGACATTATTGCCACGAGCTTGCTGGCGTTCTTCCTGGGTGTAAAGGATAGTGACACCCCCACCGTTGATTTAGCACGGTTGGGCCAATACCACGAAATCGTCTTCAAAAACGACTTCTCTCACTGGTTGAGCACACCGTTCATCTTAGCGGCCTTCTCAATGACCATGATTTTGGTCTTTGAGTCGATGGGCCTGCTCCAAGGCCTGTTGCCGAACCACAAGAAGTTCAAGAAGACCTTCGAGGGGAGTGCGGTTACCACGTTCTTGTCTGGATTCCTAGGAACCAGCCCGACCGTTGCCGCTGCCGAAAGTGCCTCCGGAATTGAGAGCGGGGGTCGGACTGGAATCATGGCCTTAGTGGCCGCAGTCCTGTTTGCCCTCTCCCTGATTTTCGTGCCACTGCTGGCCTACGTGCCTTCAGCCGCCATTGCACCGGTGATCATTATCACTGGAGCCATTATGATGGCTGCCATCGGCAACATTGACATGAAGGACTTCTCCGAGTGGTTCCCAGCCTTTCTGATCATCGTGTTAATTTCGTTCACCAATAGTATTGCCACCGGGTTGGCTTTCGGTTTTGTTTGCTACCCCATCATGAAAGTGGCGTTGGGCAAGGCCAAAGAATTGACCTGGCCAGTTTATCTGCTTGGTGTGTTATTCCTGTGTGACTTGGTCTTCAGTGCCATGTTATAGCGGGAATTAACCGCCAGCCTAAAACGTAAGCGTTTCCGCTTTATAAAATTACAACTAATTTCATTGGGAGGATATTTTATTATGACTATCAAAATTATTATGGATACAGACCCAGGTATTGACGATGCAGCTGCTTTGACCATGGCTATCAACGACCCTAAGATCGACTTGAAGTTGATCACCACGGTTGCTGGTAACGTTACGGTCGACAAGACCACCATCAACGCCTTGAAGATCGTTCGGTTCTTCAACCAAGACATTCCAGTTGCCGGTGGTGCTGAACAACCACTGTTCAAGGACTTTGAAGACGCTGCTCGGATTCACGGCGCTTCCGGGATGCCTGGCTACGAATTCCCAACTGATTTGCCAACACCATTACACAAGACGGCCGTTGAAGCGTTGCATGACGAAATCATGGCTAGCCCAGATCCAATCACGTTGGTGCCAACTGGTTCATACACCAACATTGCCTTACTCTTCTCTGAATACCCAGAAGTTAAGAGCCACATCGAACGGATCGTTGCCATGGGTGGTTCATTAGGCATGGGGAACATGACGAGTGCTGCTGAATTCAACGTCTTCACCGACCCAGATGCTGCCGCTATCGTTTACAAGTCTGGTGTGCCAATCGTGATGGTTGGTTTGGACATCACCATGAAGGCTTTGCTGACACACGAAAGTATCGAAGAACTGCCTAAGATCAGTGAAACTGGGAAGATGTTACACGACATCATCGTTAACGATGGTGACAACAGTGATGCTGGGATCGCCATGCATGACGTGAACACCATCTTCTACCTGTTGCACCCAGAAGCAATCACGACCAAGGACATGTGGATCGATGTTGTGACCGATGGCCCATCTATCGGTGAAACGGTCGGCGATATTCGTGGGGCTTACCATGATGGCAAGACCAACGCGAAGGTTTCTGTCGACATTGACGACGCAGCCTTCAACAAGTGGTTCCTTGAAGAAGTTCGGGCCATTAAGAACTAGTTTCGCAAAGTGAATGTTGTTTAATATAACGACGATAAAGGTAGTGCCAGGCTGCGGTCTGACGCTACCTTTTTTGGTAGCAAAAACTTTACAGAAACGAGTGGTCTTTCCATACAGAATCGTTACATGAGCCTGATATGATGGGGTCAAAATTAGGGGAAGAGGATGGTCCCATGTCAGCCACGGATATGGATACGTTGATCTTGTTGATTTTAACCTGGCTCCCCATGCTATGGTTCGTGCGGAAGCCGAAGAACCGCTACTGATTGAAAATAAAGCTGGGCCCTCAGAGTTGTTTCTGGGGGCCTTGATTAGTTATGTGATGAAAAGAAATTGAATCGGTAATTTTGGCGGACTAGAATCGGGTGGCTCGGTAAGTTTGCTCAGTGTTTGCGGAAAATTTACAAGATGTTGACAGAGACCACATCAATTATTTACAAGAATCCGCTATGCTAGGGAGTAACTTAGTGATAGTCGGGGTTCTGCTGTCGCCGGGTGCTGTCCCGGTGGCCGCAAGTTTATTTGATGGGGGCAACGGGGGCATGAATAAATTCACAATCGTTCACATATCTGATCCACAGTTAACCACGGCGGAACCGCAGTACCACCAGCAGCTCCCGCCAACGGCCAAACTACAACGCATTTTTGACGATGTTTTAGCGCACGACCTCCGACCGGACTTAGTGGTGGTGGGGGGCGACCTGCTACAGGAGGGGACCTCACAGGACTATGCGTGGTTTCGGCAGTACCTGGCCCAACAGGCGAAGCGCTTAGGAGCACCGATCAACGTTATCTTAGGGGATGGCGACGACCGGGAAGCCTTTAACACCGGCTACTTAGAACAAGCACACCAACCGTATTATGCGTACAAGCAAATGTATCAGAACATGGATTTTTACTTTCTGGATTCCAAATGGGAACCGAATAAAGAGGCCGGCTGGCTGGATCGTCAGCAACTAGACTGGCTGAACAAGAATCTTCACCTAGCGCCCCGGCGGCGAGCCTTTATTTTTCTCCACCACCCGTTGGATGCGCCGGCTTTGCACAATATGCGCTACGCCTTGCTCCAGAATAACCGCGAACTGCTAGCGATTCTGCATGGTCACAACATTGGCGGTATCTTTGCCGGGCACCTGCACTTTGATGCCAGTTATCTGGTCGATTTGACCATTCCAGTAACGGCGGTGGGATCGGCGTCCACCTATATTGATTGTCAGGATCCGAACCGTCACGAGGTCCACGACGGCTGTAGTTACAACGTCATTACGATTCAACGGGGGATGGCGAGCGTAACCCACCAGCCGCTATATTTGGGCCAGACCATCATCGACACCATCGACGTCAACAGCACGGGCTTCGTCAAGCATCGCCCCAGGCTAACCCTCTCAAAGAGAGCGGCGGGGCCGTCGATGTAGGGTGAATAACCCAAGATTCTCGTAGGCAGCGGGCAGTCTAGCAGCAAGTGATCTCAATTCTAGAAGAATAACCAACCAGAGTTGCTAACAATTAATCTGAATGAAGAATTACAATCAACGGCTAATCTTAGCCGAGAGGTCACAGCAGATGGGCTCAGGCGCCTCGTTATTCTTAGCGCCGGTGGGTTACCGACGCTTAGAATAAGACCAAGTTTTAAGACTCGGGGTTTTCGAGGCTTAAAATTGTGTCGGCACCGTTCCAGCCCATCTGCTGTGACCGGTAAGGCGAGCATTAAAGTAAATTGAAAAGAGTTCATGGAGGGGTGATTCCCAGTAGGTCAACGGGAATCACCCCTCATCTTATTTTCCGTGGGCAATTGCCGTTTCATGTGACGCCGCTTTTCGGTATAATAGGAAACGACGTGAAGGCGAACCCCAATTGAACCGTCAGTTCGGTTGCGTTTCGCCTGTAAGTAAGGTAAAGTATAAATAAGCGTGAAACAATTGTGTTTCACAGAAGTGAACTGGGAGATATTGCATGAATCCTGAAGAATTTCGTGCCGCGCTCGCTGCGCAGGGCATTGCGTTAAACGACACACAGCAACAACAATTCGCTGACTACTACCAATTCTTGGTGGCGACCAACGAACACGTTAATTTAACCACGATTACCGCGGAGCCCGACGTCTACTTGAAACATTTTTATGACTCGGTGACCCCCGCTTTTTACGTGCCTGCAATGCGGACGGAACCGTTGACGCTCTGTGACGTAGGAGCCGGAGCTGGCTTTCCTTCGTTACCGTTGAAGATTTTGTTCCCGCAACTGCAGATCACCATCGTGGATTCGTTGAACAAACGGATCACCTTCCTGAACGAACTGGCAGCCAAACTGAACTTGACCGGCGTCGCGTTTCATCACGCTCGGGCCGAAGAGTTCGGTGGCAAGCGGGCCGATTCCCGAGAAGCGTTTGACCTCGTGACGGCCCGCGCCGTTGCCCGGATGTCCGTGCTGAGTGAGCTGTGCCTGCCACTAGTTAAGGTCGGCGGTCAGTTCGTGGCGTTAAAGGCGGCTCAGACGGAAAATGAATTGGCTGTCAGCCAGACGGCGATCACCACGTTGGGCGGGAAGCTGAACGCGGACCATGCTTTTAATTTGCCTGAATCCAACGACCCACGGCACATCGTGGTCATTGATAAGGTCAAGCACACACCTAAGCGGTACCCACGTAAGGCGGGAACACCGAACCGGGAGCCGTTAGAAGATTAATGGGATGGGGGTAAGATAATTGCCATTTT
Source organism: Levilactobacillus tongjiangensis (assembly GCF_003946345.1). GTDB lineage: Bacteria > Bacillota > Bacilli > Lactobacillales > Lactobacillaceae > Levilactobacillus > Levilactobacillus tongjiangensis. The sequence goes on from NZ_RHNY01000004.1 coordinate 12,631, forward strand.
CATTATTTGGAAATAATCGGGAAAAAGCCACGCATCCGGCACATCCTGTGAAACAAAACGTGGTGATGATTCCGGTTGCGCAGATCATTCCCAACCGGTTTCAACCGCGGCGTCGCTTCGATGTCACGGGCATTACGGAGCTGGCCCAAACTATTCAAGAGCACGGGCTCTTACAGCCCATCGTGCTCCGGGAATACGAGACCGACCATTACGAATTGATCGCCGGTGAACGGCGGTTTCGGGCCGTCTCGTATTTGAAATGGGAAACAGTGCCAGCCATTATCGAATCCATGAACGACGACGAAACGGCCTCTATGGCGCTGATCGAAAACCTTCAGCGTGAAGAATTGACCGCCGTTGAAGAGGCCCATGCCTATCAACAGTTGATGGAACTCAACCACATGACGCAGGCACAACTGGCAGAAGGCATTGGAAAGTCCCAAGGCTTTGTGGCCAATAAGTTGCGGCTGCTCAAGCTGAGTGCCCCCGTGACCGACGCGATTTTAGATCATAAGATTACGGAACGGCATGGCCGGGCGTTATTGGCCGTGCCCACTGAGAAACAGGGTGCCGTGCTGAAGACGGTGATCGATGAGGGCCTTACGGTCAAGGAGACCGAGGCACTGATTGCCAAACAAAAGCAACCCAAGAAGAAGCGTCGCCGGGTGACAAAGCGTAGCGTAACGGGAGATACCCGCATCGCCGTGAACACCATTCGTAAGTCAGTCAAGATGGTTACCGACGCCGGAATGACGTTGACGACCAAGGAAGAGGAGACGGCTGACGGTTACCGCATCACAATAGATATTCCCAAAGAAAGCTAGAGGTGGAACGACATATGGGCTACATCATTGCATTAGCCAATCAAAAGGGCGGTGTGGGTAAGACCACGACCGGGGTCAACTTAGGAGCCGCTTTGGCTTCAGCTGGCCAAAAAGTCCTGCTGGTGGATACCGATGCACAGGGTAACGCTACCAGTGGGGTCGGCATTCAAAAGGCCACCATTGAGCGTGAAATTTACGACGTCTTGGTCAACGAAACACCCATCCAGGAGGCCATTTTACACACGGAACACCCTGGGTTGGACGTCGTGCCAGCAACCATCCAGCTTTCTGGGGCCGAAATTGAACTGACCCCTATGATGGCGCGGGAGACGCGGTTGAAGGCCGCGCTCGACGACGTGCAGGACAGCTACGATTACATTCTGATCGACTGCCCGCCATCGCTGGGACTGTTGACCATCAACGCGTTTACGGCGGCCAACTCGATCCTGATCCCCGTGCAGAGTGAATACTATGCGCTGGAAGGATTAACGCAGCTGTTGAACACGGTCAAGCTGGTCCAGAAACACTTTAACCGCGACCTGAAGATCGAAGGCGTGCTGTTGACGCTGTACGATGCCCGGACGAACTTGGGTAAGCAGGTCAACGAAGAAGTCAAAAAGTATTTCCAAAACAAGGTTTACGCCACGATTATTCCGCGGAACGTTCAGTTAGCGGAAGCACCTAGTCACGGCATGCCAATTATTGATTACGCACCGAAATCTAAAGGCGCGGAAGTTTACTCTGAACTCGCAAAGGAAGTGCTAGCTGCCCATGGCAAGTAAGAAAGAGAAAAGTTTAGGACGGGGAATCGACGCGCTGTTTGCGGAAAACGGCGTGGACACCGGCGAAGAGACCGTTGCTGACCTGACGTTAGCCGATATCCGGCCCAACCCGTATCAGCCACGGCAGAAGTTTGATAAGAAGGGGTTAGACGACCTGGCCGCTTCCATTCAAAAGGCGGGCGTCTTTCAACCGATCATCGTGCGTCAACCGGACAAGCAGGTCCAACGCTATGAAATCCTAGCTGGCGAACGGCGTTTCAGAGCGTCCAAGCTGGCGGGCAAGGACACGATTCCTGGCATTGTCAGAGACGTGACCGAGGAACAGATGATGGAGATCGCCGTGTTGGAAAACCTCCAGCGCGAAGACTTGACGCCACTGGAAGAGGCCGAAGCCTACGATACGTTGATGACTAAATTAACGTTGACGCAGGCCCAAGTTTCCGAACGGTTGGGGAAGAGTCGGCCATATATTGCCAACTACCTGCGTTTGCTGGGACTGCCTAAGGCTGTGAAGGACATGCTCCAACACAACGAGCTCTCAATGGGACAGGCCCGGACGCTGTTGTCCTTGAAGGATAAGAGTAAATTGGTCGCCTTGGCTAAGAAGGCAATTGCAGACGGTATGACCGTGCGGACGTTGGAAGCCGAAGTTGGCAAGTTGAATGGTGCAGCGAAGAAGCTCGCCAAGAAGCCGGCCAAGAAGAAGTCCCCATTCCTCCGGTCGACTGAGAATCAACTACAAGAGCGGTTCGGCACGCAAGTCTCCATCAACGAGGCCGCGAACAAGGATCATCAGGGACACATTGAGATCGAATACATGTCTAACGATGATTTGAACCGAATCTTGGACCTACTGGATATCCACTTGGATTAGCGAACATTGGAGGGAAAGCCATGTACGATTTAGGTGATTTGGTAGAAATGAAGAAGCCCCATCCTTGCGGCACAAACCGTTGGGAAATTACCCGGATGGGTGCGGACATCAAAATCAAGTGTACCAACTGCGGGCACGTGGTAATGCTCTCGCGGCGTGATTTCGAAAAAAAACTTAAAAAGGTGCTGGTCCGTAAGGCCGACGCTGACAATGGAAAGAGTGAATAATTTTTATGTCATTAACTGCAGGGATCGTCGGACTGCCCAACGTCGGTAAGTCCACTTTATTTAACGCGATTACAAAGGCCGGAGCCGAAATGGCGAACTACCCATTCGCAACCATTGACCCGAACGTGGGGATGGTGGAAGTTCCAGATAGCCGGCTCGACCGGATTCAAGAACTGATTCCAGCCAAAAAGGTTGTGCCAACCACGTTTGAATTTACGGATATTGCCGGGATCGTTAAGGGGGCCAGCAAGGGTGAAGGTTTAGGGAACCAATTCCTGGAAAACATTCGCCAAGTGGACGCTATCGTTCACGTTGTGCGGGCATTTGACGACGACAACATCACCCACGTTTCAGGGAAGATCGACCCAATCGATGATATCGAAACCATCAACTTGGAACTCGGTCTCTCCGACTTGGAAGCCGTTAACAAGCGGTTGGCCAAGGTTGAACGGGCGGCTAAGGGGAGTGACAAGGAAGCCAAGGCTGAATTGTCCGTTCTCGAAAAAATCAAGCCAGTGCTCGAAGCCGGCGGTGCCGTTCGGACCATTGACTTCGATGAAGAAGAAACCAAGATCGTTAAGGGCCTCTTCTTATTGACGTCTAAGCCAGTCTTATACGTGGCTAACATTGCCGAAGACGACATGGCTGATCCAGAGGATTCTAAGTACTTTGGCCTCATCAAGGATTACGCTGCTAAGGAAGGCGCCGAAGCCATTGCCGTAGCCGCTGAAGCCGAAGAAGAAATCGCCCAATTGGACGATGACGAGAAGCAAGACTTCTTGGAAGCTGAAGGTGTCGAGGAACCTGGGTTGAACCGGTTGATTCGGGCCTCATACACGCTGTTAGGCCTGCAAACGTTCTTTACGGCTGGTGGTAAGGAAACGCGTGCCTGGACGTTTAAGAAGGGTACTAAGGCCCCTCAAGCAGCCGGGATTATTCACTCCGACTTTGAACGTGGGTTTATCCGTGCTGAAGTGATGGCCTTTGATTCTTTGGATAAATTTGAATCTGAAAGTGCCGTTAAGGAAGCTGGTAAACTCCGGGTCGAAGGGAAAGACTACGTGATGGAAGACGGCGACATCGTCGAATTCCGTTTCAACGTTTAGAAGGGAAACTGTATAGATGAGTGATAACAAAGAAACGCCACGGAACGCGGGCGTTCACCAAAACCGCAATACCGTTGCGTCTAACGAACGGGCAGCCTTTGACAACGTCGGGCTGACCAAGCGGAACGCTGACTACATGTTCCGGTTCAATAAGGCCTTGGAAAAGACCAAGTTGACGCCGGAAAAGAAGGCGGCCGCTGTCCAAAAGATGGTCGCAGAATTAGTTGACGGCCAAAAGAGTGGAGCAACCGCTAAGAACCTGTACGGGGATGTCGATGCGCGGGTCAAGGAAGTCGTTGAAGGGCCTGAACGTGAGGTTCAAGTCTTTGGCGGTCCTGATTACTGGCCAAACATGATTTACAACGCGCTGTCATTCTTCATGATCTTTAACCTGATGTTCGGGGTACTCTACCTGTTTAGCCCGAACCTGGTCAAGGAAAGCAACAGCCCAATTGGGATTTCAGCTATCATTATTAGTGCGATCGGTGCCGGGTTCATTATGCCGATCATGCCTAAGCTGTTCGATCCAAAGATCAAGCACAAGTACAACGGGTGGATTCGCCTGTTGATCGTTCTAGGTGGGTTCTTGATCTGGATGGTGCTGTTCTTCTTCGCACAGCTGATGCCACGGACGATCAACCCAGTTCTGGGTGGTTGGCCTAGCTTGATGCTGGCAGTGTTCTCTGGTATCGGTATGTACTGGATTCGCCGGCATTACAAGATTACTGGTGGGTTCTTCGGTTAAATCTTTGGGGTAAACCTAAGCTTTTGACAAGGTGGATGGTGGCCGCCTGCGGCTGCCAGAGACTGCGCTGTGGGGCGAACCTGGGAGCCAAAAAGCGGTCTCCCAGGCGCCTTGAAACCTCGCTAAGTTCGCGAGTTTCCAAGGTCGGCCCATGTTCTAAGCGGTAAACCGCTAAGAACATCGACACAGCGCAGTCCCTGGCTTCCTCCGGCTCACGTCGGTGGTTAGCTGGTCCACTCTGGTTGCCGAGTACCAGTTATATTTTAATTTGTCATGGGGTCGGGACGTTTTGTTCCGGCCTTTTTGTTGCAGTGAATGCCAATTATCGCCACCTGCGGCTGACTGGGGCAACGCACTGCTGGTATCGCCGCCTGCGGTTGACTGGGACCACGCTGTGGGGCGAACCTGAGAGCCAAAAAGCGGTCTCTCAGGCGCCTCGGAACTTCACTAAATTCGCGAGTTTCCAAGGTCGGCCCATGTTCTAAGCAAAGACCGCTAAGAACATCGACACGCACCACTGGTATTGCCGCCTGCGGCTGACCGGGGCCACGCTATGGGGCGAACCTGAGAGCCAAAGGGCGGTCTCTCAGGCGCCTTGAAACCTCGCTAAGTTCGCGAGTTTCCAAGGTCGGCCCATGTTCTAAGCGAAGACCGCTAAGAACATCGACACAGCGTGGCCCCGGTCAGCCTCCGGCTCTAAATTGTGGTGACCTGTTCTGTTGGTGGCCGTATTTCACGGTCGACTAATACGGGAGACTAATTCGTGTTATCTAGGATATCAATTTAATGTTAGTTAGATAGGAACTGCATTGTGGCATGACTTTACCAGACTAATGGGTGCCAGCCATGTTAGCCGAGAGGTCGTCAAATATAGGCTCAGCCGTGGAACTGTCTTAGCGGAGTGGTCTGCTCCGGTTAGACAGCGCCGGCTTGAGAGACCGCTCTTTGGCTCTCAAACGCGCGCACAGCGTTCCAGCCTATATTTGACGGCCGGCAGGCGGCACACAACCGACAATCCCATCAGGTCGTCAAATATAGGCTCAGCCGTGGAACTGTCTTAGCGGAGTGGTCTGCTCCGGTTAGACAGCGCCGGCTTGGGAGACCGCTCTTTGGCTCCCAAACGCGCGCACCGCGTTCCAGCCTATATTTGACGGCCGGTAGGCGGTACACAACCGACAATCTCACAATCCCATCAGACCAGTAAATGCAAGCCTGAACACTCGCTTAGTTTTAGTCGGAATAATAGAAAAAAGTTTTTTCGGATGGTCTTTTTCAATAAATGGGCGTAGTAGTACAGGGGCGCACCTGCTTGTGAAAAGATGGCTGGTATTGGCGGACGTACAGTCTGGAATTTTGGCGCTAAATGTTGGCCCGTAGCGGTTAATGGGCGCACTCACAAATCGGGTAGAACCTGTGAAAAGTTGGTGCTTGACCCGGCAAGCGGATGGCCCTATTATGCAACCAAGTAGTTGAGCTGCTTCCGGGCCCGACGAAAAAATCCATATTCTCGGGGAGGATTTTTTATGAAAAAAGTCTTTGGATATGTTTTAGGGTTGGTTGCCGCGTTGACGCTTGCCGGGGGGATTGCCACGACCGCTAACGCTGATGGAAGTAGTGCTGATGCTGCGAGTGGTAGTGGCAGCGGGAGTGCTCCTGCTAGTGCCATTGTGCCTTCGGGACCTTCTGATACGATTGCCCCAGCTGCTGGGATGTCGAGTAGCAGTTCTAGCAGTGCATCCAGCAGCAGTTCCAGCAGTGCTGCCAACAGTAGTAGCGCCGTTGATAGCTCCAGCACCGCCAGCTCATCATCCAGTTCCGCAACGCAAAAACCACAGAAACCAGAAAAGCCTGCGAAGAAGCCTGCTAAGGAAAAGGAAATGAGCGCTGCCAAGAAGATGCGTGGGCGTTTACACTACAAGAAGGATTCTCGCGTCATTCTCTTCCAGAAGGTCCGCAAGGGTGCTGAAGTAACGTTACGCAACCGTGAAGGCAAGTTTGTTAAGAAGTTCCGGGTCAAGAAGAACGGCAAGTTTGAAGTTCGCTTGACTGCCAAGGAAGCTAAGGAATTGAACAAGGGCGGCAAGTACTTCAAGTTCACTGTTGTGGAAAAGGGCTACAAGGCCTACACTATCCACTACTTGATCAAGAAGTAGCCGATTAGTTTCAAAAAGACGTGGGTGACCACGCCTTTTCTTATGCAGAGAGATTGATTGTTCACCGAATTAATGGGGAGGGGCAATTATTATGAAGCGAATAGGGACACACCTGCATAGTAAAAATAGTCAGGTCCTGGGGTTGTTGACGATTGTGGGCGTGTTTATCATGACCTTCTGCTCTTACACCTCCCCGGCATTTTATTTTGACACGTCACCGGATAACAACGCGTTCTTCACGGTCGGCAAGGCCATGATGCACGGCATCGTTCCCTATAAGGATATTTTTGAACAGAAGGGACCGTACGTCTACTTCCTCCACGGGTTGGCCTACCTGGTCAGCAATCGCAGTTTCTTGTTGATATTTGTCTATGAAATTGCGACGCTGGTGGCGGCCATGTTTCTGGTCTACAAGTTGGGTCAGCTACTCAGGGTCAGCCAGCTGGGCGCGTTATTGATTGCGTTGTTATCGCCATTACTTTTTCTGTATCACCCGTACTACGATTACGGCGACACGGTGGAATTCTTCACGTTGCCACTATTGATTTCGCTGATTTATCTGTTGGTCTTACTGGACCAACGGGGGTTAACGGTCAGTCACTGGTGGTTCTTCGCGCAGGGCGCCATCGTGGGGGTCGTGTTCCTGTCGAAGTATACGTTGCTAGGCGCTTGGATCGTCTTTTATTTGGGACTAGTGGGTGTCTTGCTGGCAAAGCGTCAGTGGCGGCAACTAGGACGCGTGGTGGGCTGGAGTGCCGGCGGGTTCCTGTTGACGACCGTCCCGTGGCTGATTTACTTCCTGGTCACGGGCGGATTGAGCGCGTTCATCAACGTGTATATTCTGTTCAACACCAAGGTTTACCTGACCTCGTCAGTCGCCGCGTTTTCCAACCTGGTGCAGTCGATGACGGTCGTTTCCCAATTTTTCCAGAACAACGTCCTGTTCTTCTTACTGGGCGTGGTGGGAACGCTGCTGGTGACGTTCCAGCGCGATGTATTCCAGCACAACTTTACGCGCGGCCTGTACTTGTTGACGATACTGGGTTGTGACCTCTTTGCGCTGTACGGGTACCAGGCGGGGGCGGTGTACCAGTATTATGAGCTGATTTATTTCGCGGGCTTTGTTCTACCTTTCGTGTACCTGGGCAAGCTGTTCTTTGCGCGGGTCCAGTTGCCAAATGAAAATGAAGACACGTTTGTGATTTTGGCGACGCTGCTCATCAGCCTGTTCCTGGTGCTGGGCGTGAACAATAACGTGACGAATTCCAAGATATTTCCGAACAATGCGTCCATCACGGAGAAGGCAACGGCCAAGCCGCAACAGCCCGCGCAACTTGTCTTTGGACACATGATGCGTGCGGCTCACGCTCCGCTGACGATGTTGAATTATGGCTCGATCGATATGGGGTTTTATACCGCATCGGGCGCCGTACCGTCGACGTATTTCTTTCAGAATTACAACATTTCCCAGGCCTCAGCGCCACAAATTCTGCAGTCGCAGGTTAATCTGATCAAGCAGGGCCAGGTGGAATGGGTCGTGCTGAATACGCCGGCCGGCAAGACGGTCAAGCAGTGGCAGGGCGGGGGCGGCCGCATTAGTAGCGGTAACCTGAACCCTGGGACGGCGAAATTGGCGAAACCGCTCAATGAGAATTACCGGGAAGTGGCGCAGCACACCCAGATGTTTGAAGGGGTCAGTGTGACCTACTGGTTGTATCGGCTTCGGTAGTGTTCTTGTTGCTTTATTTGCCGCCTCCGGCGCCCAGAAATTTGGCCCGCTGTGGGGACCGGGGCAAGCCTGAGAAGCGGTCTTGCCCCTCGACTTGAAGCCTCGGTAACCCGCCGAGTCTCCAAGCTCGTCCCACGGACTAGGTCGGCCAAGAACGCCAACCAATTCCGTCGACACCGCGGGCCAAATTTCTGGTCACCTGCGGCTACGATGGCGGGTGACCACTACCTGGCCGATGCAACCTGTGGCGTCACTGGGCCTGGCATAGGGTATGCTGACCATTTGACCGCTGTTTGGATTGGATCAGCTGATTTATGTAGTAGGCTGGCTGTGCGGGGACGGCTACGCCAATGGTTTTGTCGTTTTGATGATGGATTAATTGAAGCGTCAAAATAGCTAGCTCACTCAGTATCTAAGTTATGGCTAACGACGAAAGATTTAGTGGTTAAGACTATGATTGAAATTTCAAACTAAACCGATGGTGATTAGCGGACGATGTAGCCGGAGAAAGTTAGGAGTGGTGCCGGCCGTGTCGGTGGTCTTAGCTCGGCGAAATTTGCCGAGGTTAGAGCACGGGACGAGCTTGGAGACTCAGAGTTCTTCTGAGGCTTCAAGTCGAGCTGGCGAACTGTTTCTCAGGCCGAAAGCGGTCCCCACGGCAGGCGCCGCTCCTGACTTTTGTAGGCGGCAATTTTGTCGAAGCCAGATATTTTTTAACCAATTAATGATATGACAACTCTAATATAAGGGGCGTTGGAGACTACTCTAACGCCCTTTATATTGGATTGGGTACACAGCGGGAAATGGCGTGGTTGCTTTGAAATTTGCCCAAAACGATGATAGTTCAATGAGAGTCCTTGACCTGACTGGCCTAGACTGGTAAATTAAGAAACAATATCTCCCAGGATTCCTAACCGAGCCTGAGACTGAAAAAAAGAGGAGCGATATCAACCATGTCTAATTGGGACACGAAGTTTGCTAAAGAAGGAATCACTTTTGATGATGTTTTGTTAATACCCGCTGAAAGTCACGTTTTACCGAATGAAGTCGACTTAAGTACCCAATTAGCGCCAAACCTGAAGTTGAACGTTCCATTTCTGAGTGCCTCAATGGATACTGTCACTGAGACCAAGATGGCGACAACCATGGCCCGTAACGGGGGCCTGGGGGTCATCCACAAGAATATGAGCGCCCAGGAACAGGCCAAGATGGTGGCTAACGTCAAGGCTATCGAAAATGATGCCAGTGAATTCCCTCAAGCTGCAGTGGATGACAACAACCACCTGTTGGTTGCTGCTGCCGTTGGGGTAACCTCCGACACCTTTGACCGGGCCGACGCCTTGCTCAAGGCTGGCGCGGACGCCATTATCATTGATACGGCGCACGGGCACTCCGCTGGGGTGATTCGTAAGATTACTGAAATTCGTCAACAATTCCCAGACGCAACGCTGATTGCCGGCAACGTGGCCACGGGTGAAGGTACCCGGGCCCTGTTTGAAGCCGGTGTTGATGTGGTCAAAGTTGGTATCGGCCCTGGTTCTATCTGTACGACGCGGATCGTTGCCGGTGTTGGGGTGCCTCAACTGACAGCAATTTACGATGCCGCAGCCGTTGCCCGTGACTTTGGCAAGCCAATCATCGCCGATGGTGGGATCAAGTATTCTGGTGATATCGTCAAGGCCATTGCGGCCGGCGGTAACGCTGTGATGTTTGGCTCCATGTTCTCCGGGACTGACGAAGCACCTGGCGACATCATTGAAGATGGCGGCAAGAAGTACAAGACGTACCGTGGGATGGGGAGTTTAGCCTCCATGTCACATGGGTCAGCCGACCGGTACTTCCAAGGCGGCGTCAACGAAACCAACAAGTTAGTGCCAGAAGGTATTGAAGCCCGCGTGGAATACAAGGGCAGCGTCAACGACATCATCTTCCAAATGGTTGGTGGCTTACGTTCGGGGATGGGCTACGCGGGTAGTGCCACGATTCAAGACCTGATCAACGACGCCCAATTCGTCCGGATCTCTAACGCCGGTCTGATCGAATCACATCCACACGATGTGCAGATCACGAAGGCAGCACCTAACTACAAGTAAACAGATTTTTTAAATTGCAGGGACTGACCGTTGCTTAACGGTTGGTCCTTTTTTTGTTGGTGCTTTGTTGGCGCCTTGCCGGGCGAGAAAAATAAGCTGGAACGCTGTGAACGCGATTTCGAGCCAAGGAGCGGTCTCGAAACTCGGTTCTGCCTAACCACGGAAGAACGCCGTGCTAAGGCAGTGCCACGGCTGAGCCTATTTTTCTCGCCCTCACGGCTGATACAGATGTACGACTATGTTCAGCGACGATGAACCGGGCGGCCAAGTCAGGGTGAACCTGTGTTGCAGTTGGTGTGATGTCAGCCGTGAGGGCGGGCCTGTAGGTGCTCAGCCATGAAATTTCTCTTAGCTGAGCGGGCTTCTCAGGTTAGAGAAAGGTCGGTCTTTGAGACCGCCCTTTGGCTCAAAGCCGTGCCCATGGCGTTCCAGCACCTACAGGCCCGCCCGGTAAGGCGTAAACAAGGCGCCAACAAAGCGCCAACCCAGTCACAAACCCTAAGTTGGTCAGGAGCGGGTAAATAGTGTAAGATTAAGGAATGGTAAAGTGCCTTACGCCCGACTAAAGGTTCGGGTTTTCGGGCCGCGCTCCGGCGTTTATTTGCTAAAATAGACAGTAAACCTACGGGGAAAGACCGCTAGTGAAGTTGCCTAGCTGTTAAAGGAGATTAGCACACGATGAAAATTTTAGTTGTCGATGACGATAAAGAAATTGCTCAGTTACTTGAAATCTACATTAAAAATGAAGGTTACGAACCCCTGACCGCTTATGACGGTAAGGAAGCGCTGACCAAATTGCACACCACGCCTGATATCTCACTGATGATTTTGGACATTATGATGCCCGAAATGAGTGGAATCGAAGTCATGAAAGAAGTTCGGAAGGACTCACAGATTCCAATTTTGATTCTGTCCGCCAAGACCGGTGACATGGATAAGATTCAGGGGCTGATTTCTGGTGCCGATGATTATGTCACCAAGCCATTTAACCCCTTAGAAGTTATGGCCCGGGTCAAGTCTCTGTTACGGCGGAGCCAAGACCAAGTGACCGACGATGCGCCAGACGTTCTGGACATCGGGACGTTGACGATCAACAAGGATTCCCATGAAGTTAAGACGATTGCCGGCAAGACCATTTCGCTGACGGCGCTGGAATTTGGGATTCTCTACCTACTGGCGAGTCACCCTAACCGGGTCTTTTCAGCCGATGAGATCTTTGAACGCGTTTGGCGTCAAGAAAGCATTGTTTCGGCCAAGACCGTCATGGTCCACGTGAGTCACTTGCGGGACAAGATTGAAGAAGCCACGAACGGCGAAAAGGTTATTCAGACCGTTTGGGGCGTCGGTTACAAGATTGAATCACACTAAGCCAACAAGTTTCGGCTATTGGAGAGGGAAGTTACCATTGGAAAATTTACACACATCCCAATTAAATAGCGGACTGGGGGCCGCCGCATGAAGTTAACGACACGAGAAAAAAGCGCGCTCTTCATGGAAGGTGTCGTGACGGTCATCCTCCTGTTGATGCTGAACCTGGCATTGCTGGTGCTGATCAGTCAGGCTATCGAAAGCAACCCCGGACTGCGTGATGGGATCTTTATCATCAAACGGTCTGTGGTATTTGGCCCCAACCATTTTCAACTATGGAGTTGGGAAAACGTCTTCGTGACCTTCATGGTACTGGCCGACGGGGTCGTTGTTTGGTGGCGCCTGATTCGGCGGTATCACCAGATGCAGTTACACCACATCATTGACGAATTACACTACATTGCCAACGGCCACTTTGACCACCGGATTCCGTTTCGGGTCAGTGGGGACGTGCAACGGGTAGTGGATTCCGTCAACGCTCTAGTGGATTCCGTGATCAATTCAATGGATGAAGAACGGGCCATCGAGAAGTCGAAAGATGAGCTGATCACGAACGTTAGTCATGATATCCGGACGCCATTGACCTCGATTATTGGCTACTTAGGTTTGATTGAAGACCAGCAGTATCACACGAAAGACGATTTGTTAAAATACACGCATACGGCCTTTTTGAAATCGAAACAGATGAAGTCCCTGGTGGATGATTTGTTTGAATACACCAAGGTGCGGCAGACCGATACGCCGTTGAGTCTGAACAACATTGACTTAGCAGCCATGTTGGAACAGCTTGGCGCTAGCTTTGAGCTGGAGGCCCAGAAGAAGGGCATGACGATTGGCTCGACCAGTGAACCAGCGACCCTCATGATGGAGGCTGACCCGGAGAAATTAGTCCGGGTATTTAACAACTTGGTCTCTAATGCGTTGAAGTATGGCGACGGCGGTAAGGAAATCAACCTGAACGCCAAGCGCCTGAGCGACAACGAGTTGGAGGTTCGGGTCACGAACGATGGGCCGAAGATTCCTAAAGAGTCCCTGGCGTTGATCTTCGAACGGTTTTACCGGGTTGAAGAATCGCGTTCCAAGGAAACCGGTGGGACCGGGCTGGGACTCGCCATTGCGCAGAGCATTGTGGCCTTGCACGGCGGCTACATTTTCGTGGAGTCGGACGACGAACTCACCAGCTTTGTGATTCATTTGCCAGTCAAACACGACCACCCGTTGGAGATTCCGCAACGGTTGAAGGGTCCAGTTACGCGCAAGTAAGTCAGCGTCGGTTCACGCCGACACTACATAAGATAGAGGAGTTTTAATTCAATGAAACGATTAAAGCAAGTTGTCATGGGCCTGGTAACGGCGGTTACGCTGTTTGCCGGGGGTATGAGCACGGCCGTGACGGCGCCGGTAACGGCCCAGGCGGCAACGACCAGTAAGACCAGCACGACCGTTAACTTGAAGGCCAAGGCGGGGATTGCCGTTGACGCCAAGACCGGCCAGATTTTGTACGAAAAGAACGGCGACCAAGCGTTACCCGTCGCTTCCATGACGAAGCTGTTGTCCATCTACCTGGTTCTCCAGGCGATTCACAATGGTAAGTTGAAATGGGACCAAAAAATCACTGTCAACAAGGACATTGCTAAGATTGCTCAGAACACCAAGTTGTCCAACGTCCCACTGCGGGCGGGTCACAGCTACACGGTGAAGTCCCTGTACCAGGCGTCATTGATCTACTCCGCTAACGGGGCGATTGAGGCGTTAGGTGGGGCCGTAGCTGGGTCACCACACGCGTTCGTTGACCAGATGAAGGCGCAAGCTAAAAAATTGGGCATGACCGACGTGGCCATTTACAACGCCTGTGGGCTGACCAACAAACAGGTTGGTAACCTGGGGTACGACAACGTGAGTGGTTCCACGGAAAACAAGTGGTCTGCCGCTGACCAAGCTAAGCTGACAGTGGCCTTGTTGAATAAATATCCAGAAGTCTTACAGACGACAAAGATTTCTAAGCAGTGGTTTGAAAAGGGCACCGCTGATGCCACGAAGATGGAAAACTGGAACTGGATGTTGAAAGGTTTATCCGCAGCCTATTCTAAGCTCCACGTTGATGGGTTGAAGACGGGGACGTCCGACGCTGCCGGGGCCAACTTTACTGGGACCGCCAACAACAATGGAAATCGGATCGTGACGGTGGTCTTACACGCCGCTCACAAGTCTGAGACCGACCCATCTCGTTTCAAGCAAACGCAAAAGATGATGTCGTACGTTTACAACAATTTCAAGACGGTCGACGTTAAGGCAGACAGCCAGGTGGCTGGGGCCAAGTCCGTGAAGACGAACGATGCGAAACAACCAACTGCTAAGACGGTGGTGACGCGTGGCGTTAAGCTCTGGATTCGTAACGACCAAGTGGCCAGCAACGTGCAGGCCAAGGCCCAGTTGAAGGGGAATCTGACCAAGAACAACGCCTTGGAAGCACCCGTTTCAAAGAATTCAACTATTGGAACGGCCAACATTTCCTTGAAGGGTGACCAGTTAGGTTTCTTGGGCAATACCAAGACGACGAAGGTACCGTTGAAGGTGACGCAAACCGTTGAGAAAGCCAACATCTTTGTTCGGCTGTGGCGGTCCATCGTCGCGTTATTCTAATTTAGATGGTAGAGTCGCTCACTGATGGTGGGCGATTTTTTAATGCGACAATTGATATGGATCAAGTTGCTTGGTGAGATTATTCAGTTAGTCCCCTTAACTGCTAGATTCCTAATGTAAATTTTATTTTAGGCGAAAAATTAGTGATTAAGACCGGCCGCTAGCGGTTGACGGCGATTTCATTGATTAATGAATGCCGTGTTGTGTTTTTGACAAGTCAAGTAATAGTGTGCGAAGATACTTTTATTATTAGCTGAGAACGCGCAATTTTAAGGATATTTTGAGGATAAAAGGGAGTTGGAATTCGTGAACATGATTAAAGGCGAGTGGAATTACATTCGGCACAACCGGTTGATCTTGATCTCTGTGTTGGCCATTATGTTTATTCCATTCCTCTACTGTATCTTCTTTCTGAAGTCTGTCTGGGATCCATATGGACAGACCGGTTCATTACCCGTTGCGGTCGTCAACCAAGACCAACCAGTGACGTATCAGGGACAGAAGCTAAACGTTGGTGACCAAACGGTGACTAATTTGAAGAAGAACCATCAATTAGGATGGAAGTTTGTCTCCGCGAAGACCGCGGCAGATGGGTTGAAGCATCACAAGTACTACACGGTGATCACTTTCCCTAAGAACTTCTCGGCCAACGCCGCTACGGCGCTGAACGAACATCCTAAGAAGATGACGTTTAGCTACAAGACGAACGGGTCAGCCAACTACATCGCGCAAGTTATGAGTGAAGTGGGTTCATCGCAACTCGACAGTCAGATTCGCTCTAAGGTAACGAAGGCTTACGCCCAAGCTACCTTTAAGCAGATCTACTCTGTTGGTAAGGGGATGGAAAAGGCTGCTACCGGTTCCGCTAAGTTAAAGGACGGAACGGTCACCTTGACTGATGGCCTGAACACCTACACGACCGGGGTTCACACGTTGAACAATGGTCTGCAACAAATGAAGACCTCCGTGGGACCACTGGCGACTGGGATTCAGAAGTTGAACACTGGTGCACAGAAATTGAATTCCGGTCTGGGTGAGTACACAAGTAAAGTTAATACGTATGCTAGTGGGACAAGCAAATACGTCAGTGGAGTTAATCAATTTACTGGCGGTGTTAGCAAGTTGAGTGCTGGTATGCCAAAATTGACTTCCGGTGCTAATCAAGTGGCTGCGGGAACCAAGTCATTGAACTCGGGTGTATATCAGTATGTAAATGGTGTTTACACGCTGAAGACTGGTGTTAAGCAATTAGGCAGCGGAGTTGGTCCATTAGCTAACGGTGTCTCGAAACTTTACACTGGAAGTAAGTCGTTGAATTCTGGCTTGTCGGAACTTAGTGGTAAGTCGAAAGACTTGAACTCTGGTGCAAGTACAGTCGCTGCTGGTGCTTCTAAGCTGAGCCAAGGGGTTAGTTCTGTGAAGTCTGAGCTGAATGGCTTAACGGAACCTAATGCAGCTGGTCAGAGTGTTTCAGATCAAATTGTAGCTGCACAAGCATTAGTTAAAAATATGCAGGCATTGCAAGCTAATCCTGGCCTACAGAACATTGCCTCAGACTTAACGCCAGCTTTGCAAGATTTGACGAAGGCAGAAGTACAATTGAATGCAGCTTTAGCTAATCAAAAGGCTGCTGCCAAGACTCTGAAACAGGATGCATCCCAAGGGCAAACGACCACTAAGAGTAGTGGTTCGACTGATCTCAGCAGTAAAATAAAGGCAGCTCAGTCTACCGCTGCCAAAATTGCCGCTGAAAAGGGCGATAGTGACGGGGTTGGCACTGACACCGCAACGTTGCAAAAGCAATTAGCTGAACTGCAGGATGCTGCGGGCAGTGGGTCGTCTAACACTGTGACGACTAAGTCCAATAGTGATGTTACTGGTGACGCGACAGAGTTAGAACAGGCAACTCAGGCGGTTCAAACAGCAACCGCTGCGTTACAAACAGCACTTGGTAAAGTTATGGCGGGGTTGAATACAACCGGACTTGATGCTACAACTGCACAACAACTTCAAGCTGTTGTTGCCGGGGCAAAGGGCGCCAATCTTACTGATTTGCAAAACAAATTGGGGAGTTTAAAGACGTTAGCCGATAATTCCGGCCAATTATCTGATCTTATCGATGGTGCTAATGAATTAAGCGCCGGTGCTTCGACGTTAAGTAATGGTGTTGGGCAATATACATCAGGTGTTGACTTAGCATTTGCTGGATCAACTCAATTGAACAGTGGGATTTCTAGTTTGAACGCACAAGTTCCTACTTTGCAAAATGGTGTAACTAAGATTGTGAATGGGACTGCTAAGTTAGCCAAGAAGGGAACTACTTTGAAGAGTGGTTCCTCTAAGGTTGCTAGCGGGGCATCTCAAGTCAGTGGTGGTCTTCAAAAGGCAGCTGCTGGGGTTAATCAGTTGACTGCTGGTACACCTAAGCTTGCTGCTGCTGGTAGTAAGCTGCAGGCTGGTACGCCTAAATTGGTGGCTGGTGGTAATCAGCTGAACCAAGGAGCTAGCCAGGTGGCTAGTGGTTTGACCCAACTGAACAGCAAGGTACCAGCATTGACTAGTGGGGTTACCCAACTAGCTGATGGTTCACAAAAGCTGGACGACAACAGTGGCCAGTTGATGAGCGGTGCCAAGAAACTTTCTGATGGGAATGGCACGTTAGCTAAGTCCTTGAAGTCAGGTGCTGATCAGATTCAGGCACAACCATTGACTAACAAGACGGCCGACATGTTTGCCGCACCAACTAAGCTGAAGCATGAAAGCTACAGTTACGTGCCTAACTATGGTCACGCATTGGCACCTTACGTGCTGTCCGTTGCCCTCTACGTTGGGGCCTTGGTCTTCAACTTTGCCTTCCCAATTCGGAAGGTCTCTCGTAAAGACGGGACCGCTACCGGTTGGTTCTTTAGTAAGGTTTCCATTGGTGCCGTTGAAGCATTGGCAATGGGGCTGATTGAACCAGCCTTGATGATGTTAGGTGGTTTGAGTGTTGATCACCCAGGACAAATGATGCTGGTTTCAGTACTCTTTGCCGAGGCGTCGATGTTCATTGTGATGTTCCTGTCGATGTTACTGGATAACCCTGGTCGTTTCATTGCCATGGTGCTCTTGATGCTACAACTTGGTGGTTCCGGTGGGACGTTCCCTATGGAAGTTACCAACCACTTCTACAACGTTGTTCACCCATTCCTGCCAATGACTTACTCAATCCTCGGATTCCGTCAAGCCATTACGTCAGGGATGACGGGCATGGTCGGACAAGCGGTTTGGGTCCTGATTCTGTTTACGATCTTGGCATTGGCACTTCTCTGGCCAACTATGATCTGGTTACAGAAGAAACGCTTGATGGGTATCTCGCAATTGGATAACAACCAAGAGTTACAGGCGGTTGAAGATCCAAACGCCAAGAACCATTCATAAAAACAAGTCCTAAATGAAGCGTCGCGAAGCCACTGGTTTCGCGACGCTTTTTGCGTATAATTGATTTCATAATGAGAAAAGAGGGAATTGCTAATGTCCGTAACCTTTCGTTTAGCCACACCGGCTGACCAACCGAGAATCGTGGCCATCTATAACGAGGCCATTGCCACTAAGCAGAGTACGGCAGACCTCACGCCCATGACGGTGGCGGAACGCCAACCGTGGTTTCGGGAGTTTGATTCTCACCATTTTTCACTCTGGGTCATCGTCCATGAAAATCAGGTCGTTGGTTACGTGGGCCTGGAGCCCTACAGCGACCGTGCAGCGTACAGCCAAACGGCCGAAATTGCCCTCTATTTGGCCGCAGAAGCGCAGGGAATGCACGTGGGCAGTCAGACACTCGACTGGGTGGCTAAAGTCGCTCCTGACCGTCAAATTACGACAATTATTTCTCGCATCTTTGGGCATAACCAGGCGAGCCGCCGATTATTTGAGAAGAAGGGCTATGAACGGTGGGGCCACTTGCCAGCCATCGCTGATATGGCGGGATTTTCAGCGGACTTGGAAGTCTACGGTCGGCATTTCGTGAAATCGAGCGGGGATGAATAGACATGAAAACTGCCTTTGGATTTTCACAAACATTTAATCAAAGCAGACCCAATGCAGGATTACCTTTGCTAAATATCACATCTGTTATATGAAAATAGCCTGAAACATGTTAAAATATCCTCGTGTGGTTTTATGGATGACGGGTCTCACCCGTTAACTCGCTTCATATCTCAGAGTATTCGACGGAGGCAAACATTTTTGAATAAACGACGGCCAAACCCCAAGCAGGTGCCTGACCCCAATGAACCCTTATGGCGGTCGACACTGCGGGTAGCCATGCCCCTTAACTTAAGTTACATCCCAATCGGGCTGGCTTGTGGGATTTTGCTTCACGCGGCAGGGTTCAATACCTTACTGACTGGATTAGTTTCGTTATTGATCTTTTCCGGTGGGGCACAATTTTTAATTGCCACGATGTTGACTATTAATTCCCCTCTACTTTCAATTGTCTTGATGCTATTCTTCTTGGAATTACGGTATGCGTTATTAAGTTCGAGTCTATCCCCTTACTTAAAGGGCCAATCCAACCGCTTTCTATTTATCTTCGCGGTCTCTCTTAACGATGAAAATTACGCCATCAATTACTTAAAATTTGCCACTGATAAAAAGTGGACGGGTAAGGAAGCTCTGATGGTGGAGCATTATTCCTTACTATTTTGGGCAGTCAGCAACGTTATCGGCAGTTTGATCGGTAGCGCCTTGAAGATTGACCTAGGCATCGTCAACTTTGCGTTAACGGCTTTGTTCATCTACATGATTGTGATGCAGATCAAGAACCGACTGACCATTGTGATTTGTTTGATTTCCGGTGTGCTTGCAGCACTGTGCATGATGTTGACTAAGAGTACGTTAGGGTTAGTTATTTCGACCCTGATTGCCTCTCTGATCGGGTTCTTACTTGAGTCAACGTTGCGCAACCGTTTGCCGGATAGCCATTGGTTGTGGCGTTTGCACAGCCCTGGATCAAAGAAATCGGCAGTCGAGAATACGGATAATTAGGACACAGGAGACGCTATATGAGTACAGTTAATACGTGGACCAGTACGCAACACTTTTGGCTAATCATTCTAGGCTTTTTCGTTGCCTTCGTACCGCGCTTTCTTCCCCTGATGTTGTTCACCAAGCGGGCAATTCCCGAATGGTTCAACGAATGGATGAAGTATGTGCCGGTATCGTTATTTACGGCACTGGTGGTCAAGGATATCTTTATCAATAGCGAAAGCTATCAATTCATGTTCACCAAGTTCTCTGAAATGCTTGCAGCCATTATTGTGGTGTTCATTGCGTACAGGACGCGGTCAATGGCACTTTCCGTAGTTGTCGGATTAATTGCTGTTTTCCTGTTGTCGCTGGTTATTGCGTGACTAAATTTAACAAATATGACGAAGGCGGAGCTGCTGGCTCCGTCTTTTTTGAGGCCTTTTTTATTGATAAAGTTATCTTTGAAATTAAGTTAATGATGTTCACCATCTCTGATGGAGGCCAAGCATAACACGTTTTTCCCCCGAGAAACAGGAGAGATGAAAAGCACGCGAATCGGTTTAGGGGCGACGCTACATTGGCAGATTTTTTGAGTAGAATTTTGCGTAGTTATTTAAATCGGAAGACCTTTATCTAGTTCAAAGGATGATGTTGCAGTACATTTGTCGATAGATTAGGGGGCGTCTCTGTGGGACAAGTTATTTCGATTCAGTTTGATGCAGAACTTGATGCGTTACTGACTACGTATACAGAAAATCATGGAATGAGTAAAGCGGCATACATTCAACAAGTTGTGAGTGAAAGACTTGTTGAATGGGAGAGTGAGCTAGTTTTGAGGCAAGCACTGAAAGATTGGCAGGCTGACGGTTTTAGAACGAAATCGTGGCAAGAGACACTACAAGAGTTACATTTAGATGATTAAGAAAAACGAGACAATTTTGAAGGTAAATATGTAGGTGATGATAAGGTTTGGTGCAGTACATTGCGATA
This sequence comes from Levilactobacillus tongjiangensis, assembly GCF_003946345.1. Taxonomy (GTDB): domain Bacteria; phylum Bacillota; class Bacilli; order Lactobacillales; family Lactobacillaceae; genus Levilactobacillus; species Levilactobacillus tongjiangensis. The sequence goes on from NZ_RHNY01000004.1 coordinate 33,175, forward strand.
TAGTTGTCGGTCGGCCGGTACAGAGTCCGGTGGCGGTAGTCTTAGGCGGGGGGGCTTCCGGCCTTAGAGTACGGGTCAATCTTTGAAACTCGTTCTTTGAGGTTCAAAGTTGCCCTGAAGACCGGACCATAGGCTTCAGGTCTACCCCACGGGACGGCGTACCGGCCGACCGACAACGGAATTACACAACCATAATTCAAAACAAAAAGCACCTCTTCAACCAGTGATCAATCCGGTTGAAACGGTGCTTTTAACATTCATATCGAGTGATCCGCGGTCACCCGATCTATTTGGCTTAGTCTGCTACCTTGGCGTGGGTTTCATCGTACATGTAATCACGCGTCATAGGTAACATCCGGGCTGAAGGGCCCTTAGAAATCAAATACTGAATCACGTCAATATTACCAGATTTGAAGGACGCAGCGCAAGCCTGTAGGTAAAGATCCCACATGCGAACGAAACGTTCGTCAAACATCTTGGTAACTTCATCGCGGTGTTCGTTAAAGTTCTTGTCCCAAATTTCGACCGTCTTTTGGTAGTGACGACGAAGGGGTTCCATATCATCGATTTGTAAACCGCTCTCGATGATGTGGGTGGTGTTTTCAATCAAGCCAGGAACGTAGCCACCTGGGAAGATCCATTTGTTCAACCAACCGTTGTTAGCGCCACCTTGTTGACGGGTGATCCCGTGAATCAAGGCAACCCCGTCGCTCATCAGGTACTTTTGAACGCAGTCGAAGTATTGGCCCAAGTTTTCTTGGCCCACGTGTTCAAACATCCCAACGGAGGTGATGTAATCCCACTTTTCGTTGCCTAATTCCCGGTAGTCTTCCAACCGGACTTCAGCAACGTCTTCCAGGCCTTCATCAGCGATACGTTGGTTCACGTAGTCGTATTGTTCCTGACTCAACGTGATCCCGGTAACGTGCAGACCATATTCCTTGGCAGCCGTTAACATCAAGGTTCCCCAGCCACAGCCAATATCAAGTAACGTCTTGCCCGGTTGGGGGTTCAACTTCTTGATGATGTGGTGGACCTTGTTGACTTGGGCCGTGTACAGGTCGTCGTCTGGCGTTTCGAAGTAGGCACAGGAATAAGTCATGGTGTCGTCCAACCAGAGATTGTAGAAGTTATTCCCAATGTCGTAATGGTTTTGAACGTCAGTCTTACTTTCCTTTTCGGTATGCTTTTGTTTAGGCAGGAAGTGGATAAACTTCTTGTTGTGGAAGAAACTGTCGGCGTTTTCGTAAGCGGCCGTCAGTAAGTCTTCAATACTGCCATCGATCTCGATCTTACCGTCCATGATGGCTTCCCCCAGCGCAATGGATGCGTTGCGAGAAATTTCCTTAATTGGAATGGCCTCATGAATTGTGATGGTGACTTCGGGAGTGCCAGTCCCATATACATCAGATGATCCGTCCCAATAGTTAACGCGAACGGGGATGTTAAAGGTGTGACTCAGAAACGTTTTGTAAAAAGTTTTTTCAAGCATGTCTGGAGTCCTTTCCGGTTTCGGTGTCAATGACAGAGAAACAAAATTACTTAGCCATTATACGCCAATTACCCCCCTTAACGTAAGGGTGACGACTTAATGTAAGCGATTAACCTTTACTTTTGGTGAGAGTATTTTCAAATGTAGGCGGACACCGGGTCAGCATGGTATAATGAAAGTACAATTAACCAGCGGAGGTCTTCATTTTGAAAAAATGGGTATGGGTCGTGGCAACAATCGTGGTGGCACTGCTGATTGGTGGTTACGCATATTCGAATCATCATGCGACAGCCAAAGAGTACCAGGCGGCAATGGCCAACGGGCGGACAGCCATTCAAAGTAAACACTACACGCAAGCGGAAAGTTACTTCCAGAACGCTTTAAAGCGTCGGTTGAACGATAAGACCGCACAGACGTATTTGACACAGACACAACGGTACGTGGCCGCTGATAGCGCCATGGATTCCTTGAAGTTTGATAACGCTGAGAAGCACTACCAAGACGTCAAGGGCATGACCGGTGGGTCCAAGGTCTTAGTTACCAGAGCCAAGGCGGCGTACAAGAACGTCAAAGTGGTTCGCAATAACGCTAAGCAATTTAAGAAGATTTTGAGTAAAGCCCAGGGTGAGAACAAAGCCTTGAACTACGGGCAATCGAACACGACGTTGGATGAATTATTCACGAACACTAAGTTCAAGCAGAAGTACTACAAGGACATCTACGCTCAGGCGTTGGCTCTACGTAAGGCCAACAATGCTGGTCAAACGAGTCAAGTGACGTCCGATGCAACGACGGATGCGTCGTCCAGCAACCAAAGCGGTAGTGATACAGCTACTAGCAGTTCCAGTGCTGGCTTGACGTCTGCTGAACAGGCTGCGGCGAACAACTACTCTGGTACCAACGAGTACACCGTGACGAAGAAGCAAAAGGAATTGAACGGTAAGGTAATTACGGCCGGGCAGATTAGTAGTGCCCGGAAGACTATCAACGCAGCTGGGGGCCAGGCAAACGCCATGAGTGATCAGGACGTGCGGGTCGCGTTACAATCAGCTAGCAAGAAGGGCATGTCTTTAACTAAGTACGCCCAACAATATTTGAAATAGAGTCAGCGATAGACGCCACATCAGTTAACGCAGTTTAGCTGGTGCGGGCGTCTATTTTTAGTCAAAACTTACCTTTTTGAACGAAACAGTCCCGGAACTTAACCCGATTGGTAAGTTAGCAAACAAATAGTTTCGGTGGGTGTATAATTAATTTGGTTGGTGGATTAGTTATTTTAATGACATAAACCCCACAGTGACGCTGGTTTCCCGGACATTCAACGTTTAAACCAGTAAAAAAGTTCACGAGTCATTATTTATAACAAATTGGTATGGTTGGCTTACTATAGACTTAGAATCAGAATCTACAAAGGGGGTGGGTAACACGGCCCCCGAAAAATAGCGGGTGAGCACCAATCTTGGGGGATGGGCGACCTAATAACTGATTTGATTCCCGAATCACCAAAGCTATTTGGGGGAGCAGTGTTACCAGAAAATTATGATTATCAACAAACACATCATGCGTACAACCAATGAGAAACAGGTTTTGCAGCAGATCGTGAATGCTGGGCCAATTTCTCGTAGTCAAATTTCAAGAAATCTCTGTCTGAATAAGGTGACGGTCTCTGACATTTATAGTCAATTACTCAGTGAAGGGTTGATCCGTGAGGTTGGTCACGGGGTCAGCACCCGGAACGGTGGTAGAAAACCAGTTATGGCATTACTAAACGTGGGGTATGGTTATGTCATTAGTATTAACATTTTGCGGTCACGCTTCTCGATGATTACCTGTCGGTTAGATGGGCGGTCTGAGAATTATCAAAGTGTGTCGACCCGCGACGTTGATCTGACGACCGTGTTGGACATGATCGACGAACGAATCGCGGCCACCATTGCGGCCAGCGAGACTAAGCTATTGGGTATCTCGTTTGGGCTGGACGGTGTCATTTACGACAACCAGATTCTGGGTGCCTCACTGAAGGGCTTTAAGAACTTTGATTTAGCGAAATACTTCAGTGACAAGTTCCAGGTACCGGTCGTGTTGGAAAACTTGGCGAACGAGTCCGCTATCTACGAGCGTGACTTCTCCGGCAAGGGCGTTTACAACAACCTGATTTCCGTAACGATTCGGGATCAGGTCTCCGCCGGCATCATTACCGAGGGTCACCTGTACCGTGGCCATAACGGCGAGGCCGGTAACATCGGTTCCTGCCCATTGGCGGACCGTTATGAGGAAAAGACGTCGGACACCGTCAACCATTACGTGGCGGAGCGGCCGGTCCTTCAGAAAATTATGGCGTACCAGAAACTCGACCGGGTCGACGTGAACCGAATCCGGCGTGACTACCTGGGGCATCGGCCAGAGTTGTTGGCAATTCTTGATGAATTTGCCTTCTACCTGGCGAAAGTGTTGGGCAACCTGTCCAATACCTTTGCGCCGGACGCCATCGTGGTCAACGCACCAATCTTGGAACTCCTGCCAGAAATCATGGATAAGGTGCGGACTTACGTGGACAGCATGGCCATCATGCGTAAGGCACCGATGATTTTAACGAAGAACGCGAAGGAAGCCTCCCTGATGGGTGGGGCCTCCGCTATCATCCACAAGGCTTTGGCCTTAGACGACCTGCAACTGACGTTTGGCAATCAGCGGTCGGCGGTTCTAGAAGAAGTTGAATCTTAAAATAAGAGAATGAGCAGAATGCTCGCATGAATGAGAAAATGGGGAAGCTGAGTCCGTTGGGACTGAGCTTCTTTTTTGGTGACTGGCCTCAAAATTAGCTGACCGAGGCGGCTAAGAATGATGGTTGGCAAACACGCTGGGTTGCCTGACAAAAATACTAGGGAATCTGACCCCTTAGGGTATAATGAGGGTATTGAGGAACAGAGGGAGGACCACAAGTGAGTTTATGGCAACGCTTCGTTGAAAACGTCCAGCTCCGGCGATTTACGGTGCTGGCACTATTGATATTTGTCCTATGGTTGATTCGGTCGGAAATGAACATGATTCTATTGACGTTCATTTTTACTTTTCTGGTGCTACAGCTGGTTAAGGCGATTCGTAAGGTGGTTAAATTGCCGCCTGCGCTGATTGTGACGGTGACCTACGTGTTAGTCATTGGTGGCCTGTACTGGGCGGTAACGACCTATCTGCCGCAGATTATGACGTCGTCGATCCACGGGGTCGAGAACTTGTATAAGTTCTACCAGAAACCGGGGAACGATAATAACGAGATCATTCGTTACGTGACCAATTACATTAACAATACCAACTTCATGAGCCAGCTCCAGAGTGGGGCCAAGATTGTCTTGACCTACATCTCAACGATTGGGTCGTTTGGGGTCACGCTGTTCATGTCGATGATCCTGAGTTTCTTCTTCACCATCGAGAGCAAACAGATGACGGCGTTCTCCAAGCGCTTCCTGACGAGTACGTACGGCTGGTTCTTTGAAGATATCAATTTCTTTGCAACTAAATTCGTGAATACGTTTGGGGTTGTGCTGGAAGCGCAGTTCTTCATTGCCCTGTGCAACACGGTGATTACGACGGTGGTGCTGGCAATTATGGGGATGCCTCAGTTGCCGACGTTGGCCATCATGATCTTTATCCTGAGCCTGATTCCTGTGGCCGGGGTCATCGTGTCCATCGTCCCGTTGTCAATTCTGGGGTACTCAGTTGGTGGCTTCCGCTACGTGGTCTACATTTTGGTTATGATGGTGGTCGTTCACGCGTTAGAAGCCTATGTGCTGAATCCCAAATTCATGTCGAGTCGAACGGAACTGCCCATCTTCTACACCTTCGTGGTGCTGTTGGCGGGGGAACAACTCTTTGGCGTTTGGGGTCTGATCGTTGGGGTCCCAATCTTTACGTTCTTCCTGGATATCCTGGGGGTACGGCCGGTGCATGGGCTGCACCAGGCACCGCATGTCGATGTTAAAAAGCTCAAGGAGTATCGGCGGAACCATAGTAACGACGAACATTAGTCGTTGCGTGGGATGGCCGCCTGTGGCCGCCAGGGATGGTGCTACTGCTGTGGGGACCGGAGCAAGCCTGAGGAGCGGTCTTGCTCCTCGACTTGAAACCTCGGGAGGTCACCGAGTTTCCAAGCTCGTCCCGTGGCCTAACCTCGGGAGGTCGCCGAGGCAATGCCACCGTCACATCCGGTCACCATCCCTAGCGACCTCCGGCTACGTTAGTGGGGTGGAGTGATACTAGCGTTGTGCCGGTGCTGTTGCGACTGTGGGTTGGTCGTACAAGTGGTTTAACTTTTAGAAATTTAAATAACTTGAACGGGTTTGGGACAAAAGTCTCAAACCCTTTTTTGTGCTCTGAACGTAAATAGTCGAAACGTGCGACAAAAGGCAGTCAATTCCGCTTAGCCCCGATAGACAAACAATCCAAGACCGGGATTATTCGTCTGTCGACGTTAATGCTCATTGACTAACCGCCTTGTGGCTCACTCTCGTTTCTTAGCAGTTGTTAATTAATTCCAAGAAGAAAGCGGATACATGAAAATGCCGCGACAATTAGGCTGAAATTTGCCGGTAGATGGTGTAAAATAAGACGAATAATACAAGAAAAGAAAGAGGTCATAAGTGATGGCAAAATTAGTATTGATTCGCCACGGCCAAAGTGAATGGAACTTAGCTAACAAGTTCACTGGCTGGGTTGACGTTGATTTAAGCGAAAAGGGTGTCGAAGAAGCCAAGGCTGCTGGTCAAAAGATCAAGGAATCTGGCATGAAGTTCGACTACGCTTACACGTCAGTTCTGAAGCGGGCAATCAAGACGTTACACTACGTCTTGGAAGAATCTGACCAACTTTGGATTCCAGAAACCAAGACTTGGCGTTTGAACGAACGTCACTACGGTGCTTTACAAGGCCTGAACAAGAAGGAAACCGCTGAGAAGTACGGTGATGACCAAGTTCACATCTGGCGTCGTTCATACGATGTTTTGCCTCCACTTTTGGATGCAGATGCTGAAGGTTCAGCTGTTAAGGACCCACGTTACGCTAACTTGGACCCTAACATCGTACCCGGTGGTGAAAACTTGAAGGTTACCCTGGAACGCGTTATGCCTTTCTGGGAAGACCAAATCGCACCTAAGTTACTTGACGGCAAGAACGTTATCATCGCTGCCCACGGTAACTCATTACGTGCTTTAAGCAAGTACATCGAACGGATCTCCGACGATGACATCATGAACCTCGAAATGGCTACTGGTGAACCAGTTGTCTACGACTTTGATGACAAGTTAAACATGACTAACAAGACGAAGTTGGGTAAGTAATTACCTGATTGACTCAGAGCCGCCTCGTTTGTGGGGGCGGCTTTTTCGTGGAAAAAAATGTCACTAGCGGTCACTAGAGGGGCCGCTGTTGACCGAAAATTTAGCATAGAGAAAAGAGATTGGCATTGGCAGATAAAGAAGTAACGCAACTTGAAAAGATGAAGATTATTGGTTTGTTCCGCAAAGAAGGTTTCACTGGCGAGTACGAAAGCTTCCAACGCGTCAGTGGCACTGATCGGGAATTCTTCGTTGTCATGAGCAATGAACAGGGTATCAAGGCACTGTTTCGGGCTAGCTTGATGTTGAACGCCGTGGAGTTCCAGTATGTATTGGATGACAAGCATGTGTTTGTGACGGAAAAAGCTGAATAGTCAATGTAAGGTGGTTGGCTCTTATCAATGGAGTTAACCCAAAAAAGAAACTAAAATCATCGTTCTGGCATTGAACATCCTCAAGCTGGTCTCCACTAGGAGAAAGTGGTTCGAGAATCAAGAGCATGGAAAGGTTTCGTGTCTTATTTTTGTTCTACAGAGGCTAGTTATGTCGCAGCCTTCATCATAGAACCAAAACACTAGGGGATAAAGTTCCTCTAGTGTTTTTTTTGAAACTAATATCGGCTATAATTACATGTAAAAGGATAATAAACTAAATTGATTAGTGGATGATAAAAATATTGTGGGGGCGCTTCATGAATAAAGAAGTTATTGAACGAAGTGCAATTAGCTCATTAAACAACAAGCTCGGTAGGATGCACGTCAAAGCTGAAATCGATTTCAACGATAAAACGCCAGTGGAGGATGGTGCTGTTTTCTTATATAGTTCGGATAAAGATGCAGAATACGCCGTAAAGGATTTGGCAGGTCGAATGCCGGTTCAGGTTAAGGGAACAACCCGTGCTCCCAAAGATAAGATGACTTATTCAGCAACTAGAAAGATGTTAGATGGAATTAGACGATATGGTGGATTGTTTCTTTTTGTTGTTTTTGTGGATAGTGTGGATGATACAAAGAACAAAATTTACTTCCGAGAATTGTCTAAATTAGTTGTTGATAGGATTTTGAGAAATATGCATGGAAAGAATTCTAAAAGTATTTGGGTACACGAGTTTCCAAAGGATAACCATGAGGCACTTTTGCAGTTGTGCAGATCAGCCGACCAGATTGAGAGACAAGGAACAACATTAAATGTTGAAGCGGATGATAGGCCTAAGCAACTTCAACTACGAACATATGGTGATGAAAAATTAGAAGATGTTTTAAAACGATCGGATGTCACAATGTACAAGGTGGTTGACGGAACACCTATCCCATACTCAACAATTGATCCAGATACTGTGGAAGTTTATGGACTACAATCAGCCAGAATTAGGTTCAAAGAGGAATCGGAAGAATTTATTTCCGAAGTTAAGGGTCGTAAGGGGTATCTTGAAATTAATACAGGTGTAGAAAATAAAATTCAGATTATCATCAAAGACAACAAGGTTACTGTAACCTTTCATGATTCGGATGATTTTACTACACAGGTAAGAAATACAAATACATTAATAACGTTTTTGGATACTAAAGGTACTTTCTTCTTAAATGACCATGAAGAATACTTTGGATGGAATAAAGATGATCCAGATGTTACAAAACTACGAAAAACAATGATTGAACTTCGAGATAGGCTTCAAATCGTCAGGATATTGGAGAGAGAGACACATCTTCCTTTTTTTATGAAGAATCCTCCTGAAGATGTTAACAAGCTTCTACATGCTGTGATATACAAATATAAGCATCCTAATAAAAAGGAACATGGTGTATACCGGGTCGTGGCAGATGGGAAAGTGTTCTATCTTATGATTATTCCAGTGAAGGATCAGAATAGGAAGGTAATAATACGAAGCATTTTTCAGAAGGCTACGATCGATTCTTTATCGATGGTTTATAATCACAGCGGAGTTAAGTTTAAAATGAATCCTTATACGTATGGTGATGATCCAATTGAAGAGATTGGTGATTACGATCCCAAACTAGTACAGACATGGTTTGAAGAAACTGGAGTCAATTCAGATGTTGAGGAAAGGTACGCAAACGATTATAGTTTTCAATTACTTCGTGCTTATGAAAAAACTCAGAATAATAGTTTCCGGGATCTGGCGATTTATATAACCAAGATGACTTTTGAGTATGATTCCGATGAAAATGTTTCATTTTTGAACTATATGCAAGCGCTTAAGAGACGCGATAGAGTTAGCCTTTCTAAGATGAAGAGGTTATTTGAGATATCGAAAGACGGAGAATCCCGTGAGCGTTTTGCAGCTAAGCTACTGTTAGAGGCATCGGATGAAGATGTTTTAGAAGCATGGGGTGAAGTTGACGATATTGAAAAGAAGCAATTACAAAAATTCCCGATCTTTGATTTTGTTAAGGGCAGTTTACGTCAAAAGATAAGTTAAACTTATATAAAGTCGGGAGTGAATCGTAATGGCGTATAAAGTTAAATTTTACAGGTTAGCAAGTGAAGTGTTCCAAGGAAATGACTCTTTTGAGTTCTCATATAATAGTTTAAGGTTTACATTGTTATATGGTATTAATCCTCATAACGAGGAGAAACATTGTTTGATTTTTATAAAGTTCAATACTCAGCAGGAATTACTATTAGATATTGATGGAATGTTCCGTGTCGAAACTTCCTTGCCTACTAGATTTAAGGAAATTAGAGAATTTTTTGAAGTTCCATATTCAAGAAATGGCAATGGATTTAACTTATTTAACCTGTATAAAGATATTGATGCAAATATTCGTGTGGCCTCTAAAAGAAAACAAAATCGTAGTCAGGTGACGCATAGTTATCACTTTCCAAATCCAGATGCTATTTACTACCATGGCTTAATTCGACATGACGTTAATGGTGATGGTCATAATGTATCAGTCGGAAACCGGGATAAAACGCGACATCTATTGCCTGATTTGTATGAAATGATTAAGACTAAAAATGTTAGTGTTCGGTATACTGATGAAAGGAATGATGCTTTTTCTGAAACAAAAACACGATTTTTACAAGATATTAATAAGCATAAATAAAAGAGTAGCATTATATTTTTAATTATTATCTCGTCACTAATATGACCTGAACATACTAGTGTAAAATTTGACGTTGATGACTTTATATGACTTTGCACTGTCATCAGAGTGCCTTTCTGGGAAGACCAAATCGCACCTAAGTTACTTGACGGCAAGAACGTTATCATCGCTGCCCACGGTAACTCATTACGTGCCTTAAGCAAGTACATCGAACGGATCTCCGACGATGACATCATGGACCTCGAAATGGCTACTGGTGAACCAGTTGTCTACGACTTCGATGACAAGTTAAACATGACTAGCAAGACGAAGATGGGCAAGTAGTCCTTCTGACTCAGAGCCGCCTCGCACATGGGGGGCGGCTTTTTCGTGGCCTGAAACTGGCTGGTAGCGTTAATAATTAGCAGCATACTTATAAGAGAAAAGAGATTGTATTTTGGCAGATAAAGAAGTAACACAACTGGAAAAGATGAAGATCATTGGTTTATTCCGTAAAGAAGGGTTCTCTGGGGATTACGAGAGCTTTCAACGGGTCAGCGGTACCGACCGGGAGTTTTTCGTGGTCATGAGTAATGAGCAGGGGATCAAGGCGTTGTTCCGGGCTAGTTTGATGTTGAACGCTGTGGAGTTCCAGTATGTGTTGGATGATAAGCATACGTTTGTGACGGAAAAAGCTGAATAGTAAGCAATATAAGGTGACTAGCTCTTATCAATGGAGCTAGTCACTTTTTTAAAATCTCTTTGAAAAATATGTGATTTTCTTTTGCTATGGAGCACCCTTTCATGGGTTGTGGTTTACATGTATGGCGCTCTAAAATGAAATGGTTGGGTACAATCTGGCCAGTGAAGAACTTGATGTGATGTGCGTAGCTGGTGCATTAGGGGATGGTAGGTTAAATTGATCCGAGTTGGAAGTTGAGACTGAATGATGTTTGATTGGTATTTAGCAAAACGAATTATGCTGAAGATTGGAATAACGGTGATTATGGAGTTGATAAGAATTGTGGATATTCGGACTAAGGAAGTGCGGAAGTGGTGTGCGTGTGAAGTAGATAGGTGATTGGAAGTATTTGGTGCCACTGTGGTACTCAGCATTTTTTTGATGCAATGGGTAGAGACAACAGCTGAAATGAACATTACGTATAGTTCGATATTGAATTTCAAAAGAGTATTTGTTCGAGTTATATGGAACTTGCAATAATATAGCAGTTAATTGTACAATTCTAGAAAAAATAGCTCGGATTGAGCTGACAAGAAAGAGGCGTGATGTTCGTAATGTCTAAAAAGGACGAACTATCGACTGAAAAATTAGAGACGCTAGTACGCGAAGTTGTGAAAAGTGTTGAGCCTGTTACAAGGGAGAATATTGGTCAAGCGACTGTTATGGGAACCAAGGTAAGCTATAGATATTCTTCAGAACGTTTACTTGAGCTAAAGGAGGAAGTTATTGGTAGCAAGAACTTCCATTTTTTTGAGGCTGGCTCTTTGGGACAAGATGTACTTAATAAGATAACTGAAGTATTAGGGGATTATTGTGAACGCAAAAATGAAGAGAAGTTTGACCAACAGAATCTTGATAAAACATTAACTAGCAAAATTATTGAGATGATTTCAGCGGACGATCAAGAGTTTGATTGTATCATTCCAGTTACTGGAATAATGCTAACTGAAAAGTGTACCATAGGTCCGATCATCTTCTATCCTGCAAGCAGTAAAGAGGGTGTTGTGTCTGAACTAAAGCAAAAAAATGAAATTGACAATGCAGATGACCCCCTGTTCCAAAGTAATTTTGCCGTTTTAAAAGTAAGGGCCAGCAATCCACGAGGAGCTGCAGAGTGGGCAGCTAATATTGTGGAATCAATGTTGAATGCGTTCCAAACCTTGTGGGGACAAGTTGATCAGCCACGAGGACTGTACATTGGTGACTTCCCTTCACAACGTAATTCAGAAAGAATAGCTCTTACAAAGTCAAATGGGATTTTTGCATATGCGGCAGATAGGTCAGTGTTTAAGGTAAAATTAGATGAAGATGTTACGAGAAATAAGTATCTGAAAATTATTGCGGAATATGAAAATAGACTAATTATGTTTGGGGAAAATGAGTCCACGAAGTTAGAGAGAAACTTTTTTAATGCAAATAAGTTAATTGCGGAAGGTATTGCGAGTGATAAAGCGGACACTAAATTCACTAAGATGATGTCTGCTGTGGAGTCATTAGTGGAAGAGAAAACAATGACGCAAAGTATTACAACTCAGGTGTCAGAGAATGTAGCATTTTTAATTGGTAGAGATGCTGAAGAGAGAATAGAAATTTTTGATAAAATGAAGAAGTTATATAGCCGTCGGTCAATTTTCTCTCATGGTGAGTTGACCACTGTATCCTCTAGAGATTTGAACATACTGTTGACTTATATTCGCCGGCTTATTGTTGCGATAGTTAATGATTTTGAAGATTTGAATAAAGTCGGCGTGCAAAATCAAGTGAAATTGCTTAAATTTGGAAGCAAGGGGAGTGAGTAATTGGGAGAAGCGATTGGTTTGATTCAAAAACTAGGTAAAGAAATTCAGAAGCTTTTTAAGATTCCAGTATCGTATGTAATCTTTGCTGTGGTCTTAGTGAAGTATTTGTATTCGTCAGAGCTTAGTGCTGTCTTTGACCGTGCCTTCAAGGACCGTCAAAAGGTTAACCACATCGTTGCTTCCAAGCAACCTCGTCAACAATGGTTCTCCGTTGCCGAAGCCGAAGAACTGGCTTACACCGGTTTGAAGATTATCGACTGGGGCTGAAGGCGAAGATGCTGATATCGTCTTTGCTTCCGCTGGTATTGAACCAACCATCGAAACGTTGGCTGCCATTGACTTGCTCAATGCTGAATTCAGTTCATTCTTCGGCGAATCCAGGACTCCTGTTGTCTTTGGTTTCCACGGTTATGAAGACTTGATCGAATCATTCTTCTACGAACGTCAACACTTAGGCTTGAACGTTCATGGTTACCGCGAAGATGGTGATATCACGACTGCTTACGACATACGTGTATACTCCGAACTTGACCGTTTCCACCAAGCCAAGGATGCTGTTAACACCTTGATTTCCAAGGGTGTTATTGACGAAGCTCACGATATTGAAGAATTCACTAAGTGGGCATGGACCCCACTGAAGAAGTAATTCTTTAGTTAAATCAAAACTTAAATGCATGACTTATGATTCTTTCGTAAGTGGTGTGATGAAAGGTCAATCCAGTGATGGGTTGGCCTTTTTTATTTGCAATGGCAATAGAAAAATCCGCAGCCAACTGGTCACGGATTTTTTGCGTAACAATTTAAACTAAATTAGTTAGCGATGCTTGTCGCACTGAGGCTGCCAGGAATTCCGCTAGTAGTATTCAAAGTATCAAGCGTTTTTTCGTGGTAGCATTTAAAACGACATATTGTGTCACCACCGTTTTGTATAATAAGACCTATGAATTAGCAATAACTACTAATGGAAACATTAGGAGGAGAGTTATCTGGACAAAAGGAATTTACAAAAGTTGTCCCAAAGTATGTCCAATTAAGAAAAAACAAAAGGAGAGATACATAGTATGAAAAAAATCGTTAAGGCAAGTGCTTTGGCTGCATTGAGTTTGGCTCTAGTTGTTCCAGCTGAATCGACATCGGCTAGTGCCAAGAGCCGTGTGAAGGTTATTTCAACGACTAGCGTGGCTAAGCGGGCTTATCATGGAAAAAAAGGAAATATTTATACGAGTGCTAAACTGAGCAAGCGTCACTATGTGATGAAGCATTATAAGCACACGACCTGGTACATGACGAAGAAAGCTGTCATTAAGAACAAGGGTAAGAGGGGCACTTTGGCCTACATCAAGGCTGGTAACAAGTCTGGCTGGATCTACAAAAAGTATTTGACGGCTGGCAAGGCACCAGTGAACAAGGCTAAGATTTTAGAAAATGATTCTATTTCGTTTAACCGGGCGATGATGTCGGCTAGTTCACAGCTCCAGGACGAAGCAACTGGAAGCTATGATGGATACAAAGATATGGGTAGTCGACTAACATATGGGTATGTATACGGCAATGAAGTAGATGAAATTAAGATGGACAGAACAGCACTGTTAAGGGTTTATAAGCTGTTTAAGGGTCGGTTTAACAAATCTCAAAATGCAGATTTAGCTGCAATGGCTAGCCAAATAAAGAACTTACAAGTTACTGGGGATAACTGGCAACTGGCAACGACTAAAATGGCGACGTTTGGAGCAACGCTGGGAAACTTAATTGAGAGCCTGGCTTAGCTAGAAGTAAACTCAAGGTGCTCAAAGAAGTCGCCTTAAACTCAGCCCGGTTATTCCGGGCTAGCTTGAGGTTGAACGCCGTTGAGTTGTAGATGATAAGCATGTGTTTGTGACGGAAGCTGCGGACGCTAGCTAAGATTGTTAGTGCCTCACTAATCAAAGTGTTGTTACCAAATAGCTGATTTAAATCAATAGAAAAGGCATCACCACGTGCAATTTAAACATGTGGTGGTGCTTTTTTTACAATAGCACGATGGTTTCGTCAGGAGTTAGACCGCCAATTTGGGCACCAATCTTTACTACTGAAGGAGTCGTTAAATTCAAGCAATCATCAGGCCAACGACCGGTGATCAATCCAATAAACGGCCACAATCACTGGCAATGTCAGCCCCATAACTGGGTAGAGCCATGCCCAGGGGAGAATGGCAGTAATGAGTCCCGCCAGCATCGGTCCACCAGACATCCCGAGGTCGATACCAATGTAGAAGGTGCTGTTGGCTAAGCCACGATCCGATTTTGGCACGAGCGATAGCGCCTTGGCTTGGCAAATTGAAAACATCAAGCCATAACCAGCAGCGAAGCCAAAGGCCCCCAGGAACAACATAAGCCAATTGTTTAAATCAGTTAAGCCGATTATGCCCACCAAATTAAAGCCTAAACATAGCCAGAAGAATTTCTTGAATGGCACGTGGTCAAACGCATCGCGTAATGTCATCCGCATCACCAATAAAATAATGGCGTAGGTAGGGAAGAAGACGCCCGCTGGCACGGCAAAGTGGCGGTGAGCAATGTAACTCACGATGTAGTTTTCTGTGGCAAAATAGGGTAACGAAAATAACAGTAAAATGACTGCCAGGGGAACGACCTTGGGTTGAACCAACTGAACTTTTTTAGCAGGGGTCGTACTCGTTTGGCGTGGGGAAACGGGACGGCCATGGTTGCCGACAAACTGAATGACGATCAGCATGAGGATACTGAACAGGGCGGCGACCCAAAAGACGCTTTGGTAACTGTAGCGTTGGTATAAATACACACTAACTGCCGGGCCCACGGCCATTCCTAAGGCGCTGGCCAACCCATAAATTCCCATCCCAGAACCAATTCGGTCGGCTGGCAAGAGGTCAGCCATCCAAGTGGCCATACAGACGGAACATAACGTATAGCCAACCCCACTAATCACTCGAGCAATCAGAACTAACGCCACGTTGGTGGTCAACGTGTAGCCTAAGCTCGCTAGTAAGAGCAAGATGCCGCCAATCAGCGTGAGCGTGTATTTGGACACGCGGTCGGTTAAATTTCCGGCTAATGGCCGCAAGACTAGCGCGGTCAAGTTCATTGCCCCGGCGATGACACCAGCTAAAATACTGCTAGCACCGATATTAGCTGAAAATCCGGCAATAATTGGATTGATTAACATTGGCCCCATTAAGTAAAAGAAACTGGCCACTAAAACTAAGGTCACATCTTTGGTATATAAGCGTGTGTGCACGCCAAATCATTTCCCTTCTAAGTTGGCATTAGCGCGGCGGGCTAATGCTAGAAATTGTTGTTGTTCTTCCGGTGTAAAGCCAGCGAAAAGTTCTGCACTCGTTTGCCAGCCGTGCTTATCAAGTTGATCGTATTTGGTGGACCCTAGCGGCGTCACCACGACGAGCTTTGATCGGCCGTCGTCGGGATTGGGTACTAGCTGCACGACCTTTGCCTTTACCATGTGTTGGACGATTACGCGGGCGGTTTGGTGGGTAATTCCTTGATAGTCCTTAAACATTGCGACTGTTTGATGGGGATGTTCCGCAAAGTACCGCAAGGCATCCCCTTGCTCCGTGGTTAAATTCAAATTCTTAATGTGAAGATTTCGTCGCTGCTTAATTCTGCGAGCCAACAGTAGCAGCTGGCGTGAAATCATGTCGTCTCTATTCATGTGATCACCTCATGCGTATATTGTACAGTATACTGTATAGTTTGGGTAGACCTATTTTTTTAAAATGAGGATCGGTTGATTCATGAAATAGGCTCGACCTTTGGAGTGTGGTGATTGTCCATTTTTACGTGGTCACGAAGAGCAAGCAAGGCATCAAGGCTTTTCTCTGAGAAAATAGCGATACTACTCAAAAAGTACGGCCAGTCCGTGATTAGGGCCAACCGTACTTTTGGAATTAACTATAGATTAAAGCAACCAATCGCTCCCCAAAAGTTGCTTGGCCGAGTTCTTTAACTATTTTGCAGTTTACGGTAATTCGATGGACCTGAATGACAGCTTGAAAGTTTAGACGTTTTCAGTGGACCACCAGTCGCTCCGATGAAATTTCGTGGAAAATCTGGACACGCCATAATTAGCTCAGCAATCATAGTAGCGAATTTTCTTTTGATAATTTTGACCTTCAGTTGGGGCTGAATACAATAGGAAATGTTAGCAACAACCAAACCGGGTTACGCGATTATTTAACGCAGCGTTAACAATAAGGGCAGGTGATTGCATGGGCTGGTATCGAAGAATCACTGAACGCTATGGTCGGACGTACACGCGGACCACGGTGAACCGAGTGATCCCCATTACTGGACTGGTTTTGCTTGTTGCTAGTCTGATTCTATTGGCGGTCACCAAATTACATGATTGGGGGTTTGGTTTGTACGGAATGTCAATTCTAGCGTGGGCCGATTATATCTCAGTAAAACTGGTACAACACAGAGTGGGGATTATCGGCAGTTTCTTCATCGCCTTCGGATTATTTGCAGTTGTCCTGGGTGGTGCTGGCATGATTCTACTTGCACTAATTTTTGGCGAATAGTAGGCGTTTAGTCAAAATAGGTTGATTTTAGCCGGGGTAGGTCCTTTTATAAAGAGCCTACTCCTTTTCTATACTGTCATTTTTGAAATTATCCCGGTGAAATCCAGGAATCCTTGGATGACCCTATATTCAGGAACTCTATGACAGAACCTAATAATTTTTAAGTGGTGGACGAGTCTTATAAAAGCGGCCAACACGGCTATTGACGGGAACTCAATTATTAATTTTGGGACTGTGGAAAGTTTGATAACTTAACTGTCGTATACACGGCTCTGTATAAACGTTGGTAACACAAAATATTATTTGTGGTTATTAACAAAATCAAAGCATAAACGTCTTGAATGTTAGCCTTGTCACACTTATAATGAGATTGCGATTAAAATAACCGCGAAAAGGTTGGTAGTCAAAACGGTTTTTGAATTTTACATTAGCAACACAGTCATTTAACTGTGAGACACTATTTTCTGGCCTATGTATAATTCGGCTAGTCTGATGACTAGATAATTTATTTTGACAAGTTACTTCTGAGCGGGTAAAACTCTGGATTATACATCGCGAAGATTTACTGGCAGGCGTTGACTAAACTTTGCCAGTAAGATGAATCCACTAGATGCTGTGATTATAGGTAGGTTAACCTGTGAAAGGTAATTTTACTAACTGATTGTGACTGGTTGTGTCAGGAAGCAATCTTTTTTTGGTTGTGGATTGGGATATAGATGAAGTGGTACTGAACACATGAGGGTTCAATATCGTTAAAAGGAGAGGTCAAGCTTGAGACAAAAGGTTGCGAATCAAAATGCAAAAAAGAACTTTATTTTATACAAGGGACATACGGGCTGGAAGATTAAGACCCGTTTATTTGGGACACTGCTAGTTGGTCTTTCTGCAGTAGCCATCGCTGAAAGTACGGGAACGGTTGATGTGCATGCAGCAACGGGGGATGCCCCAGTGACGGACACGTCTTCATCATCAGCGCCAGAAATGTCTGGGAGTGCGAAACTTAACTCCGACAAGACTGGTGGAACGACGCCCACAGGTACGGCACCAACAAATTCAGTACCAGCAACGCAATCATATTCTCCAGCGTCTATTAGCACTGAATCAGCGGATATTTCTGCTAGAGAAGTAGCTGCAAGCGCAACTGCTGACGCGGCTACGTCTCCTAAACAGTATCAAACCTTAACGCCAGATCAATCAATGTCAGTTGGTAAGACGGATGGATCCAGCGTGACGCTATCCGGTAGCCAGGTTCAGGACCACTTTACGGATACTGTCCGAAACTATAATTCTAAGGGCGACACCAGCCCTCAAGCCACTGAACTGAATACATTGTCATCCGCGGCTAATGAGCAGGGTGTTTGGCAGTTGACGAATAATGGATCGCATCCTTATGTATCTGTTACGTCTACGGGTGATACCTTTAAATCGACGGCTACTGGTCCCCAAACTGCCCATGTTTCTTTTGAACACGAAATTGATTTTGGCCATAATTTTTCGATGACTGGTGCCTTAGGCATTGGGTCGAAAGCTGACGGCGGGGCTGATGGTGTTGGCATTGTCTTCGCACCTGGTGATCCAAGTTATGCAACGCAAGGTAAAACCGGTGGTAACTTAGGAGTAGGCGGTTTGAAAAACGCCTTTGCTTTCGTTTACGATGACATTCATAATGATGGCTCGGATGATAGCAAAGTTGTTGACCCAGGTACAGGTGCTTACTTTGGCTGGCGGTCAACTGATGCTAACGGTGTTATGCAAAATGTTACCAGTTCAACGGACTGGAAAGCTGCTAGTGGCCTTACCTTAAATCGGGCGACCGATAATTCACTTAATAACTTCACGATGACCTATGATGCAATGTTAAAAAAGTTAAGCGTCACGATTGCTGGTCAAACATTTGAGCGAACACTTACTAACATCGACACAAAACAGGGATATTCAATTTCAATTGCTGCTTCCACTGGATCTCAGACTAATGATTACTCCGCCAGAATCGACAGCTTTACCTACACACCAAAGACAGCTACAGTATCTGTCAATGTGGCAGATGCTACGGCCGGAGACACCCCTGTAAGTACCACTACGCCAGTTACTGCTAACATCGGGGATACCATTTCTGTGTTCTCTACGAAGGAAGCAGCGGAACGGGCAGTGGCTGCAGATCCAACCCTGGATCCTAGCCTGGTTACAGTAATCCCTGCAAGTACGACTAGCAATGTTTATGTTGTTGATGGTGACCAAGCCACTGCTAGCAATGGGACGGTTCATTATTCTGGTGACAAGAGTCTTGCTGATGCAGCGTACTACAGCTACAAGGTGACCGGGGATGGCTACCCAAGCATTTAGCGTTCCCGTTGCCCAAGCCTTTA
This sequence comes from Levilactobacillus tongjiangensis, assembly GCF_003946345.1. Classification (GTDB taxonomy): domain Bacteria; phylum Bacillota; class Bacilli; order Lactobacillales; family Lactobacillaceae; genus Levilactobacillus; species Levilactobacillus tongjiangensis. The sequence continues at coordinate 52,506 of NZ_RHNY01000004.1, forward strand.
CAGCCAAAGTCACACCAGTCGATTCCGTGACCAAGGAGCCTATTCCTGGCATGGATCCTATCCAAGTGACCACGGTTGCCGGTAAATCAGTCGTTGTTCAAGTGCCTGGTTATACCCCAGTGACCGTTACTCTGGCCGCCCCCACAGCCGGCAAAACGGTCGCCAATGATACTGTGCTGATTAACACGAGTACAACGCCGTCAACAGCAACGGATGTTGCTAACCCAATCAACCACTATTACACGGCTACCGGTGAAACGATTGATGGGACCCCAGTTACGGCCAATGTAACTGTAGGGACGAATCAATCTGTCACGGATGCCCTCAACGCTACGCCAATCGGTGAAGATGGCAAAGCTATCACTGACGGTAGTACGCCAGCCTACACTTGGTCGACGGTTCCTAATGCCGCTGGGACGGATTCCACGGATTCCACGACGCTCCAGGATAGTAAGAGTATCTTGGTTCCAACGAAGTCGACGCTAGATAAGTGGATTCAACAGGCGACTGACAATCAAACTAAGGCCGATACTGAGAAGGCTGCGGCGCAAGATATCTATGATAAGTTTGTGGCTTCACCCGACATCACGGCTGATCAAAAGACTGCCGCAAAGAGTTTGCTGGATTCCGTGAACGCGGTCTACGAGAATCTATCGAAGACCAATGCGGATGCTAAAGCGTCTCTGGAGGATGCGGAGAATTCAACTGATCCTGCAACCATTGTTACAGACAGTCAGGCTGGTTATGCCGGCATCAGTGGCATGGATACGTCACTCAGTGAATTTAAAAACGATGTAGATAATATGTCGACGACTAACGCCGCAACCCAAGCTAGCATGGTGAGCTTTAAGTCTTGGTCACAGGACTACGGTACGCCATTAAAAAATCCTGAAGCTGTCTTTGGTGACGGGTTTGGTGTTACAGTCTCTGCTGACCAATTGGCGGGCTTATTTGCCGATCCAAATAACTTCTATTACGTTGATGCACTTGCTTCAGATACACCGGTTACGCCTAAAAACGTGGGTACCTATTACTTCAAGTTAACGGACGCCGGGCGGAGCTATATTAAGAGCTTAACGCCAGATAACCCAAATGCTGGGCTCTACGTTTCTGGAACGGTCACGATTAACCCCGTAGCTGTGGCACCAACTATTCAAGATACTAGTGTGGTGTACGGTGCAGAACCAACAATCGTGGGTAGCTTAGGATCGAAATTAGCAAATACAGACGATCCACTTACTCAGGATGATTTTGAAATTGTTGATAATGCTACTAAAGAGGTTGTTTCGAGTAATCAGCTACAAGCTGGTGGCGACTACACGATTCAATATACCACTGATGCACAGAACACTTTGAAGGAAGATACGAATTATACTTTTGGTGATTTTGGAACGGCCAAGTTAACCGTGACGCCACGAGACATCACCGTAACCGCACCAACACTTACGAAGACTTATGGTGAGAGTGATCCTAAATTTGAGCTTACCGGTGTCTCAAGCGGTGAGCTAGCCAATAAGGACCAACTGTCTGATTTGGGTGTGACGCTCGAACGGGTTGCTGGTGAAAATGTTAAAGCTGGGCCATATACAATCAGTGCTGACCCTGCGTCAAATCTGAACAAGAATTACACCATTACCGTTACTCCAGGAAGCTTAACTATCAACAAGAAGCCCGTTACAGTAACAGCAAATAACGTTACGGCTACTTACAATGGTTCTACGCCTGAGACCAATGGCTTCAGCGTACCCGATGGTGCTTTGGTCGGGGACGATACGCCTACTAATCTGGGGGTTACGTTGGACCCAATTTCCCAAGTCAACGCTGGAACGTATCCGGATGCTGTTACCGGGACTGCAACTTCAGATAACTATAACGTTACCGTTGTTCCGGGCAAGTTGACGATTGCGCAAGCAGATAGTTCTGTGGACTTAGGTGCCGCTACCATGGTTTATGGCGATAAATTCCCTACGTTCACGTCCACAGACAACGTGCCAGGAACCACTAGTAACATTACTCAAGCTGACTTTGAAATTGTGGATACTACTGGTAATACAGTTGGCGCATCCAAAGTACAAGCTAATGGCAAGTACACGCTACAATTGTCCCAGACTGCCAAAAATCGACTGATTTCGGAAAATCCTAACTATGCTATTACGTTTGGGACGAGTACCCTGACTGTAACCCCACGGCCAGTTTCAGTGACAGCGAAAAATATTGATAAGACTTATGGCGATGCAGATCCTGACCTAGAGTTAACCGATACCAGTACTGGCGCAAGCACTGGTTTAGTTGCTGTTGATGATCTCGGCGTGAAGCTTACTCGGACGTCAGGAGAAAGTGTTGGCTCGTATGATATCACGATGGATTCGTCTTCAAAACTGAACCCGAATTACGCAGTCACCTTTACTCCAGGAACCTTTACGATTAACCCAGCGGATGGCAACGTGGCTGTCACGGGGACCACTATGACTTATGGTGATCCATTACCAAGTTTGTCAGTCTCAGTTAACGGGGCACCTGCTAGTGAACTTAGTGCGGACAATTTCGAGTTTGTTGATACAACGACAAAATCAGTGGTAACTGCTGCTAAATTACCAGCCGGTAGCTACACGGTACAATTAACCAAAGCTGCTCAGGATACTTTGAGCAAGGCCAATGGCAACTTCACACTTACTTTTGGGACAGGTACATTGACCGTGAATAAGCGGCCAATTACGGTGAAGATTAATGATGTCACTACTGATTACGACGGCTCGGCACATGGTGCGAATGGCTTTAGCATTTCAGCGGGTGATAAGTTAGTCGATGGCGAATCGAGTGATGAGCTCGGTGTTACACTGGACCCAATCTCTGAGACTGAAATTGGGACGTACACAATTACTGGAAAGTCTGATTCAGCAAACTATGCCGTTACCGTTAACAATGGGACACTGAAGATTTTGGGTCAGACTGATGATGGTAAGGGTAATAAGACAACCACTGAAAAAGATGCAGCTGGTAACGTGCGGATTGATAAGCAGTGGGCTGATGGCAGCGAAACAATTTATACGGATGACAATGGTAAGCTGACAGTAACGGATAAAAAGGGCGACAAAACGCTTGACCAGCAGACGTTTAACCCTGCTGGTGATCCGCTTACGCTGACTGACGACCCGAATACGAACACTATCGTTGCCCTTGATCCTACGTCTAAACTGCCAACGTTCTCGCATGAGACAACGGCGACAAATGAGGCTGGTGATACTACTACGACGACGGACGCTGAAGGCAACGTTGTTAAAGTCGTTAAGCAGTGGCCAGATGGTACCCAAACGACGTACAAGTCTGATCCTTTGAATAATGGAGAGCAGACGGTTACGGAAGTGAAAGATGGCAAGACGGTTGACGAAAAGACATTTGCTACCGACCCTAAGACCGGGAAGCCTGAAACAACTGCAACTGTGTCGAATGGTGATGACATTCAAACCATCGTTAACGTAAGCGAACCAGGGGCAGTACCAACGTTTGAACATGATACGACGCAGACATCGAAAGATGATTCTGGAACCGTTACTGCTACAACGAAGGACGATGCTGGTAATATCGTCAAGGTCGTTAAGACGTGGCCAAGTGATGATAATACGACCAGTACGACGACGTACACGTATGATCCAAGCACTAATGTCCAGACGGTAACTGAAGAAAAAGATGGTAAGCAGGTTGACCAAAAAACACTCGTTGCCGATCCCACGACCAAAATCACTGCTAAGGCAACGTTGAACAGTGGTGCTGCTGCTCAAACCATTGTTAACCCTGTCGAACCAGGTCAGATGCCAACGTTTGAACACGATACGACGGTGACGTCGAAAGATGATTCTGGAACCGTTACTGCTACAACGAAGGACGATGCTGGTAATACTGTCCAAGTCGTTAAGCAGTGGCCCGATGGTACTCAAACGATTTACACGGATGACAATGGTACGCGGACGGTAACGGAGAAGCAGGGCGACAAGACGCTTGACCAGCAGACGTTTAACCCTGCTGGTGATCCGCTTACGCTGACTGACGATGCGAATACGAACACTATCGTTGCACTTGATCCTACGTCTAAACTGCCAACGTTCTCGCATGAAACAACAAAGACGGATGGTGATACCACCACAACGACGGACGCTGAAGGCAACGTTGTTAAAGCAGTTAAGAAGTGGCCCGATGATACCCAAACGACGTACACGTATAATCCAGTCACTAAGGCTCAGACAGTAACTGGAGAAAAAGATGGTAGTAAACAAAAGTCACTTGTTGCCAACCCTAAGCCTGGAACCACTGATTCAACTGCAACTGTGTCGAATGGTGATGACATTCAAACCGTCGTTAACGTAAGCAAACCAGGGGCAGCACCAACGTTTGAACACGATACGACGGACACGGTGACTGATAATGATATCACTACTGCTACAACGAAGGACGATGCTGGTAATGTCGTCAAGGTCGTTAAGACGTGGCCAAATGATGATAATACGACCAGTACGACGACGTACACGTATGATCCAGGCACTAAGGTCCAGACGGTAACTGAAGAAAAAGATGGTAAGCAGGTTGACCAAGCGACACTCGTTGCCGATCCTACGACCAAAATCACTGCTAAGACAACGTTGAAGAGTGGTGATGCTGCTCAAACCATTGTTAACCCTGTCGAACCAGGTCAGATGCCAACGTTTGAACACGATACGACGGACACGGTGACTGATAATGATATCACTACTGCTACAACGAAGGACGATGCTGGTAATACTGTCAAAGTCGTTAAGAATTGGCCCGATGGTACCCAAACCACGTACAAGCTTGATCCGTCCACAGGAAAAGGTGATGTGAGTGAACAAAAGAACGGGAAAACAATCGTCGACTCACAGGAGATTCCCGCTGATTCTCATAAGGTAACTATTACTGATGATGATAAGACGAGCACTATCGTTACCTATGATCCTACGACCAAACTGGCAACGTTTGAACATGACACGACGGATACAACGACAGATGATTCTGGAATTGTTACGACTGTGACAAAGGACGATGCTGGTAACGTTATCAAGGTTGTTAAGACGTGGCCAAAGGATAATAGTACGACGACGTACACGTATGATCCAACCAGTAGTAAAGCAATGATAACTGAGGTAAACAACGGGAAAGAGATTGATCGGCAGGAAGAAGTTTCTTCTCCTTCGACGACCACGTTGAAGAGTGGTGATGGCGTTGAAACCATCGTTAACACGGGGCAACCAGGCGACATGCCAACGTTTGCGCATGATACGACGGTGACCGTGACTGATAAACTTGGTAACGTTACTGCCACGACGAAAAATGTTGCTGGCGATATCGTCAAAGTAGACCAGAAGTGGAAAGATGGTAGCGAGACAATCTACACCAACGACAATGGCAAACAGCTGGTAAGCGAACTGAGAAACGGGAAGTCCGTTGCTCAGAAGCCACTTGAGCAGCAACCTGTTGATCCCAAAAATCCCGATGCTCCTAGAGTTTCAGAAGTAACACTGTCGGATGGTGCCGGTGGTACAGTAACTGTCAAACTTGATCAACCCGATGCAGCGCCAACGTTTACGCATGCGCCAGCAGTCTTCAGTGCGGGCGTTAATGCACCAGCTAAGGACGCCGATAAGGTCGTGAAGATTACCAAGAAGTGGTCTGATGGTCTTAAGGTAGTTTATACGTATGATCCAGTAAGCGGCCAACGGATTATTAGTGAGCTGAAGAATGGTAAACTCATTGAGCAACGCGCGATTGAACCAGGTGCTGTACAGGCAGCTCTGCCTGACGGTAAGGGTGGTTCGACCATCGTTAAGTTTGATAAGACTGGCACAGTTCCAACCTTCACGCGTCAACTTGCTGACAAAGCAACTAGTCGCAAGGGAACGTCAGGAAAGAAAGCAGTGAAGAAAGCAGTAAAGAAAGCCACTGCAAACAAGGGTCAGAACCTGCGTAAGCAATCGGCTGCTGTGAAGCCACTGGCTCAAAGTGGAACAACTCATCGTGGTGTTAATCAAGCAGTTGCGGGTGATACTGTTGCAACTGAACCTGTTCAGTCTCAACAGCTGACCAAGGAACAACAAGCAAATCAACAGGAAACAGAATTACCACAAACGGGCCAAAAGAATGAAAGTTTCTTGGCACAATTAGGGGCAATCTTGTTGGCACTGTTGGTAACGCCATTTGTTCGTCGGCGCTCACATTAACTTGATCGATTAGAGTTATCAGAAATAGTCTAGATCCACTAAAAAGCCGTCTCGAGCCAGAGACGGCTTTTTAGTATTCGTAGATGATGAGTGATCTTTTCGTGGATTGTCCGGTAATAGGGGCTGACTGTAGGGAGCGGCGACGTCGGTTAAAAAGAATGAGCGATTTTCAGTCCAAACTTGACTGTAACGTTACAGGATAGTTTAGAATGAAAGATAACATAAACGAAACTAAAGGCAAAGGTGGGCAAGTATGACAACGAGTGAAAAACAACGTGAACATATTAGTGTACGTGGTGGTAACGTCCATAATTTAAAAAATATTGACGTGGACATTCCGTTGAATCAGTTTGTGGCAATCTCAGGTCCCTCGGGCTCCGGGAAGAGTTCGCTGGCCATGGGGATTTTATATGCGGAGGGGTCGCGACGGTACTTGGAGGCGCTATCCACCTACACTAGACGGCGAATCGGTCAAAGCAAGCGGTCACAGGTCCAGGAGGTTCGGCACATTCCATCCGCGATTGCCCTGCGGCAACGGCCGGGAGTCCCTTCCGAACGCTCAACGGTGGGGTCGATGAGTGAGCTGTTCAACGTCGTGCGCCTCATCTTCTCACGGCTCGGCTCGATGGTGTGTCCCAACGGCCACCGGATTGCGCCTAGCCTGAAAGTTGCCCAAGCCATGGATCTACCGGGTGGCTCAGACAGTAAGATGGGAATTGTGACCTGTCCGGAGTGTGGGGTCGAATTCATGGCAAGATCAGCTGAAGACTTTGCCTTCAACTCCGGCGGTGCCTGCCCAGAATGTCATGGGACGGGGACGGTTCAGACCTTAGACGAGGATAAACTGATCGGTGATGAGAATCTCAGTCTGGCCGAAGGGGTCGTGGCTTCATGGCATCTGCCCGGCCGAAACTTTATGCCGACGGTGGCGGAAACGTTGGGTGTCCGCATCGACGTGCCCTACAAGGACCTCAGTGACCGGGAGAAGGACATTGTGCTCAACGGTGCCAAGAAGCAGTATCCCGTGGACTTTCGGACTTCTACTGGTCGGGTCTTTCATACCGACAACACGTTGTATGAGAACGCCCACGAAGCCGTTTACGATTCCTTAAAGACGGTGAAGAGTGACCGAGCCATCAAGAAGGTCAACGAATTTTTCCACTTTTCCGTGTGCCCGACCTGTCACGGGACGCGGTTGAATCCAGAGCTCTTGACACAATTAGTTGGGGGTAAAAATATTGCTGAAGTTTCTGACCTGACCCTGGGATCATTAGCCGGGTGGCAAGCTGCGGCGCAAAGTGAGTTGCCTACTGAGATGAAGGCCATGGCTGACGTACTCTTCAAGAACTTGACGGATACGTTGCGGCCCCTGCTGGAGCTGGGACTAGATTACCTGACCTTATCGCGGAATGGGAATACGCTGTCGACCGGAGAACTCCAACGGCTCCAACTAGCTAAGACCATTCGGACCGAGACGACGGGCGTCTTGTACGTATTGGATGAACCCTCCATTGGGTTACACCCCGATAACGTTAAGGGACTCATTCGGATCTTTCGGGAACTGATTGCCCAAGGAAACTCGTTGGTCGTGGTCGACCATGAAGTCGACATCATTTCAGCTGCCGACTGGGTGATTGAGATTGGTCCTGGGTCGGGAGATGCCGGCGGTCAAATCATTGCCGAGGGAACGCCTCACGATTTAGTGGGCAATCCCCAGTCACTGATTGGGCCTTACATTTCGGGACAAGCTAACATCATGCATGATAAGGTGCCCACTAGTCGGAAGGCCAGCGAGCTCACCACACAGTTTGAGGTGCAGGATTACTTTAATCTACACGATGTAGCCGTGGCCATTCCAGGAAATGAGATTACCGCCGTCACTGGGTTCTCTGGTGCCGGCAAGACGAGTTTGATTTTGGACAGCTTAGTCCCAGCCATTCAGGCGGCAAACAGTCAGGCTGCCCTGCCCAAGCAGGTGACGACCTTGAAGACTCATTTGAAGGACGTGGTGTCCGTGGATGCCAAGCCAATCGGGAAGAATGCCCGCTCAACGATTGCCACCTATACCACCATCATGGATAATTTGCGGCGGATGTTTGCCAATTTACCGGAAGCCAAGGCCAAGAAGTTTGGCCTCGCTTACTTCTCGTACAATAACAAGCAGGGGGCCTGTGAACAGTGTGGCGGACTGGGCACCATTACCCTGGATATTCAATACTTGCCGGACATGGAAGAGGTATGCCCATACTGCCACGGTGCACGCTATAAGGATGAGATTCAACAGATTCGGTGGCACGGCTACAGTATTGTCGACCTGTTGAACTTGTCGGTCCGTGAGGCGTTAGCCGTCTTTGAAACGGTGCCTAAGATTGAAAAGCAGCTTCAGTTGCTGGATGAAATGGGGCTGGGCTACCTGCACTTAGGTGAGAGCACGCCAAGCCTGTCCGGTGGGGAAGCCCAACGGCTAAAGCTCATGAGTCACTTGAACAAGCGTCAGAGCAAGACCCTGTTTATCTTTGACGAACCATCCGTCGGCCTACATCCTCAAGACGTGCAAACGCTGCTGGGTGTGATCAACAGTCTGAAGGCCAAGGGAGCCACGATTATCATCATCACACATGACCTCGACCTGATGACCAACGCCGATTACCTGATTGATCTCGGTCCCAAGGGTGGGCAAGCTGGTGGCCGGTTGATGGCTAGCGGTGAGCCACAGCAGTTGATCAAGACGGACAAGAGTCTGACACTGGATTATCTGAAGGCCCATTTTGAAAAATTCCATTTAGTTGATTAAAGCTATGTAGACTAAAAGCCGTCCCGATTTTGGGGACGGCTTTTAGTGTGCACTGGCTATTTAGCCGCTCTCCGGCGGACAGGGATGTAGCCTGCTGTGGGGACGCTTCAGACTGGCAGAACACCAGTCTTCAAAGTCGCCAGTGGTTAGTTTTTAATAAAATCAGTCGCTAGCCGAAGTACATCGTCACGGGCAGCACCATCCAGTCCATGACTTGCGCCGGGCAAGAGGTGCAAAGTGCTGTGTTGGTAAATGGCATCATAACGTTGTGAAGCGCTGTAAGCCACAATCTGATCAGCGTCACCGTGAATTAGGCAGACGGGACCAGAGAAGTTCTGGGCAGTTTCGTAGATTGGCAGCAGTTGCGCCGTCCGTAGGTAGAAGCCCCCCAGTGCCTTCCCCTGGCCGAGCGGAAGCTGAGCGGGGATATGTTGCGGATCATAGACTAACCCCCGCGTATGGCCAGCCAGGGCGTCATCCTTGAGGGTGGCGGCCGGGGCCATCAAGACGACCTTGTGAATTAAATCAGCGTTGTAACCGGCCAACATGCTGGCGACGACACCGCCTTGCGAATGGCCTAAAAGGTCAATTTGTTTTGGCGCGAGGCGGGTCTGAACCGCAGTCAACACGGCCTGGGCGTCAGCAATCTCGTTCAGAACGGTCATGTTGGCGAAGTCACCATCGCTGTGACCGCAACCGTTGAAGTCGAAGCGGACCGTCCCCACACCAACCGTCCGTAAGCGTTGAGCCAGCTGTTCCAGCAGGGCGGTCGGTGTATAGCCGCGGTCACTAATGAAACCGTGAAAGAGGATCGCAATCGTTCCGTTTGGTTCAGGTGCGGGCTCATAAATACCAGCTAGGGTGAGGCCATCTCTGATAACATTAAATTCCATTCTAAAAACCTCCCAGTCAAATTGACGCTACGTCTAGGATAGTTGAAGATTTAAGGATTGTCACAACTTTTTTAATTAGTATTTAACGGGGTCAAAGAAAAGGCGCATGATATTTTACTGGTATTTCAACGTTCAATCTGGTTAATAACGCTGTGTTGGGTGAGGATTGTTTCCAGTAAACAGCGTAATCTGCTGTCGAATGTACTGATTCCCGGCAATGATGTCTAGCATGCCCTTAGCAAAATCAGCGTACGTGATATAGTCTTGTTGGCCATCATCCGGGTTCCCAGAGTTAGCAGCATGAAAAACCTCACAGGTTACGTGGTAAGTCCCGGTACTCTGGCCGTTAGGGTCAAAGTTATAGGTAGGCGTCACGTACGTCCAGTTGATGTCATTAGCGCTTTGCAAAATTGCCAACCCTTCAGCGTGTGCGTTGCAGAGATCCTGCATGTAATCGGGGTAGTAGTCCGGTAGCTCTTGCAAGGTGTACGTGTGGGCCGTGTTGGTGAAGAGGGTGCTACTTGCGCCCACCTTGAGGTAGTGAATGGGTGTCCCGCGCAGCAGTGAGACAATGTGTGCGAGACCAGCGGTGTGGACGTACTCTGTTGCCGGTGTCCAGGCGCCTACAGCATCTACGATTGCGTCGATTCCTGTGAGGTCTGCTGATGTTAGATCTAACATATCTTTGATCTGGACGGGTGATAGGTTTGAATTAGCATGTTGTCGGTGGGCGATGCCAACGACTTGGTATCCGCGCCTGCTAGCAGCGCCCATAACCAGTCGGCCTAACCGACCGTACGCACCAATGATCATAATTTTCAAACTAACACCTTCTTTGAAATCTTAATAAAAGCTGGGCTTGGCCCCCGCTGTGTCGGGCTCGCTGATACCGATAGATTGTTTGATTGCTTGGCTGTCATCAAGGATTAGGGTAGTTAGGTAGGCGGCCACACTCTTGCGGGAGACCTCGGTCCCCTTAAAGGCTTGGCCCTTTTGTGTGAGCTCATAGCTCACCATATCTTTATCGGAGAACCAGGCTGGCCGAACGATGGTGTACGCTAAGCGACTGGATTCGATGACTTTAGCCCCAGCAGCGTACGCAGTTAGTGTGCTCCCTAACATTTGGGCGTTCCATTGGCCGTACTTACCAGGAATTTCGTTGTAAATTCCGTTGGCAGAAATCCAGATGATTCGGTTGACCTTGGCTGCTGTCATGGCTGCGACGACGGCTGCACCTTGTTGCTTGAGATTAGCGCCATAAAGGTTGGCGTAGACCAAGTCTTGCCCCTGTAACGCAGCAGCCAACTGGGCGGTGTCCTTAACGACGTCAGCAACGACGACGGTCACGCGACTATCAATTCTAATGTCAGTGGCCAAACGTTCAGGATGGCGTACCAATAGGGTGAGTTGCACCCGTGAGTCATCTAGTAAGTTACGGGTAACTAACGTGGCAATGGAACCAGATGCACCAAGAATTAAAACTTTTTTCATGTGATATATCCTCCTAGAATGTAATGACTTTAACGGTTAAGACACCAACGAACATAATAACTAAACCGATTATTTTGGAACGCGTAATACGATTCACTTGAGAGCCAAACAACCCAAAATTTTCAACTAAAGCACTGAATACTAATTGGCCAAATAGGGCGAGAACTACGACCTGTCCCGTTCCAATCAGTGGTACCAGCCAGGAGCTGCACAGGACGTATAGGGCCCCAATTACCCCGCCAATCCAGACCCACCAGTACCGACGACCTTGGGCAAATGCCCGCCGAAGATTGGTTAGGTGAGAACGGGTGAATAGGTTAACTAAGATGAGGCAGAGCACGCCAATGCTGAATGAGATAAAGGCAGCGTGAATTGGTGAATGCAGTGTCGTGCCCAGGTAGCCGTTGATGGCAGTTTGCATGGCCATGAGCATCCCGGCAAGTACTGCAAATATCTGATAGAGAAGCTGGGATCCACGGTGGGTGCGTTGCTCGGTGGCTTTTAATAAGGGGGCGCGGGGGTCGAATAGACCCAGTGAGAGAATGACACCCCCAATGATGAGAAGCAATCCAGTTACTTTGGCGAGGGTTAAGGGATTTGTGGGTGACTGGAAGAGACCAAATTGATCAATCAGAGTGCTCATCATGATCTGCCCCATGATGGGCAACACGGTTGTTTGGAGACTCCCAATTTTTTGAAAGAGCACCACGTTACCAGTTAGGGCAATAGCGCCAAACAGTCCACCCAGCCAGAGCCAACCGGGATGCTGGGTGATAAAACTACTGCTGATGACGAGTGTCTGGTGGGTGGTCCAACTGAGCAGTAAGAGAAACAGCCAAGCTATCAAGAATGAAACGCCAGATGAGAGGTACGGGGAACCAACAAAGCCACGCAGCTTGGCGTTGACCGCCGTTTGCATCGCTAGACCGACGCCCATAGCAACTGGAAACATTAAGAGTAACACGCAATCACTTCCTTTAATTTTGACTAGAAGCCTATCTTACGGGGAGAACGACGGAAAACCAATTCGACTAACCAATCCGACTAACCAATCCAATCAATCGGTTTTTTCGATAGGTCCCGTTCCTGACTAAGTTGCCAGCAGCCATGATCCCAAATGAATGTCAGCTGTAAGAAAACAGGAGTAGTCGGTTGGTTAACCGCGTGCATAGTAGCTTTAACCTGAACCCGACCGCAATGATCGATTACCTCCGAGTGGGTCGGTGAACCGATGTGGGTGTAGGTTAAATTTTCGTTTTGAATTGCGTCGATCCAATCGTATTTGGCTTGCACGATACCCTGGCGGGAATGACGTTTAGCTGTGACTGCCAGGCCTTGGTTGAGCCAACAGATGTCTCTGTGAACTAGGGCAACGGTTAGCTGATCACAGCAGGCCAGCAAGGTGAGTGGTGAAGGTTGCATGGTGCTAAGTTCCTTTCTTAATCAATTGAACGATTCTTATCTTAACGGGCCCGGAACTGAAAACCAATTGCGTGTCACGATTGAATAAATCGGATAAACCGATGTGTTAGCAGAAAGTTGGTCAGACGGGGATTAACGAAGGGAGTTGGGATAAAAAAAGGGTCAAGGACTTTTGTCCTTGACCCTTTTAACGCGCTGAACGTATATTGCTGAACGTGCGACAAAAGACTGTCGGCACTGTTCTACTTACGCAGCTAATCAAACTGTGCTTTTAAGATTTCGGCAAAGGTTTCAATGTAGTAACCAGAATTGTCCTTCTTCCAGTAAGCGTAGTAGTGTTGCGTGAGGTCCCGACCGTGGTCCATTAGTTTGAGAACCCGATTGGCTGTGAGGTTGATTTGGTGCGCGGTCCGGCTATTTACCACGATGTAGCCCTGCCCGGTGGTTGCTAGCATTTGGGCTTCGCCGAAGCTAGAGGCGATTTGGAAGGGGCTTTGAATCCCGAGTACTTCACGATAATAGGTCTGCTCGGAGGCATATTCGTCGGCTCCGGTAATTAAGATACAGGGTAGATCTGCGAGCTCCGTGGTATCAATGACGGCCTGATTGTTAGTAAAGGCTTGCGGACCGACGACTACCATATAGTCAGCAGCGGTTAAGAATTCATTTTCAAATGCCGATGAGAGTTCGTAGCGTTGATCGGAGAAGTTTAAATCAAGGTGGCCGTCACGTACTTGACTGAATAGTTCGGCGTAAGAGTCACTGTGAATTTGTACTTTGACTTGCGGAAATTCACGAGAGAACTCGGCAACGGCTTGGAGGAATTCTTGTGAACCGAACTTGCGTAAGTAACCCAATTTAAGGGTGTAAGTCTCGGCGGCCTGAGTGGCGATGGCCTGAGTTTTCGTGACGAGCTGGTCCACCTGATCAAGAATTACTTGCGCGTGTTGATAGAAGTAGACGCCCGCGGCAGTTAATTCAAAACTGCGGCCCTTTCGTTGAATCAGGGTGACGCCTAGGCTGGACTGCAGCTCTTTGATACGTTGGGAGAGTGATGATTGGGACAGGTGACAGTCGATGGCAGCCTGCGTGTAGCTGTGATTTTTCACGACAGCAATGAAGCATTCAATTTGACGAAACACGATACCAGCTCCTTTGACCAGACTTATTACTGATTAGCATAACCGACTGGGGGTGGCTTGCCAAGATTTATTGAAAATGTGGCGTAAGGTAAGCAGCTGTTGGCATAGCTCTTCAGCACGTAGCACGGCTATCGTTTGACTCACTGAGTTTGCTGGATTGCTTACTAAGTTACCATCATTTTTTCGGATAGATGATTGGATCAGATAACGATAAGTACCATTATTATTTGAATTTTTGATTCACTACTCCGTCAAACGACAAATTGTGACACCCACGCTTGCTATACTGAAGCGTAGTTAGTTACATAAATAGTCATTAACCGTGTCAATGAATGCTGGTTAATGAACTTGATTTTGAGGAGGAAAAGATACCATGCGAGTAAATAGACTTTTTAGTGCGTTGATGGTGGCCACGACGATTGGTGCGACGGCGGTCGTCACTGTACCTACCCAGGCCCAAGCCAAGTCAACGAGCAGTTTGAAAACGTTCCCTAAGGCAATGCGGGGAACTTGGTACCACTATGAGGAAAACAATGGTTATTACTACAAGTCGATGAAAATTTCGTCGAAGAAGATGACGGTCAAAAACTTCCTTAATCCTTTTTACCAAAAACAGGCGAAGTGGACGGGGACTATCCATCCACTTAAGAGTCAACGGACGTTTACTGAGGGGTCGAGTTCTAAGAAGGCCCACTGGACTAGTGCCCGGAGCGTAAAGGGTGGTTACACCACTGTGTTGGCTTATGGTATTGGTGCGACGAATGGTGGCGGAACCTATAAAGTCATCCACAAGACCTACAAGGGTAAACCCGTCAAGGTGCTCTACAGCAAGCAATTTATGACAATTCAAGGGACCAAACAGGTAACGGATCACTTTTACAAGACTAAGGCACAGGCCAAGTACTTTAATCCAGTTGGTGCGTTACATAAATAACTCATTCATGAAATTAGGAGGAATAGAACAATGAAATTAACCAAGATGATGGGGGTACTCCTAGCGTCAGTTGGATTTGGCGCTGCCCTGGTCGTTGCCAATCCAACGACGGATGCGCAAGCCAGTGCCAAGATGAGCTTAGCCAGTTTCCCACAAAAGTTTCAGGGTACCTGGTACTATTACCAAGGCGGTCACTATGATCAGTACACAATCGGGGCGCAACAGACGTCTGACCGCAGCTTTTACAATAAAAAATGGCATTCTGGTAGCTCAGTCGTGAAAGTTACCGCTTTAAATAAAGATATGAATAACATTAAAAAGGGTAAGTACAATGATCTTTTATTTATGAGCAAGGGCTGGTTGGTTGATCAGCAGTGGCAACAACACCACAAGGACTCTGCCTTTGGCACGGTAGGCACCGAGTCTTACAAGATTGTTAAGCGTCACTATAAGGGTAAACAAATTAAGTCGCTGTACATATACACCATGTGGAACATGGGGGATGGCGAAGCTCACCTGCAACACTACTACAGTACCAAGGGCCAAGCGAAGGCCTTTAATCCAACAGGAGCAGTTGAAGACTTTACCAACTAGTTAAGTCGGAGAGATTCAAGGGTTAACTGAAAATTTCGCGTACAAAAAACCACAGCCGGTGGTCGTCCAAGGTTGTGGTCATCGAGAATAGTGATATTTATTAATTTGGGTTTGGGACAAAAGTCTCAAACCTTTTTTTCGTTCCGAACATATCTAGTCAAAACGAGCGACAAACGGCAGTCAACGCCGTTAAACCAACAATCCAAGACCAGGATTGTTCGTCTAGCGACGTTAATGCTCATTGACTAATCGCCGTTTGTCGCCCTCTTAAATTTACAAAAACCAGTCGCGTAACCGGTCCGCCACGACCTGCTGGAATTTGCCAGATTGGTCGGGGGTAATGGTGTCGATTTCGTCGTAAAGGTTATGGTTGATTTTCGTCAAGATGGTGGTGAGCTGGTCGAGTTCCGTATCCGTCAGTGAATCCAGATAGGCCGGCACCTGAGCCGTTTCGGTGGCCGCCGTTTCACGGCCCAAGTCAGTCAGGCGAATGATGGTCTTGCGCCGATCAGACGTCGACTTTTCTTTGGTAACGAGCTGCTTTTTAACCAGTTTGTTAACAAACTCCGCTGTGGACTGCACCGTTAGATTTAGGCGGGTGGCGAGCTCCTTTTGTGAGAGACCATCGGCTTGGGCAAGCGTCAGGAGAATCTTTCCCTGTCCCTGAAACCGCAGGGGGTGTTTATCCTGTTCCGCATGGTAGCGGCGGGCTACTTCGTCGGCGGTGTGACTGACCATTCCGAACTCGATCAGTTTTCCAGCCGCACTTTTTTGTTTATTTATATTAGGCATGTTATCGCCCTCCTACGGCTATTATACCCGACAATGGCTAGCAGGGGCATTCAATATTTGAGAGAAACTGTTGACAAATTTATCAGGGGGCCTTATTATAATTTTAGTCAGGGGGACCTGATTAAAATGTGAAAGCTAAGAGGGGACCAATATGTCAACAAAGAATGCAATTGAAGTCAGCCACCTGACCAAGCGGTTTGGGCAAAAGACGGTGGTCGATGATATCTCGTTTAACGTGCGTCAAGGAGAAGTCTTTGGCTTACTCGGGCCTAACGGTGCGGGGAAGACCACGACCTTACGGATGATGACGACGTTACTCAAGGCCGATGCGGGTCAGGTAACGATCTTTGGTCATGACACGGTGAAGGAAGGTCGACTGGCCCGGTCCATGTTTGGTCTCACCGGTCAATATGCTTCCGTCGATGAAGATATTTCGGCACGGGAGAACCTGATGATTTTCTCCAGACTGAATGGCCTTTCACGTACGGCCGCTAAGCAACGGACGACTGAGTTACTAGCAGAATTTTCACTAGAAGAGTCGGCGGATAAGGCGCTGAAAAACTTTTCTGGTGGGATGCGGCGTCGGCTGGACCTGGCCGTTAGTTTGATTACCCGACCGACCTTAATTTTCTTAGATGAACCAACGACGGGGTTAGACCCCCGTACCAGAGCGCAAATGTGGACGACGATTCGGCAACTCGTGAAGCAGGGATCAACCATCGTGTTGACGACGCAGTATCTCGAGGAGGCCGACCAACTAGCAGATAATCTCGCCATCATTGATCACGGCAAGCTCGTGAAGATGGGGACGCCGGCCGAACTCAAGGAACAGATTGGCGGTGCGAGATTGGCCTTCACTGTCAGTCAGGAAGATCAGGTTCAACCGGCCGTTCAGCTGTTGACCGGGCAAGTGACCGGCGTCATTCAACAGACGGGCCAACAACTGAGCGTCCCGTTAAAACAAATTACCCAGTTGCCACCGATTCTGGCGGCACTCAAACAAGCACAAATCATGATCAGCCATCTTTCAGTGAAGGAACCTTCGCTAGATGACGTCTTCATGAATCTAACCGTTGGTAAGAACTAAGGAAGAGGGATGCAAGATGGATGTACGAATGCACAAGGGAAACGTCGTGATGAACACGGCGACAATGGCGTACCGCAACTTATTGAAGACAATTCACAATCCGGATAGCTTTATGGATGTGGTTATTCAGCCAGTGATGTTCATGTTGATGTTTGGCTATTTATTTGGTGGGGCAATTGCTGGGGGCGTCCGGGCCTACCTTCCCACCATCGTGCCAGGAATTTTGATTCAAACGATGTTGTCAGCCGGAACCGGTTCTGGGGCTCAAATCAGAGAGGACCTCGACTCCGGCGTCTTCGACCGATTTAAGTCGTTGCCAATGGCCCACATTGCACCGTTGGCGGGGCAACTGTTTGCTGACAGTCTACGCTTATTGCTGGCGACCATCACGTCGCTGACCACTGGCTACCTGATGGGTTGGCGGCCAGCCGTCGGTTTCAAGTGGGTCGTGGTGATTGGGCTTCTGGCGATTTTCACCGGCTGGGCGTTGTCCTGGATTTTTGCACTGTTGGGCTTGTTAGCTAAGAGTGCCGCATCCGTTCAAAGTCTCTCGCTGATGACGATGCTGGTCCTGTCGTTCATGTCGAACGCGTTCGTCCCACTGCACTCGTTGACCAAGCCATTACGGTTCATCGCCAACCTGAACCCAGTCACCTACGTGATCACAGCCATTCGGCAAATCTTGGCGACGGGTGGTTGGACGCACGAGGCGTTGTTGGTCGTTGTCTTTGATGTGATCATCGTGGCGATCTTTGCACCGCTGGCGGTTTGGGCTTACGACCGGAATTAGTCAGGGAGTTATGGTAGAGAGTGAGTAAAGATGCCAAATATGTTTGTCTGAAATCTGGCAAAAATAAAACTGGCTAAGTCCCTGTTTAAAAGGACTTAGCCAGTTTGTGATTATTTGAGATTCAGAGCCTGCCCGTAGACCCAGTAACGATGCGTGGTGTGTTTGTTCGTTGATCGGATACGGTACCAGTCGTATTGGGTTCCTTGGTTAGCCATCAGGTCAATCGAGACCTTACTACCAGCCTTGAGTTTGGCGTTTTTCCAGCTGGTGGTCTTGATGATCTTGTAGGTGCTGTTGGGCTGATGATTAGTTAGTTTAAAGTGCTGGTAATTCTTTTTGATTGTTGTCGTCCCATGATACCGGTGGTACTGTACGGTTCCCACCAGCGTATTAGCGGAACTGACCACTGGACTAAGACTTAACGTACTGATTATCCCCATAACTCCTAAGATGATTGCTGACTTTTTCATAAATAAAACCTCCCCAAATTTGTTTCAGTTAGAACACTTCTAACGGTAACATTATTGAGGAGGCTTTATTTTAATTTCAACTAAAGTTTGATAAAACGTATTATTTTGTTATTTAGCCAAAATGATTTAGGCCTTATTCAAATAGCTATGCCCTTATTTAGCTGGGGTTAGGTAGTTGGCTTGCAATTGTTTCAATTGCTTGTTGGATAAGCCTAAGCCCTTGTGCAGGAAGTTATCCATGTTACCGTACTTGGTGTTAACGGCCTTGTACATAGTGTTTAAGTAGGTCATTTTGACACCATTTTGGGCCTTGAAGTTGCTGATGACGGTTGGCGTCAGATCCTTACCGGCAGCCTTCCAGCCAGCTTCTTGCTTGGCCAAGTTTTCCTTATTCGTGTCGACTAAGTAAGTGTTGGACTTCAAGTAATCCTTGGCAATCGCCTTCTTGTTAAAATTCAAGGCAGACAGAACCAGGACGGTTCCCATACCGGCACGGTCTTTACCGGCTGAACAGTGCCAGAGCACGGCTTTGTTTTTAGGGTTCTTCAGTAATTGGTGGAAGAGGGACTTGTAAGCTTTCCGCCCCTGGGCAGTGGTGATGGCGTCGTGGTAAGACTTCTTCATCATCTTGTCGCCGGCATCCTTCTTAGAAAAGTCTGGGAAGGCACCGAAGGACTTGAAGACGTTAGCTTTAACTAGTTTAACGCCGCTCATTTTCACGTCAGGGCTTTTCTGTTGTTCAATGACGGTCCGCAGATCGACGTCGGTGGCCACGTGGTAAGTTTTAACCAATTTCTTTTGGTCAGACTTAGATAGAGTGGAAAGACTGTTGGAACGAATTAAGCGGTGCACCTTAATCTTTTGACCCTTTTGGTTAACGTAGCCGCCCAAGTCACGGGCGTTAGAAGCACCTTGCAACTTGATGTGAGTCGACTGGGACTTGACCGTCTTGGCCTTAGTCTTCTTCGTTGTCTGAGTCGTCTTGGTCTTAGCAGCGGCTGTAACCGACAGCAGTGGTTGTTGCCAACCCAACGTGGTGGTCAATAGCAATGCGGTTACTAAGGTACTGATTCGTTTATTCATATCGCAAACTCCTCCTCTTATCTTGGTGCAAATCCTAGGATACCTGACGAATGTAAGAGAATGGTGTTGATTATGTAAAGATAAGGGGCATGAAAGAAATTGGATATAACATCGTTTATAAAAGATGGGGCGAGCTGGTTTTTAGTACGTCGAAAATGATAAGAGTGGCGAAAATCAATTATTGTTGTTCAATTATTGATTATCGAATAACGATATGTTAATATCGAAAGTGAATAAAGGAACGGGGATGTTGGCTATGCCAAAATGGGTGAAGTTTTTTACGAATTTAATGATTGTGATTGTTCAGATTTCGATATTGTTTGCTTATGTGGGATTCTTGTGGCCACTGGGGTACCTTTATGAGGGTTACCACGGGGACGTGGCGCAAGCGGTTTTGGATAATGATGACTTCTTACGATACTCAGCCCATCATTTGACGGCCGGAGCGATGGCCAGTTTTCCGGGCTGGCCGTACGTGTTATTGATGGCCGTTGGCTCAGCAATTTGGATAGGAGCTTCCATCATGTTTGCTAAGGCAATGGTTAAATTGCTCAATAATGTGGTCGAAGAAGACTACTTTTCTCAGAACAATATCGCAGCGGTTAAGCGACTAGTTGTTGCCCAATGTTACGTGGTCATCGGTGAATTCTTTCTCGCCGGTGGTAATCAGCTCACCAGTAGCTGGCTGCGGGGGTATAATAATGGGGCATTTTCACAAACGTGGACTAATACGATTGATTCAATCGGGTTACTAATCGTCTTAAAAGTCATCTCAGTAATTTATGAACGCGCTATGACCATGAAGGTTGAAAACGATTTGACGGTGTAAAGGAGGATGCTCGGTGGTTAAACTGACATTAAACGTGGTGATGGCGGAACGGAATATCAGCAGTCAAGAACTCGCGGCTGCCATTGACATCACACCAGCCAATTTGTCCATCTTGAAGACGGGCAAGGCTAAGGCCATTCGCTTCAGCACATTGGAAAAAATTTGTCGGGTTTTAGCGTGCCAGCCCGGTGATATTTTGAAATATGTGGCTGATCCGACAGAGTCAGAAGATAAATAGGTGAGTTGAACACAATAGATACTTAATCGATAATAAAAAAATGGTGCGAAAGATTTTAAATCTCTCGCACCATTCTTTTGCTTTTATAAAGTTAAAAATAACAATTTTCTACTACCTCATTGCTCTAACCAATCGTGGATTAGCGGTAATGTACCCACCGGCAACCCGATAGCGCAACGTTCCGGCGGTTGTCGTGTTCTGGCCTTGAGAGTAATCCCAGCCGAGTACTTTGAAGGTGTGGTGCACTTGCTGTGGGTAATGCTGTTTCCGTTGAGTGAGGTTCACGTTAGCGTAGCGGTTTACGGCGGTCTTGGCGCGGATTTGGACAGGAACACTGTATTTTCCAGCAACGACAAAGTGGCGGTTTCCCGAAATGTATTTACCATTGGTGAGGAGTAGACGGGTCGTCTTTCCACGGGTGACGACCTTTTTGACGGCTAGTTGTTTTCCTTGGGCGTAGGCAACCTGGGGTTGAGACAACGCTGCGGAGCCATAACCGTTGATGCCGCCAGGATTGATGACAGTCACAGTCTGCGGGGCGTTTTGGTAGTAGCTAGCCGTGACGTAGTCGTTCTTAGTGGTGACGTAGCCGGTCTCGCCATACGTTTGGGAATGCCGGTTGGTGTCTCTGACCTGATAGCGGTCATTGCCAGCCTTAGAGGTAGTAACACCAGTTACTAAGAAGGTCGGCTGCTTCATCTGTGGCTTTTTGGCAAACCAGGCAAGTCGGTTGGCTGCACTGAAGTTCTTACGGCTATACAGACCGATTTTTTTGATCGCTGAGAGATAAAATTGTTGGAAGTCTGCTGTGTCATTTTCCGTTGGTGTGGTTGGTGAGGGGGTCGGTGTCGGTGCTGGTACTTCAGGTTCCTTGATGGCCATACCAGGTTGGGGTTCACGCACGTACGTTTGATTGCCAGTGAGCCCGTGATCTTGACCATCATAGAGATTCAGTAGTTGTTGGGTACTGTCATTTACCGTTGTGTCCGAGTCACCCAGAACGGCGCCTTGAGGGTCGTAAACCTGATAATTCTGCAGAAAGCCGTCGTAGCCAGCGAATGGTGGTTGGCGGTTTAAATTAAAGCTGACTTTGCCATTACCGACCTCTTGCCAACGATTAGTGACCATTGAATTACTGTTCGTTAGATCGTAGAGGCCACTATCGTTGAGAATGTGAGTGGGACTGACGGTGAGACAGTTGATTTGGGCGTTGGCGTCAATATAGTCTTTGTAATTAGAAGTGAGTTTGTCGGACGAAGAGAAGTTACCTAAATTGAGCACCTGTAAGGCTGTACAGCCCAACGTTAGGCCATTCAGGTTGGTAGTATTATCTGTTTGCATTTTGGAAAGATCCAAGTAAACGAGCGAACTATCGTTTTGAAACATATTTGCTATGGAGTGGGGATTGTTGGCTGTGAAACTTGGCGCAGTAAAAGTTGTTAAGGATTGATTGCCGGCAAACATGCCCATTAGGCCAGTTGGGCCGGCAAGACCGGTTGCATCCAAGTTACTGACGTCCAGGTTATTTAGACCAGTGTACGTGGTCACACTGGAAAAGTTAGCGAAGAGATAGGCGGGGTTGGCGCCAACGTTAAGCTTGCCAGCAATGTTAATCTTCTGGACCTTTGCTTGAAAGTCAGCCTTGGTTAGGCCAGCTTGATTGTCTTCAACAAGATCAGTCAGAAGTTGGCCATTGGGAATCATCATCCAGCGACCAGAAAATTTGCGCAACGTGCCACCCTGTAGCGTTAGTGTGCCGTTATCCAAGGTCCAGGGAATACTAGTTTCACCCGAACCAATGGTGCCCGAATAGCTAGTCTCATCGCGTGTAGCCGCTTGGGCAAGGTGTTCTGAGGGCAGACTTCCCTGATGGAGAATGGGAGCTAATGGACTCAAACCGACGAGCAATCCTAACGTGAGTAATCCGACTTTCCACTTCATTAGATAGACCTCCCTGAAACAAATATGTGTTAAACGGGTCAAATCGATTGATTATTACTAGTGCTAAAGGTTGAAATCTCGAAGAACGTTATCAAACTAAGAATCGTCAGGCGTTATAGACCTAAAATTAGTCTCACCCGGCCACTTGCGGCAGTCAGAGATTCCGTCTGCCGTCGACACAGCTATTTCCACCTCTAACCGCCTCCGGTTAAACATGCTCTTGAAACTAAGCTAGCTTAAACACTGGAATAACAGCATTTGCTCAGTATTATTGGCACGCCACCAGGTAGCCGAGAGTGAGTCAAATTTGGACTAAGCCGTGGGATTTTTAAGTGATTTTCTTGAAAATGGCGACTTGAAGACGTGTTTTTCGGCTTCAAGCGAGGGACAAGACCGCCCTTGGGCTTGTCCCGTCCTTTCCACCGCGTTCCAGTCCAAATTTGGCGAACGGTAAGGCGGCAATTTCCCACTATGTCTGACCCAATCCTGGTTGTATCAGGTATGGTGGGTGTTTCAGTGTGTTCAACCTTTAGTTACCATTGTTAGTGTATCATTGAGCAACCGTGATAATGAACGATATTGACTCGTTTATGGGTAAATATTTAGAAACGCTAAAAGGCAACCAAATGTTGAGAGAATTATTAACGTATGAGGGTCCCGTTTTTAATGAACAACCGGTCCTCACTGCACTTAAAAAATGGGCGGTTCATTCTTTGAGCAAATTGGTAAGACCAATTAGAAAAGTCTGTTATACTGGGAGCGATTATTAGCGTGTGAAGCGGAACGTAGGAGAAAATGATGGCAGATTTGATTTACAGAGAGGTCGTCAACGACCTAAAAAAAAGAATCCTCAGTGGCGAGTTCGCGGACCGCAAGTTTCCCGATGAACGGCACCTTAGCGAGAGCTATCAAGTGAGTCGGAGTACGGCTAAGCGAGCGCTCAACGTGTTATCTGAGCAGGGAATCGTGTTTAAGAAACGGGGTTCCGGGACCTACGTGAATCCGCTGTACTTAAAAGATAAGTCGATCTTCCGCTTTGAGGGGAAAAATCTGGGTGTGACGGATAGCCTCCAAATCGGGGATGAACAGCCCCAGAGTGACATCCTAGATTACCAGGTGATTGCGGCGACCCCTGAGTTACAACAGGATCTGTTTCTCAGTAGCTCGGATTTTGTCTACCGGATTAAACGGCTCCGGATTTTTGAAGAGCAGCCGGTGATTATTGAGACAGGGTACATTCCCATCAAGATTTTGCCTGATCTATCTCCGGATGCCGTGAAGACCTCTATCTTCAATTACTTAAACGCGGCCCAGGGAAAATCGGTGACGCGATCATTCTTATCAATTTCGGTGGCCCCCTCAACGGTTGAAGACCGGCAACTGCTTCATTTATCGGCGACGGAACCGGTAGGCGTCATGGACGGCATCTTTTTCTTGGATGATGGGACCCCGTTTGAGGTTTCTAACATGCGGTTGCATTATCAGTATATGAAATATAATACATTTGTTAATTTGAATGAAGATTAGTTGATTTTTACCGGGAAGGTGCTAAATTTACCGGTAGGCGGACAAGGATGATGGATTGTCCCTTCAAGCAATCGTTCTGCGTGAACGGCTTTTTGAAGGGGTAATTAATCAATAATCACCAGAAAATCTAACTAATTTTGGAATTGGACCGTATCAATTTTGAAAAAGGTTGACTTTTTGAAATTTTCCGGTATTATTGGGAATATAAATTAACCTCTGATTCACGTTGATTGTGTAGAAGTTTGTTTACCTAAGACGAAGGAGTGTAAAATTCATGGCAGTAGATTACGATTCCAAGTCATACTTGGAAAAGGTTGACGCCTGGTGGCGTGCTACAACTTATCTTTCCGGTGGGATGATCTTTTTAAAGAGCAACCCATTGTTCTCAGTTACCAACACACCAATCCAAAAAGAGGACGTTAAGGTTAAGCCTATCGGGCACTGGGGTACTATCTCAGGCCAAACGTTCCTGTACGCACATGCTAACCGTTTGATCAACAAGTACGGTTTGAACATGTTCTATATCGGTGGCCCTGGTCACGGTGGCCAAGTTATGGTTACCAACTCTTACTTGGACGGTACGTACACTGATGACTATCCTGAAATTACTCAGGACCTTGAAGGTATGTCACGCTTGTACAAGCGGTTCTCATTCCCAGGTGGGATTGGTTCTCATATGACTGCCCAAACGCCAGGTTCACTCCACGAAGGTGGGGAACTTGGTTACTCACTCTCACATGCTACTGGTGCCGTTTTAGACAACCCAGACCAAATTGCATTTACTGTAGTTGGTGATGGGGAAGTTGAAACTGGTCCTGCTATGACTGCATGGAACTCCATCAAGTTCTTGAACCCTAAGAATGATGGTGCCGTATTACCAATCCTCGATGTAAACGGCTTTAAGATTTCCAACCCAACGTTATTCTCTCGGATGAGCGACGACAAGATCGCTAAGTTCTTCGAAGGTTTGGGCTGGTCTCCTCGTTTCCTTGAAAACGAAGATATCCATGACTACATGACTTACCATGAAAAAGCTGCTAAATTGTTTGACCAAGCTATTGCTGACATCAAGCAAATCCAAAAAGACGCCCGCGAAAACGGCAAGTACGAAGATGGGACTATCCCAGCTTGGCCAGTTGTTATCGCTCGCTTGCCTAAGGGTTGGGGCGGTCCTAAGCACAACCCAGCCGGCGAACCAATCGAAGGTTCATTCCGTGCTCACCAAGTTCCACTTGGTTTAAGCCAAAACAACTTCGATGAATTACAAGAATTTGAAGACTGGATGAACTCATACAAGCCAGCTGAATTATTCAACACTGATGGTTCATTGAAGGCAGAAGTCGCTGATTTCGCCCCTAAGGGTGACAAGCGGATGGCTGCTAACCCAGTTACGAACGGTGGTCGTCACCGTGGCGAAAAGGCTGACATGCTGGACTTGCCTAACTGGAAAGACTTCGCTAACAAGATCGATGCATCTAACCGTGGGACTAACCTGCCAGATGCTAACCAAAACATGGACATGAACGTTCTGTCACACTTCTTTGCTGGCGTTGCCACTAAGAACCCATCATCATTCCGGATCTTCGGACCTGATGAAACGATGTCCAACCGTCTTTGGGAAATGTTCAAGATTACGAACCGTCAATGGATGAGTAAGGTCAAGGAACCAAATGACCAATACGAAGCTCCAGAAGGCCGTATCTTGGATGCACAATTGTCAGAACACCAAGCTGAAGGTTGGCTTGAAGGTTACACCTTAACTGGTCGTACCGGTGTGTTCACGTCTTACGAATCATTCTTGCGGGTTGTCGACTCAATGACGACGCAACACTTCAAGTGGATCCGTCAGGCTGCTGCCGAAGACTGGCGTAACGATTACCCATCTCTGAACTTGGTTTCTACTTCCACTGTGTTCCAACAAGACCACAACGGTTACACCCACCAAGATCCAGGTATGCTGACCCACTTGGCTGAAAAGAAGTCTGACTTCATTCGCCAATACCTGCCAGCCGATGGGAACACGTTGTTAGCTGTCTTTGACCGTGCCTTCAAGGACCGTCAAAAGGTTAACCACATCGTTGCTTCTAAGCAACCTCGTCAACAATGGTTCTCTGTTGATGAAGCAGAAGAATTGGCTACTGAAGGTATCAAGGTTATCGACTGGGCTTCCACTGTTGCTGAAGGTGAAGATGCTGATATCGTCTTTGCTTCCGCCGGTGTTGAACCAACCATCGAAACTTTGGCTACTGTAGACCTGATCAACGACGCCTTCCCATCTGTTAAGATGCGTTACGTCAACGTTGTTGAATTGGAACGTCTGCAAAAGAAGAACGGGCCATTGAACGCCGAACGTGCTTTATCTGATGACAAGTTCAGTTCATTATTCGGTCAATCCGGTACGCCAGTACTCTTTGGTTTCCATGGGTACGAAGACTTAATCGAATCAATGTTCTACGAACGTCAACACTTAGGCTTGAGCGTACATGGTTACCGTGAAGATGGTGATATCACGACTGCTTACGACATGCGTGTATACTCCGAATTAGACCGGTTCCACCAAGCCAAAGATGCTGTTAACATCTTGATCAACAAGGGTGCTATTGACGAAGCTGCCGGTAAGGCCTTCGACAAGAAGATGGATGACATCTTAGCTAAGCACTTTAAGGTTACCCGTGACGAAGGTCATGATATTGAAGAATTTACGAAGTGGCAATGGACGCCATTGAAGAAGTAATTTCTTTCAATGAACCTAAATTTTAACTAGTGTGTTAACTGCCAATCGGTGGTTAGGATACGGGGACGCGCAATTCTTAAGTGAATTGCGCGTCTTTTTTGTAGTAGATAATTGTTAAATGCAGGTGACGGTTTACTTTTTCTGTGTGACGACCCATAATTGGGTTATCTATGATAATTAAGGGCTGTTCATAAGGTCTATGGTAGGAGGCGAAGCGTATGCAAAGTAATCAGCGAATAGCAGAGTTGTTGGTTCGCTTGATGGTTGGTGAGACCTTGAAACAGGGAGAGCTTGAGTCGCGTTATGGGGTTAGTCGGCGAACTAGCCAGCGAGACTTGGCATACATTCGTCGGGCACTATCGGAGTACGCTGCTGGTGACTTAGTTGAGGATCAGGGGACGTATCGGTTGTCGCGGCAAAGTGAATCGACGGATTCTGCAATGGTTTTAACGGCTAGTAACATTCTGTTAGGTTCGCGAGCGCTGAATCAACCGGAACTGACAGCGACTTTGTCCTACCTGAGTTCGAATCTTTCGCCTGAGATGCAGCTGGCAGTGCGTCAACAGTTAAAACTCTCTCGGGGAAGTTATGTGCCACTATCTCGGGCTAAACCACTGCTCCATCGGTTGCGGGAAGTGACCACCAGTATCGCTCAGAACCAAAAGATGGTCTTTTCCTATCGGAGTAGCCGCCTAGAAGAGATGACTGCCCAGATTCATCACGCGCAGCCAGTAGCGTTGTTTTTTGAGACCTTTTATTTTTACGTGGCCATGTATAGCGAAGAACACCATGGTTACTGGTTGTACCGGCTCGACCGTATCGAAGATATTTTGGAAAAGCTGCCTGGAGAAAAACTGGATTATGACGAACGGTTTTCGTTGCAGGAACATCGGCATTACACGTACTTACTAGATTCCGGGTCGATGACGCAGGTGCGGTTTATCTATCGGAACTACATTCAGACGGTGCTGGACCATTTTCCCGATTCACGGGTTATCAAAACAAATGCGGACGGCAGCCACGTGGTGGAAGCCTACATTAAGGTAGACGGGGCGATGCTATGGCTCATGAGTCAGGGAGCGGGTCTCCAGGTTCTGTCGCCCCCATCGTTGGTCAAACGAATGCGTGACGCACTGGCCGCTGCTTATCGGCAATATGATGAGTGAATTTAGATTAGCCAATCGACCTTCTTTTGCTGACGTAGGTTGCAGTCACATCTTATAATTAATAGAACCACAGTCGTTTTGGCTGAAATAAAATTGGTAAAAAAAGATAGTCCCAGAAATCATACCTGATTTCCGGAACTATCTTTTTAGTGATCATTGATCAGCAAGCATGGTTTTTACTTGCTGCTGCAGCTTAGCCAATCCTTTTTCTGGTGTCGTTTCGCCACTACTCAACTGACTGAGCATCTGGTTCACGTCAGCCTGATATTGGGTGTACCCGACGAGGGTGGGGTCCATGAAACCGTCAGGTAGTGATTGGGCTGCTGCCTTTGATAAGGGGTGTTGGCGTAAATATTTTTGGTAATTTTGACTCTTTAGCGCGGTCGTCGTTAGTGGGAGGTAACCGGTGGCCTTGGCCCACTTCAACGTTTGCTTCTTGGCTAGTAAGAACTGCATGAAGGCCGCCGCACCTTTACGTTGCTCCTTAGAAGCTGATTTGAAGAGAACTAAATCGTTACCGGCAATGGCGGGGCGCCGCTTACCTTGATAACTCGGCTGTGGTGCCGTTCCCCAGTGCAGTCCTTTAGGTGTGCTGGTCTGCATGATACCTAGCGCAGCGGACGAGCCACTGTAGAAGAGGGTCTTGCCCTTGAGAAAACTGACGTTACCGAAGCCGTCTGCACCGGCCGTCGTCGCGGTCTTGGCCTGTAACATGTCGTAGATGACGTGGGTGGCCCCGACAATTTCCGGACTGGTAAGTTGCGGTCGTCGTTGATACAACGGCGTACCAGCTGCCTGAGCAAGTGAATCGACCTCGGATGAAAGGCTTTGATCTAAGGCCAGTCCGGTCAATCCCTGGGTACGAACTTTCTTGCCAGCTTTGGCTACGGCCGCCCATGTCTTGGGCACCTGGATATTATGCTGCTTGAGAAGGTCGCGGTTATAGTAGAGCACCCGAATTGATTTGGAGAAGGGGAGTGCGTAGGTCTTGCCCTGGTACTGAGTTGCCGCTTTGAAGTTAGGGGCAATTTTACCCACGGTTTGTTTGGCGAGGTACGGGTCCAGTGGCGTCACAAAACCGCCGCGTACATAGTTAGGAACGTTGGTATAGGTGGTCTGGGCCATCGTTGGTAGGGTATGTGACTTAGCCGCAGCCGTAATCTTTTGCTGGACGTTGGCGAAATCTCCCTGAGAATTTCCCACGACTTTATAAGTGGACTGGGAGTGGTTGAAGTCTTTGATCATTTGGTTGAGTGTCTGTTCACTGGCGCCACTAGTACCGTGCCAAAAGGTCACCGTCACTCGTTGCTGAGCGATGGGTTTGGCTTGGTGCTGCGTACAAGCGCTGAGTGTGCCTAACAGTAGGAGCGTACCCAGGCTAAGACTGAGACGAAAAAAACGTTTCATTGGATTCATCCTTTCAAATGGGTTGTGGAAATCCCCATGACTAGGTACTTTTGGAGACCTAAGTAGAGAATTAATAATGGCAAAATGACGCAGACCGTAGCCGCCATCAAGAGGGGATAGTTGGCACCCTCTGCGGTGGTGAAGGTAATCAAGCCAATCGGCAAGGTTCGTAGCTTGTCGCTGTTGGTGACGATGAGGGGCCACATGAAGGCATTCCAGGAGGCAATCACCTGCAGGAGGGCCACTGCGGTGATGATGGGCCGGGTCGTTGGAACTAAGACGTGCCACAGGTATTGCCAATCGCTGGCACCATCGAGATGCGCTGCAATGTAGAGGGTGGCCGGTTGGGCACGAAAGGCTTGGTGGAGGGCCACCACCATGAAGACGCTGGCCAGCCACGGAACGATGAGTGCCGCGTAGGTGTCCACCCAGTGGAATTGGGCCAGCGTGACGAAGTTGGGAATCAAGAGTAGTTCTCCGGGTACCAGCATGAGTGCAATCAATAGGCCAAATAAGGTCCGACGACCATAGAATTGGAGATACGTGAAGGCAAAGGCAGCTAAAATGCTAGTGATGAGTTGGCCGACCGTGGTAGCGGCAGTCACCAGTAAGGAGTTGAGGCAGTACCGGGCAAACGGCGCCGCCTGCCAAACGTGCCAATAATTCAGCCACTGTAGTGATTTCGGCAGCCAAGTCGTTGGAATCGTCAGGGTCGTGGCGGCTGGCTGAAGGCTGGTGACGAACATCCAGGCAAACGGCAGGAGTATTAGAACCGCCCCCAGTGTTAGGAAGAAGGTGCGAGTAAGCACTGCAAGATAATGTCGCATCATTAACGACCCCCTAACTGGCGGCGACGGTGGCGATAATAGCCGTAGGTCAGGAGGGTTAGACTTCCGACCAGGACGAATAGGACGACCCCACTAGCAGCAGCTAAGGTAAATTGATTTTCCACGTAAAATTTTTGATACAGGTAATACATCAGCGTGAGGTCGGCGTTGCTGGGTCCGGCCGTACCGTGGAAGAGTGCGTAAACCTGATCGAACACCTTAAAGTTAGTGATGCTCGTGTTGACGACAATCAGGACCGTGATGGGCAAGAGTAACGGCCCAGTCACGTTAGTAAATCGTTGCCAAGGACTTGCACCATCGAGCGTGGCAATCACGGCGTATCGTTGATCGATGTGGTTGAGGCCGGCCAGGAATAGGATGATGTTGACGCCCAAGCCTTGCCAAACGCAGACGACCATCAGGGCGGCTAACGCGTAGTGGGGGTCATTTAACCAGTCAATGGCGTTGATCCCGAAGTAACCTAAAAACCGGTTGAGGAGGCCACCATCCAACCGAAACAACCAATTCCAGACCAGGCCGATGGCTACCGTGGAAGTGACAAACGGCAGAAAGTAAATGGTCCGGAAGAAGCCCGCCAAGTGGCGTGAGTGGTTGATTCCGAGGGCAATCAGCAGGGAGAGTAGAACCGTGATGGGCATGACGATGAGCACTAACAGGAGCGTATTTCGACAGGCGAGTTGAAAGGTGGGATCATGCCAGAGTGTGACAAAGTTTCCCCAGCCAATCGCGCCAACCTGGTTGGTGTAATAGTTATAGTGGGTGTAGCTACTTATTAGGAACGCATGAATTAAGGGCCAAACGGCAAAGATTCCCGTAATGATGAGGAAGGGTGTCAGGTAGAGTAAAGCTTTGAGGGTCGATTTAACACTGGGTTTGGCGTTAAGCATGAGCATCACCCGACCAAAGGCACCCGCCAGTGCGGTTAAATAGATGACAGCCTTGTGGTACAACGGTTAGGGCGACCTGAGTTGCAGTCGTGGGGGCGATGGCGGTACTGACGAAATCGCCGATTAGATTATGTAGGTGTGTTTGGGTGTCACGCCCCAGCTGGACCTATTGGGTAATTTCAGCCGCAAAGGTCGCTATGTCAGGCGTGGTTGGCAGGATTGCCTCACTCCGGACCCCGAGGGTGGTTGCCTGTTCGAGTATGGTGGCTGGTAGCAAGGCGCGTAACTTTGTCGGTAACGTTGCGACTGGTAACAGGTTGATTGGGGGGTGACCGATAAATGCGGCGACGGTCTGGTTATGTGGGTGCCGGTATAGTTCGGCGCTGGTACCAACTTGTTGGAGCTGACCATTTGCGAGAATCATGATGTGGTCGGCAATTTGGAGGGCGTCCTCCTGATCATGGGTCACCAGCAAAGTCGTGACGCCAGTCTGCTGTTGGATGTGTCGAATGACAGTACGGAGCTCTTCACGCAAGGCTGTATCTAGGCTGGCCAGAGGCTCGTCTAGTAGCAGGAGGTTGGGTTGTTTAGCGAGTGCCCGGGCGATGGCGACTCGTTGCTGTTGTCCACCGGAAAGGTTACGGGGAAACTTGTCGAGTTGATCGGTCACTTGCACTAGTTCTGCCAAGTCCGTAGCCCGTTGATAGCGGTTGCGTTTCTTGACGTGGGCCATTTTCAAGGGAAACGCGATGTTATCTCGCACGGTGAGGTGGGGGTACAGCGCGTAATCCTGGAAGACCATGCCAATGTTACGCTGCCGACTATCCTGTGAGGTGACGTCGGCCTGATCAAACAAAATTTGACCAGCTGCCGGCGTCAGTAGCCCGGCAAACAGATTTAGAATCGTGGTTTTGCCGCTCCCACTAGGACCCAGTAGCGCGACTAACTCACCGTCGGGGATGGTTGCTGAAAAATGGTCTAGGATGGCGGGATGGTGGTCATAGGCTAATGTGATGTTTTGAAGGGCAACCTGCATGGTGGCGCCTCCTTTCGTTAAAAAGCACAATATTTTGGCGACGTATTGCGTCGAATGACTAGGAAATCACGTACCAGTAACTGTTTGAATGGTAATGATTTTACTCAGTATAGATATCTCTCATTATAGCTGATTCAAAATTATTGTGGTACAAATTATTTTTATACGATATTATTCGTTCTTGTGAAAATATTCTGACTTAAAGCGCCTTGCTATGACGGTAAGTTACTGCTAGAAGCCTTGATATAACAATACTTGTAAGACGTTTCATTTCGTCCGCTGGTTGTTTTCTGCTAGAGTTAGCTGTGAATCAGACAGAGATGGGGGAACAGATGAAATGGCAAAAGAGGGGAAGCGCCACAGTATTTTCGGCGACGTTATCGCCATTGTGGGGTTGGGGGTCATTGCGTATGGGTTTCAATTCTCAACGGTAGTAGCGTCGTTGGTGGCGCTAGTTGGGTTTAGTTTTACCGTTTTCAGTCAGGATATTGGCCGCATGATTTTTCGCAGGTAGTAGTAAACTAGATTAAATCTAAAGGTTGAAAGTTCGAAAACCGTTATCAAGCCAAAAATAGTAAGACGCTATAGACTTGGAATTAGTCTCACCAGCCACCGGAGACGTTCAGAGATTCCGCCTACTGTGGGGAACGCCTCCGGCCTGAAAAGCGGTCCTTCGGCTCGGTTTGAAGCCTGGAAAACCCACCAGTCTTCAAACACGTCCCACGCTGTAAGCCGAAAATCGGCTAACACCGTCGACACAGCTGGCTCCACCTCTGACCGCCTCCGGTTAAACGGGTTCTTGGAAACTAGGCTAGTTTAAACGCCTGAGTGACAGCACTTAATCAATATTATTGGTGCTTCACTAGGAGAAAGGTAAGGCGACAATTTCCCACGACTGACTAAACCCTAATATCCAATCCTTGTTGTATCAGACATAGTAGGTGTTTCAGTACTTTCAACCTTTAGTTAAGTTAAATAGATAAGTAAACCGGCTAAGCCCTAAGGACTTAGCCGGTTTTGAGTTAGTTGGGCTTGAAGTGGATTTTTACCGGATACAAGTATTTTAGTTAAGACTGCGTGGGTTTTGTAGCTTCAAGTCGAGTCGACAGTTCAATTCTCAGGCTGGAGCGTCCTCACGGCAGGTTGCCATCATGACTGCCACAACGCAATCAGTTATTTCGTCATATACATGTACTTGTAGATCCACTGGGCGCCCACGGAGTTGTGCACCATCCCGTGCAGTTTCGTGTCCTTCAAGTAGTAGTTATAGTTTTGATACAGTGGCGTTTCAGCCTGGTCATCGGCCAGGAGTTTTTCAGCTTGGAGTAGCTTATTCCACCGTCCCGTGGCGCTCAAATTGTCGGTCGTGGAGTCATTGATCAGTTTATCATACTGCTTGTTCTTCCAGCCACCGTAGTTTTGGGGATTGCTGCTGAGCATCGGCTTCAAAAACTCGATGGGGTCCGCGATGTCTGCACCACGGCCCCCAATATAGGCGTCATATTGGCCGTTGGTGCTCCGTTGATAGGCAATCTGGTCTGGTACCGTCTGTAACGAAATGGTGAGCCCAGAGAGCTGTTTTTCGGCGGATGCTTTGACCAGTTCGGCTAACTTGCTGGAGGCATCGTCCGTGGACGTCAATAGGGAGAACTTCAACGTCTTCACGTTAAGCTGGGCGAGTCCCTTCTTCCAGTAAGTCTTGGCTATGCTCGGATTGTGAGTCACACTCTCACCAGCATCTTGGAGTTTCCCAAAGTCTTCATTCTTGGCGTTGTAACTCAGGTAATTTGTGACCATTCCAGTTGGTTGTAGGGCGGAACCGCTGAAGAGGTCCTTGACGATTTGTTTACGGTCTAGCGTCAGGGAGATGGCCTTACGGATGTTGACGTTGTTGAAGGCCCGTTTGAGCGTAGCGTCCTTTGAATTTTGGTTGTATAGAATGTAGTTCATGTACGAGTAAGGACCGGCAAACAGCCGTTTATCACCCTTGAAGTTCTTGTACTGATTACTAGACAGGATGGTAAAGTCTAGCTTTTTAGCTTGGTAGAGGTTCAGACTCGTTTGGGGAATTGGTTCGTAGAACAGGTTGATTTTAGTCAGCTTGACCTGGTCCTTGTCCCAGTATTTATCATTTTTAACGAATGTCCAGTTCTTGCTTTCGGGCTCCCACTTACTCATTTTGAAGGGACCGGAATAAACGACCTTATCGGGTGCCGTGCCGTAAGCTTTGCCGTATTTATCCACGAGCTTTTTGTCCTGTGGTGAGAAGGCCTGGTAGGTCATCAGTTTGTCAAAATAAGCGATGGGGTGGTCCAGGGTGATGACCAACGTTTGCGCATCCTTGGCGACGGCCCCCAGCTTACTAGCGGGCAGCTTGCCAGCGTTGATGGCCATGGCATTCTTGATGCCTTTAAATATGTACGGGAACATCGACTTGGTGGCTGGTTTGAGTGAGCGCTGCCACGAGTAGACAAAACTTTGGGCGTTGATCGGATCACCGTTACTAAATGTGGCGCCCTTGCGAATCGTAAAAGTGTAGGTTTTGCCATCCTTGGACACGGTGTGTTTGGTGGCTAACGCGGCAACCACTTTATGGTGTTTATCCACGGTCAGCAAGGTATCAAACAAATTCCCGGTTTGGTAGAACCCGCGGGACTTGGAAATATCTAACGTGGAGACTGAAAAATTCGATGATAAATTGGTTGTGCGCACCAAATCTTGATGAGATGCGTCGGACTTTTTACCACAGGCAGCGAGTGTCAACATCAGTGTTGCGGAAGTGGCCACCACAGCCAACCGGCGCAAGCGAGACGATACTTGAGACATAAGAGAACCTCCTAATATAAGCTATTAACCACGTACCGCGGGCAGTCGTCACAATTGGCGATGCTGTCCAAGGTACAACCAAAGATAGTATAGCAGGGTTTGACTAAGTTAAGCAACTGTAAACTATCTCTAACCAATACAATTAATATTATAATATTAATTTAACGATTCTCAGAAAGTGGGTTACAAATGGCCGTTGCATTTCGTTAGTATTAGTGAGGAGGGGCTTTGCCTTAAGTGCTAACGGGTAAACTGCCCCCCTCAATTAGCAAACGGGAAGTTGTCAGCCAGTTCAGGATACGGGTAAACTAGTCATTGGCGGGAAGGTGAGCCGCCTACATGGACGCAACCGGAACTGAGCTAATTGATTGAACATTGCTAGGATGGGGACGAATGCCTACGGTTACCCGGCTGTTGGTTGGGAAAAATGAGGACGGATGATAACAGTTAACGCCCCTTAAATCACGTCACACGCACCGGTTTCTGATAGTGGTATTGGGGAATTAAAAGGACTATATTGCTTAGTAGACTGCGGAATGGTGGCGTTTTTTGACGTTGTCTTTGGCAGATTGGCCGGATATTCATGATACAGACGATACCCGGTCAACACCCTAATGGATGAAGAAGGTTTCGGCATGACATGGTCACACTGGCAAGTCCCACCGTTTGAGACGAGCGTGTTCTTCGTATTAGGCGTGCTCACGCTCTATTGGGTCTCTTATAATTGGCTGGCAACCTGGCTTCACAACCGGCGTAGCAAGCTAAGCGACGACGTTATCAATACCTGGTACGGCGTCATCTACATGCTGGTTTTTGTATTTAGCATTCAAACGCTAGTCATCGGCAGTCAGGATGCCTGGCAGTTTATGAATTTTCAACTGATTGCGATTATCTTCTGTGCGTATTTTCTAAATATTCACGTCTCGTACTATTTCTTTTTCCCGATTGTTTTGATCTACATGGCCTTTAATGGCTCATTGGGCTACTGGCAGTCGTGGGGGCACGCCATAACGTTGATGGTCTTTTTCTGGATACTCAATGATATTCGGGTCAGATGCCATGGCCGTCACAGTGTCTTTGCGGTGTACATGCTGGTTGGGATGTCCTTTGGCGGCTTACTGTGGTTGTGGATGAAATTTAAATTTGCGTTTACCTGGACCACGTTCTGGCAGGAATGGATCTACCTGGTGATTTTCGAGGCTTTATTGTTTGTTTACGTTTCGATGCTGTTCCATGATAGCGAAATAAAGGTGCGACTGGCCAAATTTGCCAGTCACGATGCGCTCACTCAAACGGAAAACTTTGCAGCGTACACCAGTGCGATTGAGAATTTATTTGCGGAGAGTCGTAAGCAAGAACAACCGCTGACTATGATGATGTTTGATATCGATCATTTTAAACAAATCAATGACACCTATGGGCATTCAGTCGGCGATCAAGTGCTGCGAGAAGTATCATCGGTGGTGCAGACCGTGATTGCGGCCAATGACGACCAGATTTCTTTCTACCGGACCGGTGGAGAGGAGTTTAACCTACTCTTCCCAAGCTATGACTTAGATGCGGCGGCCTCGGTGGTTCATCAGATTTTTGCGGCGGTGAACCACGTGACGATTGAGACGGACACGGACCAAATTCACGTCACGATTTCTGTCGGTGTGGCGGTTGCCAATGCGGATGATCGTTCCCCAATGGACTTTTACAACCGGGTCGACAAGAACCTTTACCACTCTAAACGTCACGGGCGGATGCTGATTACGATGGATTAATTGGTGTGTTTATCGCCTGTCTCGACTAATATGTTCAGAGCACAAAAAGGGTGTGGGACTTTTGTCTCACACCCTTTCTAACACTAGGTTCGTGTGCGTGAAGTAATTGGGATACCGCTTGGTTAGGGGCCAGCAGCAGTGGTACCTCAGGACGTAGCATACGACTTCTCACGAGGCGTCGCATGACGGCTTGTCTGAAGACCGTCTGATAAATTTTCAGAATGGCTGAATGACGGGCCTGTTGGCAGTGGCAACGTAGGATTCTCTTCCGTCTTAGCGGTCGCTGGATATTGAAAGGCGGTGCCGGTACAATTGCGTTTATATCTGGCAATCTCTCGGCTTTCACGGTGGAACCAATCCGTTGTCAATTAGCAAAAGTATATGCCACGACTAACGCCTGCAGCGGGTGTCGTGCAAAATACAATCAGAGCCGGAGGAGGTCAGAGATGGAGCCAGCCGTGAAAGTGGTGTCTGCTGGGGATCTTCCAGCTTACAGCACGGGCGACTTTGAAGACACGGGGGATTCGTGGCTTCAAATCGAGCGAGAAGCCCGACCAAGCTAACAGTAAAATATTAGACTGATGCAAACAAGTTAACTGTCAGTTGTAAGTTAGCCCCATTTGTGATAATCTGACAACAGTTGCATAGAAATAAAAACGAATGAAACGGTCAGCGCCGGATTGGGTACGGGTGTTCAGCGAGCTAAGGATAGTGTCAGCTTAGCCACCCGCCAATCGAGGAGAACTCCGTTTCTGTTGTGGGCTGAAACCTTAGAGAGTAGGCCTCACCGTCCCCCGTCACGTTAACGACGGTACGTATATTAGTACGTTTATTAAAGTTGGTTTTGCATTAAAAACAATTTGGGTGGTACCGCGGAAAGATCTTTCGTCCCTATTTAGAGGGATGATAGATCTTTTTTTGTGTCATCATCGGGATTTTCACCATAAAGGAGAGTAATCATGGCAGAAGTTTTAGTAAAAGATTTATTTAGCGACCAGCATTTTGCTGAAGATGAAGAAATTGTTTTACACGGTTGGGTTAAGACCGTTCGGGGCTCCAAGCGAGTTGGATTCATTGAATTGAGCGATGGTTCAAGCATGAAGCACGCACAAATCGTGATGCGTAGTGACTTGGAAAACTACGCCGAAATGACGAAGCTGCCTTTGAGCTCCACGATTAAGGTTGTGGGGACGGTTGTTTACACGCCAGATGCTAAACAACCATTGGAAGTTCACGCTTCCAAAATTGTGTTGGAAGGGGCTTCTGACAACGACTACCCCTTACAAAAGAAGAAGCACACGTATGAATACCTGCGGACCATGGCTCACTTACGGCCACGGACGGACACGTTCTACGCAGTCTTCCGTATCCGGTCATTGGCTGCCTTTGCCATTCACCAATACTTACAAGAACACGGATTTACCTACGTGAACACGCCAATCATCACGAGTAGTGATAGTGAAGGTGCCGGCGAAATGTTCCGGGTGACCACGTTGGACATGAACAACTTGCCTAAGACCGAGGACGGTAAAGTTGACGACAGCAAGGACTTCTTTAAGGCAGAAACGAACTTGACAGTGAGTGGTCAACTCCAGGTTGAAGCCTTTGCTCTGTCCTTACGAGACGTTTATACGTTCGGTCCTACTTTCCGGGCAGAAGATTCTCATACCGCGCGGCACGCCTCAGAATTCTGGATGATTGAACCAGAAATGGCCTTTGCTGATTTACACGACAGCATGAAGGTTTCTGAAGAGTTATTGAAGTCCGTGGTATCCTACCTCTTGAAGCACGCCAAGGATGAATTGCAGTTCTTGAACGACAACGTTGACGACGACTTGCTGGACCGGTTACACCAAACCATCAGTGAAAAGTTTGCGGAAATTACTTATACGCAAGCCATTGAAGAGTTGGAAAAGGCCCCAGTTAAGTTTGACGTGCCCGTTAAATGGGGGATTGATTTACAATCTGAACACGAACGTTACCTGTGTGAACAGGTTTACGGTCGCCCAACCTTCTTGACCGATTACCCACGTGATATCAAGGCCTTCTACATGCGTGACAACGATGACGGCAAGACCGTTGCCGCTGCTGACATGCTGGTTCCTCGTATCGGTGAATTGGTTGGTGGGAGTCAACGTGAAGAACGGGTCGCTCAATTGGAACAAAAGATCAAGGACTTCAACCTGCCACCAAAGGAATACGAATGGTACTCAGAACTCCGGAAGTACGGCGAAACGCCACACTCTGGTTTCGGTATCGGTTTCGAACGGTTACTGATGTACGTCACCGGGATGGAAAACATCCGCGACGTGATCCCTTACCCACGTACACCGGGTAACGCTGAATTCTAAGGTGATTATTTAATTGCAAAAATGGCCTCCGAGATAGTTTATCTCGGAGGCCATTTTTTGTGCTGGTAATTAAGTTTGATTTAACAACTAAAGGTTGAAAATTCGAAAACCGTTATCAAACCAAGAATAGTTAGTCGTTATAGACTTAAAATTAGTCTTGTCCAGTCACCTGCGGCGGTCAGAGATTCCGCCTGCTGTGGGGAACGCCTGCGGCCTGGAAAGCGGTCCTTCGGCTCGGTTTGAAGCCTGGAAAAACACCAGTCTCCAAACACGTCCCACGCTGTAAGCCGAGAATCGGCTAACACCGTCGACACAGCTGGCTCCACCTCTGACCGCCTCCGGCTAAACGGGTTCTAAGCTATCTTAAATACCTGAATGATCGCACTTGCTCAATATTATTGGGGCGCGCCACTAGGTAGCCGAGAGTGAGCCAAATTTGGACTCAGCCGTGGGATTTTCAAGTGGTTTTCTTGAAAATGGCGACTTGAAGACGTGCTTTGCGGCTTCAAGTGAGGGGCAAGACCGCCCTTTGGCTTGTCCCGTCCTTCCTGTCGCGTTCCAGTCCAAATTTGGCGAACGGTAAGGCGTCAATTTTCCACTATGTCTGACTAAACCCCCAAACCCAATCCTTGTTGTATCAGGTATGCTTTCAACCTTTAGTCAACACTGAAAAATCAGCCGAACTGGACGTCGTCTGACGTTAACCGCTGCATCAGTGTCACATCGTTTAGGATGTCTTGCAAGGTGATCTTAGCCATTTTGGCTTCTGCTGCGGCCTGAATCTCCTGATAGTAGTGGCTCAAGACCTTGGGGACCGTTTGGCCGACTGGACAGCTTTGAGACGTATGTGTGTCCACGTTCAGTAGGGGTGCTTGACCAGGTAGCGTCGCGTAGATGTCACGCAGGGTGATCTCAGCCGGGTCGTGCGCCAGTGCAAGCTGGGTGGGACCGTGAGTGGGGGCCAACAACTGGTGGTGTTTTAAATTAGCCATGATTTTACGAATCAGGCTAGGAGATGTTTCGAGACTGCTCGCGATTTCTTGACTGGTCATCTTTTTGCCTTTGAAATAGGCGATGTAGACCAGTACGTGGATGGTATCGCTGAACTGGGTATTTGCCATATGGAGGCTCCTTCCTGTTAAGATTATGTATTATATTCTATAACAGTTTCGTTTAAAAATCAGGTAAAACGCCTAACTAATTTATTTATTATGCTAATAGATTGACATTTTAAAGAAAAGCAGTTATCCTTAAAACTGTACTTAAAAAGAATACAAAATTTAAAAACTTATCAGGGGGTCTGCATTATGTCAGCAATCACAATTTTTGGTAAAGGTAACATGGGTCAATCAATTGGTGACGTCTTCAAGCAAGGCGGGAATCAGGTTAGTTTTATTGATTCTGCCGATCCCGTAGAAAACTTAGGATCAATCGTTGTTTTGGCCGTTCCTTACAACGCTGCATTAAGCATTGCCAAGGCGAACCAGGCGGCATTAGCAGGGAAAATCGTTATCGATATTACGAACCCACTGAACTTTGAAACTTGGGACGAATTAGTTGTTCCAGCTGATAGCTCAGCTGCTGCCCAAATCGCTGCTTTATTACCAGATTCCAAGGTTATCAAGGGCTTCAACACGACCTTTGCGGCAACCTTACAGAGTCGCAAGGTCGGTGACCAAGCACAAACGACAGTTATGGCTGCCGGTGACGACGCTGATGCTAAGCAAGCATTTGCCGATGCATTGACTGACAGTGGTGTGGCTTTCGTTGATGCCGGTTCCTTGAAGCGGGCGCGTGAACTTGAAAGCTTTGGTTTCTTACAAATGACTTTAGCAGCCGGCGAAAAGATTGGCTGGACTGGTGGCTTCGGCGTTTTAAAGTAAACCAAACAGCATAATAGAAGACTATAAATGAGGGACTCAAGCAGCGGTGAACGATGCTTGGGTCCCTTTTCGGGGTTTGAGGCGATAAGCAAATTTCGTTTGAAATGAGTAAAACATGAGTATATTAGGAGTAGAAAAGGAGGGAGCATAATGCAAACAAAGTCGCATGATAAGAAGCGGGTACAAGTAAATATTGATAGAGATTTAGTGAATCAGGCAGAACAAATATTTACTGATATTGGGTTAAACACCACTGCGGCAGTCACAGCCTTCTACAAACAGGTCGTGGCTACTGAGGGACTTCCTTTTCAATTAACACGAATAACACCCCAAGAACAACTAGAGAAAGTGATTAAAAAAGAAATTGATTCTGGAAATGTTAAGCAATTAAAATCACCGGCTGAGATTTCACAGTGGTTAGCAGGTGATGATGAAGCCAAATGAGATTGTAACAATATACGTTGCGTATGCACAGGTTAATGGTGGAAAACGGCGTCCGGTATTAATTGTTGGTGTGTATCCAAAAACTTTTTTGTTATATCGGATGACAACAAAATATATCGACAAGTCTCGCAGAATCCAAGCACAATACTACCCTTTGAAGGATTGGCGTACTTCTGGTTTAATATAAATTAGGCAGAATTCCCTTGCTTTCAAGCAAGGGATGAATGCGACTATGCCTTTCGTTGATCAGCGAAGCTCATATGTTATCTTCATAAATATTATTGTAAGACGCTTTGCTATGGATACGATATACTCATATGGTACGCTTGTTATCAAGCAAAGGGAGGTGGCAGTTTATGGCGAAAACGATGGCCCAGTTACCTTATCATTATGGGGTTAAGGTTAGAGTCTTTCCTTCAACCGAACAAAAACGGCTAATCAAACGTAACAGTGATGCTAGTCGCTTCATTTATAACAAAATGAACGGGATGAACAATGATCTATTTTGGCTGAAGAAAGTTAAAACACCAATTGCGCTTGTTTTGAAGCGAATCACTGATCTGACTGAACGTCTGAAGAAGCCGTCAACTGCTATTTCCAATATTCATGGGTGGTTAAATCATCCGGATTTTGACAGTCTGATGAAAGCTAATGCTATCAAGAATTATAGGACTGCTTGGAAGCTATTCCGTCAGGTTCATCAGGCCGGGACGCCTAAATTTCATAAGCGTGGCTACACTCAGACTTATCAGACATCGTGTCTTTACAGTGCTAAAGTGATAGCCCCAACTATGGAGAATGGTAGTGTTAGACTAACTGACAACCGCCACCTACAACTACCCAAGCTAGGGCATCTCCGATTCAAGGGACTTCCACTAAAGATTTTAGAACGAGCTAATGATATTAGAATTGGGACGACAACAGTCTCGATGGACGCTGTGGGTCATTACTTTGTGTCCATGCAGATTGGGTCGGAACATCCATTTGCTGCCAAGCAACCAATTGTCAAATCTAAAGTCGGCATTGATTTGAATCTCGATAATTTTCTGACAGACTCCAATGGACAAGTAATTGAGAATCCCCGTTACTATCGAATGATTAAAGGAAAGCTGGCTAAGGCTCAACGGAAACTGTCACGGCGGGCCAGACGAGCTAAAAAGAGTCAACGACGGTTATCAGAATCAAAGAATTATCAAAGCCAACGGTTATTAGTGGCCAAATTGCAACTCAGAGTTACCAATCAACGTAAGAACTTTTTTGCACCACGTCTCTACGACCTTAATCAAAAACCACGATTTAGTCGTAGCTGAAGAACTGCGGAGTAAAAATATGTTGCGGAATCACGCTTTGGCAATGAGCATCTCGGACGTTGGTTGGCGAACTTTACTGAGCATGCTGTCCTACAAAGCTGATTGGTATGGCCGGAAATTTTTGACTGTGAATCCCCGGAATACAACGCAAACTTGTAGCCATTGTGGGCACATCATGACCGGTAAGAACAAGCTGACGTTGGCTGACCGTGAGTGGATGTGCCCTAGTTGCGGGACGTTACATGTTCGTGATTATAATGCAGCTAAGAATATTTTAGCTAAGGGGTTAGCAACTTTGTAATAAAAGAGTCTGTCTGGCAACCTGCGGATCTAAAAGGCTTTGGTAATTAGCGGATAAGTCCTATTCGTAGGTTAGCGCTGTATCTAAGCAAATTGTGGTCGCCATGCCAAAGGGTGCGGTTCTCACAAGCGTTCGTTTTTAAACGGGCGTGGTTGACAGAGTCAAACTTATATTGATATAGGGGTAATTTTAGAAGTAAAGCGAGAAGATATCGGGGCTCTTACATCAGTTGGCTGGTTAAGCGCGGAAGATCAGTTAGGCCTAGCTGAGTTTATTGGACAAAAGAATCGGTAATAATTTAGAAGATTAGTGCAATTACAAAGAGAGCTAACGTCAGAAAATGACGTTAGCTCTCTTTAAGAATTTTAGAATAAGTTTTAGTATGACTAGCGTTAACGTAGATTCCAGTTGGCTAGTTAGTCAACAACGACCAAGGACTTAATAGCTTCACGCTTAGTCATAGCTTGGTAAGCATCGTCGATGTCATCCAAGGCAAAGGACTTCGTGAAGACCTTACCAGGGTGAATGTCGCCATCCAGAACAGCCTTCAACAAGAGTTGCTTGTCGTAAGTCGTTACAGAAGCAGGGCCCCCAGCAATAATCTTGTTGGTGTAGAAGGATGGTGCCATGTCGATCTTAGGTTCATGAGGTAAACCAACCCGGCCCACGATAGCACCTGGACGAGCAACCTTCATGGCTGTGTCGTTAGACTGTTCCGTCCCGACACATTCCAAGACAGCGTCAGCGCCGGAGTTGTTGGTTAATGCCATAACTTTGGCAACGGCTTCGTCACCCCGTTCAGCAACAACGTCGGTGGCGCCAAATTCCATAGCTAATTTTTGACGATCTTCGTGACGGCTCATGGCAATGATGCGCTTAGCACCACGCATTTGAGCGGAGATAACGCCACAGAGACCCACGGCACCGTCACCAACAACGACGACCGTGTCGCCAGTTTTAACGTTGGCAACGCGAGCGGCGTGGTAACCTGTAGCCATGACGTCGGCCAGGCTCAGCAAGGACTTCAGCATTTCATCGCTGTAGTCGGCTGGCTTACCAGGAATCTTAACCAGAGCCCATTCGCCGTGTTGGAAACGAATGTATTCGGATTGCACGTCACTACTGAAGTTGTCCGTGTGGTTTTGGCAAGCACCGTCAAAACCGGCACGGCAAGCGGCACAGTGGCCACAGCCGTGGGTGAATGGTGCAATGACAAAGTCACC
Organism: Levilactobacillus tongjiangensis; assembly: GCF_003946345.1. Taxonomy (GTDB): domain Bacteria; phylum Bacillota; class Bacilli; order Lactobacillales; family Lactobacillaceae; genus Levilactobacillus; species Levilactobacillus tongjiangensis. Next base: position 96,942 of record NZ_RHNY01000004.1, read on the forward strand.
GGGTTGAACGGTTGTGATGTCGGAACCGACTTCTTCAACGATTCCAATAGCTTCGTGACCGGAGTTTTCGGAGTTTTTAGCCTTGTCTTCTAAGCCGCGGTAAGCCCAGAGATCTGAGCCACACACACAGGTCCGTACAACGTGAATAATCACGTCATCAGGTGCCTGAATCTTAGGCATATCAGCATCAACGACTTTAACCTTACCTGGTTCTACAAATACAGTTGATTTCATCGTGTTACCTCCTAGATGTTTCTATCAGAATTTTAAGCGTTCACAAATTGTTTGTAAAGAATGTTTACTTTCGTGATGGTGCTTGGTCATCATGGATTAGCTTAACGGGAAATTACCGGCATGTCTAATGCTTATCACGTATCATTATCTATACTTAACGTGCATGGTACAGGTTGTTAGTCGGGCCACTTTGCCGTAACTTGGTCGATCAGGGGTTGGACGCGCTGTTTTTCTGACCGGAGAAAGTTAGCATAAATGGCTAGTTGTGCCTGGTCATCACTGATGGGAATCCGAACGCGGCTGTCATTCGCCGTGGCTGGCAATTCTTGGTTGGCCTCTAGCGGAATAATGTCAGAAATGTTGGTGCTGAAATACGGGAAGTCGGCGTATTTGGTAATCTCATCAAAGGCTTCTCGTTGTTCTTGGTAGAGAAACTTCGCGTGCGGAATGTCTCGTTGAATAACTTCACGCCACGGACCGATGTTGGTGAGAACTATGAAACTAAGGTCCCTTAGCTCTGCGAAGGTGATGGTCGTTTGGTTGGCTTGAAACATGAACTTGTTCAGGTTGACGGCCAGCCGTTCGTAACCAACTCGCTGAGAATTGAATGCTTCGCCGGTTAGCTGATGGTCGGAAAAAATTACTGTGTAATCGTGTTGGGTGAGCAGTTCGTCAATGGCAGTCGTCAGGAGCTGGTGATTAACTGTGACGTTGGTGGGCAAGGGCAAGTCATTCAGAATGTACAGGGGACCGGGCAACGTGGTGCCAATCTGCAGAGTTCGTTGATTTTGATCGAAGCTATGAATTCGCGCGACGGCTTGGTTCTGCGCTTGGAGCAGGGCAGTCGCTTCTCGGGCGGCCAATTCACCGGTGGGGGTCAGACTGAGCCGGTTGGGTTGGCGGTCAAATAAGTGGACGCCAAGGTCACTCTCCAATTTTTGCATGCCCCGCGTAACGGTGGGCTGGGTGACGTTTAGTTGTGCCGCGGTTTCGGCTAAGGTTCCGGTCTGGGCAAAGGTCACCAATTCTTCTAATAAGTAGTTTTCCAACATGGCAAGTCCCTCCTAGTATACGTCACTCGTATACTAGCATGTTTATCTAGTAATTTTCAACTGAGGCGTTTGCCAGTATAGTAGAGTCATTCAAGCCATGAAGGGATGGACGAGCGAAATGACTACTGTGCCAACAATTAAATTAAATAATGGAATTGAGATGCCACAATTAGGATTTGGTGTTTTCCAAGTGCCTGATTTAAAAGAATGTGAAGAAGCCGTCGTCAACGCCTTACAAGCCGGTTATCGACTACTAGATACCGCGACAGCCTATCAAAATGAAGAGGCAGTTGGCCGGGCAATCAAGAGGAGTGGTGTACCCCGTGATGAAATCTTCGTCACGTCAAAGCTGTGGGTTTCAGAATTCACTTACGAACGGGCTCAGCAGGGAATCAACGATTCCTTGAAGCGTTTAGGCTTGGACTATATGGACCTGTACCTGCTACACCAACCCTATGGCGACACGATGGGGGCTTGGCGTGCCTTAGAAGAAGCTCAACAAGCTGGCAAAATTCGGGCAATCGGGGTCTCTAACTTTTACGCCGATCAATTAAAAAATTTAGAACTGACGATGACGGTCAAACCGGCCGTCAATCAAATTGAAATCAATCCTTGGTACCAACAGCCTGAAGAGGTGCGGTTCAATCAGGGTGAAGACGTCCGGGTTGAAGCTTGGGCCCCCTTTGCCGAAGGGAAACACAATCTTTTCCAAAATGAAACGATTGCCCAAATTGCGCAAGCTCACGGCAAAGCAACGGGACAGGTTATTTTACGGTGGCTCTTGCAACGGGGAATCACAGTGATTCCTAAGTCAGTTCACAAGGAACGAATGATTGAGAATAGGAACGTTTTCGACTTTGAGTTGACGGCCACTGAAATGCAGACGATGCAGTCATTAGACAAGCAAGAGAGTCAGTTCTTCGATCACCGGGATCCCGTAACGATTGAACAAATTTTCGGATCAAGTTTAAAACAACTTAGCTAAGGAGAGATGATAATGACAAAGACACCAACAATTAAATGATGGAAATGAGATTCCCGCGATGGGGTTTGGCACTTATCAAATTCCCAGCGATGGGTCAACGTACCGGGCCGTACTGGAAGCTTTACAGGTAGGTTATCGACATATCGATACGGCCGTGGCCTACTTTAACGAAGCCGAGGTTGGCCGAGCAATCGCTGATAGCGGCATTCCCCGTGACCAGATTTGGGTAACGAGCAAGCTGTGGCTCCAAGATTTTGGCTACGAAGCGGCGAAGAAGGCCATTGACGTTTCGTTGAAGAAGCTTGGATTGGCTTACATGGATCTTTACCTGATTCACCAACCATATGGGGACGTTCCCGGTGCTTGGCGCGCGATGGCAGAGGCCCAACAGGCCGGTAAGATTCGCTCAATTGGGGCCTCGAACATGACGCCTAAGATTTGGCAGAAATTTGTGCCACAATTTGAGACGGTGCCGGCCGTTAACCAAGTTGAGTTTAACCCCTACTTCCAGCAACAACCGTTACGGCAATTGCTGGCTGAAAACGACGTGAAACTTGAAGCCTGGGCACCACTTGGTCAGGGAAATCAGTCACTGATCAATGATCCCGCAATCGTCGCCTTAGCGAAAAAGTACGGCAAGGATGCCGGTCAGATCATCTTGCGGTTTGAAAATCAACTCGGCGTTATCGTTTTTCCTAAGTCGGTCCACGCTGCTCGGATTAAGAGCAATTTGGCTATCTTCGACTTCGAACTGACGCCAGCTGAAATGACCACTCTAATTGGTCTCGACAAGGGAAAAGGGATGCATGATCCGGATGCTGATGGCGTTCAGGGAATGCTGTTGGCCGCTTTTGATGTTCACGCTGACGACTAGGGGATTAATGAATTGAATCTATTAGGTTAGAACGAGGGGGTCTGGGACAAAAGTTCCAGGCCCCCTTTTAGCTCTCACTTAGTGTACTGAAATGTGTACCAGGTGATGGTACTCTAATTTGTTGATAACAAGTCGGTTAGGGTGTTCCCTCTGGTATAATGGGAGTCATTGTGAAAACAAGTAGCGGAGGAAAACATGAAAAGTAAAGATTATCAATTGAAGATTCCGGCGGCAGTCAGTGAACAGCTGCAATTACGGGAGGATACGCCAGTTAAGCTGGTCGTGAAGCGGGACCGGTTGGTCGTCCAGTTTGCGGAGCCTCGCCAACAGGTCTTCCAAAAGCGGGTGGTGTTTTGGCCGCTATTACTGGCCCTATTTGCGAGCGTGGGGTTCCTTATTTTTTGTGTCTCACAGGGGATGCACAAGGTAAAACTGGTGGGTGAACAGTCCCTGGCGACGGCCATTATTCTGGTAGGGGTGGTGTTGGGGACACTGCTCTTCGCCGGATTCTTTATTCATGACCGAAATAATCCTTTAAATCATTTCACCAAAAACATCTACTGGCGAAACTTTCCGGTCATCGTGCTGTCGTTTGCGTTGATTCTGGCGTTGGTGCTGAGCGGGAGTATGTGGCTATTAGGCGTTTTATTCAAGGGCGCCATCTTTGGCTCATTTACAGCCAGTATTATCCTCTTTGTCTTTAGCCTGGTTGTAAATGCCACGATGGTCTACTTCTCCCTGATGGTAGACGCTAGTGTTCTGACCACCGTGCTCACGCTAGTTATTATCAGTGGGGTCGTCATCTCCATGGCTGTGAACAATCAGAAATACTGGTGGCAGCATAACCTCAGCTTTTTGGGAACAAACGGAGCATCTAGTGGGTGGCAATTCAATGCTACGTTGATGTTTGCGGCGTTACTGATGATTGCCCTGATAGACTATTTATTCGTGAGCCTGCACGAAGTCTTTCCCAATTCACGTCGGCTCTGGGTGCTCCGCATCTTACTGACACTGACAGCGGTGGATTTGGGGATGGTGGGGGTCTTTCCCAACAACGCCATTTCTCACGATTTGCATGATCAGGTGGCAACTTTTCTGGTGTACTTTATTATTGCCTTGATTGTGGGCGTTCGCTGGTTACTGCCTCAAATTACACAGGATTTCTTGTACCTGTCGTATGGGGTGGGAATAGCGCTGGTGATTGCTGAAATTCTCTTTAGATGGTTGGGATATTTTTCACTGACGGCGTTTGAACTGATTGCCTTTGTCATAGCCTTTGGGTGGTTGTTGATGCTCCTGGAACAAATTGAGGGGTTGATCACGGCTGGAACGGAAGGCATGATTCAGGAGACTAAACATTCTTAAAATGTGTCAAAATAGGGGGTCGAGACGGCAGGTCTCGACCCCTTATTTTGACAACCTTTAGTTATGATGGGTTTTAACAGTGAGGTTAGGGACCATCTGCCGAACGGCCCGTCCCTTGTGATGGTGACTGATAGTTGCTGCAATTTTGGTTAAGCTGGTGGTCTGGGTCATGTCTTTACTAAAGGAGTGGACGATGAAACTATTGTAAGTGACAGTGTCCTTCGCTGTGAGTTTAAAGCGGTTGGGTTCGAGATTCTTATCCTGATCTGTCACATTTTTATCGGGCCAGACGAGGTATTGGGGATGGCCGTGATGAGGATAGACCTCAACTTGCCAACCAGCTTTAAAATCGGAAGCTTCTTGCCACCGTTGAAGTTTGGTATATTTTAAGGCGTAATAGATGATGGCAGCGTAACGGAGATTTTCATGCTGCTTGAGTTCTGTCAAGGTGAGGCGATTGCTGGGTCGCTTGGGTTTGGTAGGTTTCGTAGTAGCCGTGGTAGTCTGAGTTGCGGGCTGCTGACTCACCGCCCAGCCACCGCCCAGAATCAGGAGTACCAGTAGTATAAGACTTCCAAATACGAGTGATTTTTTCATGATAAACGCGCGTCCTCTTCGACTGTTTTCCTCTAGTTTAAGAGACTTGGCCGGATTGAACAATTTAAATTGTGGTAAAGAAAAATAGCTAAGGCGTTATGTGGCCGCTGTTTAGAGACCTTCTGACGTTTTATCCGCCTAGCTTGAAGGCAAAAAAACGAGCAAACATCCAAGGTAGATGTTTGCTCGTTTACTTGTGTTTAGTACCAGTGATGATGTTGCCAGAATGACTTAGCCTTAGTCCAAGTCTTGTAACGGTTCTTCACGTACTTGTTAGCGGTTTTTTCTTGGTTAACCGCTGAGAGGTCACCATGCAGGTAAGACTTCAGTAATTGGTAACGGCCGTAACAGTTACCGTTACGGGCCTTGTAGCTGTAACGAGATTCACGGAAGGCAATCCATTTTTTGGCAGCCTTTTGCTTCTTAGATAAACCAGAGTTGATTTTAGTGATTTGCTTTTTTTGTGAGGCAGATAATTTCGTAGCTGCTTGGGCAGTCGTCGTAGTTTCCTGATTAGTCAGGCTTGACGTCACATCGGTAGCCATACCGAAGGCGAAGCCGAAAAGTAGTAATAGTGTTGCAAATTTGATTTTTAGTTTTGACATATTTTATTTAAACACTCTTCCTATTCCGTATAATCTATGCTACTAGCATACCCGAGGAGTGTTGCAATTAGATTACTAAGCAGTTAAAAGGGCGTCACATTAGATTAAATAATATTTCAAGAGAATGGTCGACACTCTTAAGCGTACAACTTATTTATAAGTAACAGTACGTCATATCGCCGGTCTGATGCGGTTTAGACCACGTCTAAATAATTAACGGGGTAAGAAATGATTGTAAAATAAGATTTGTCAATTTTGACAAAGTTTTGTCATTCTAACTAAACTTTGTGAATTTTACCGAAAAAAGCCGAAGTAGCCGATGACAATGAGTCCCAAAATAATGCGATACCAACCGAATAATTTAAAATCGTTGTTCCGAATGTACCGCAAGAGAAACTTGATCGATAGGTAGGCCACCATGAATGAAACAATAACACCAGTGAAGAGAACGATGAGTTGGCTACCGGTAAAGTGGTTACCGTGCAGAAAGTATTTTAGAACCTTTAAGGAAGAAGCCCCGAACATCGTGGGGATGGCCAAAAAGAAGGAAAACTCGGTGGCCACGTAGCGTGAGGTTCCCAGTAGGATCCCCCCCAGAATGGTTGCGCCGGAGCGTGAGGTTCCGGGGACCATGGCCAGAACTTGAAACAAACCGATCCAAACAGCCATACTCATGGGCAGGCGTTTGAGGTTGTCAAAACGGGGACGTTGGTGTCGATTGTAGGCTTCAATAATAATGAACAGAATTCCATAGATAATCAACGTTGTGGCGATGACCTGCCAATTGGTGAGATGGGCGTCCATCCAGTCATTTAGCGGAAGTCCCACAATGATCGATGGCAACACGGCCACAATGACCTTGAGCCACAAGACCCAGGTCTGATGGCGTTCCAAGCTAGTCTTGCGAGGGCCCCAAGGGTTTAGCTTGTTAAAGTAGAGAACTAGGACGGCCAGAATGGCGCCCAGCTGGATGACCACCATGAACATATTGATAAAGGCAGTGGATTCGTTGAGTTTGATGAATTCATCTGCCAGGTATAGATGTCCGGTGGAACTAATTGGCAGAAACTCGGTGACTCCTTCAATGATGCCGAGAATGATAGCTTTAATGATATCTAACACGATTGGTTCTCCTTTAATATGTAGAGTTGCAGTAGGCTCAATCATACAGTAAGGGTGTAAAGCTGCCGTGTTAGTTTGGTAAAAGGTATGTAAACGTTAGCTAGTTGAAGGAAAAAAGGTCCGGGAAAAATCCCAGACCTGGCTGTTGTATTTAATCGCGCTAATTATCTTTTAGTTGAAGCCCCCGCCAATTACCGTGTAAAATTGCATTTTACCAATGCTGTAGGTGCTGGCAATAGCTGTATCATCAGCGTACGAATTATCTTCGTAAGTATACGGTTGGTGGCGATTCTTCAGGGCCACCTTGTATTGGAATTTGCCACTCTTAGCGATCCGTTGACTGGGAATCCCAATGGGTTTTACCTTCGTAAATAGGTTCACAGTGGCGCCCTTTTTGATGGCTTTGGTAATCTTGATGCTCTGGGTTGGTTTGGTTGCGTGCATGACGGACCACGTGTAGTCGGTATCCGTAAATGGGTTGTGGCTGGTAAACGTCTTTTTGGCGGCAGGAAAGTATTCAAGGTAGCCATCGGAGGTCACGGTGACCTGATTATATTTGTACGTCGCTAGCTGTTCAATGGCTTTCAAGCCACCGCTTAAATAAGCGCCAGTTCCGTATGCCGGAGCGTAGGTTGGTCGGGTGATCTTAGTTGCCTGAGTCGGCTTAATCTTGAAGGCGAGGTCTCCATCACCAGCAACGCCTTTAGTAGGGATGCCTTTCTTTTTTAAGCCATAGCTGATGGTGTTGTAACGTGCTTCTAACCATTTACCATCCTTTTTGGCGGCAACAATGGTACCTTTAGGCAGGGTAATGGGCTTAGTAACTGTCCCACCACCGGACGTTTTGGACATCGTAATCGTGGCCTTGGTCTTATTCTTCAAGCGGTAATAGGTGTTGTGAAATGAGCCCAGTTGTGACTCAGTATCGTGGAGCCAGCCGCTACCAGAAATGGGACTGACGTAGGGCGGTTCCGACGAATTGGCGTGGGCGGTAAGGGTTCCCAGTGAGCCTGCTAACAGGCCAATAGCAAGTAGGGTCGTTAGGTGTTTTTTCATAGTCGTTTTCCTCCAATAATGTTAGCCACAGCATAGCATGTTCATTCGCTGGCGGATACCTTAATCGTGTCGACCCGGTAAAGGACTGGCCCAGTTATTAGAAAAATTATTCAACCGTTTTTCTGGTCGAATGACACTTGGAAACAAAACGGTTAGACGTTAATCGTTATTAAAAAAAAGACCCGACAACTTTGACTAGTTGTCAGGTCTTTCGTCTATATTTCGCTATTTTCAGAAGATAACCGGACGCAGTCTGCCACTTGATGGAAGATGACGACGGACCCTAAGAAAAAGCACGAAGCTAACGTAGCCGCAATGGGTAACGTGTGAAACATGTTGGCCGGTAAGACCAATGCCAGCAGTGGAAAAGCGTACGCTGCGGGCAACTTGATGCGTAGGAGTTGTAGCAGGATAAAGACTAGTGGAAGTGTGACTAACGCTGATAACAGCCAGGATGCCAATATGAGGTGAACCAGCACGCCCAAGGTGGCGGCACCACTCAACGCCACGATGTGTTTTAGCGCCAATTTTCCTCTATAGTTAGGCATCTGGGAAACTTCGAAGAAAACCACTAATACGGGTGGAATTCCAGCCATTTGAGGGAAACCGGCGATCCAGACTGCGGCGACCCAGATGCCGGCTGCTAGACTGAAGCCGAGCATATGTTGCCAGTGCAGTGGTTGTCCAGCAGGCAGACCGCGATAGTGCCCCTGAAGGAGGACCCCAATCATGAGAATCAACGTGAACGTGAAGATGGCCAGGATAAATGACCAGTGCGTGGCATTGATAATAATGGGCAGGAGTCCCGTCGCAAAGGATGGCGCCAACGTAGAACGTAAGACATTGAGTAACAGCAAAATAAGAATCAGCGTCAATAAGACCTTTTCGGCGTACCCGATGGCCAGCTGATTCAATAGGAACCCAATGACAGCAGTTCCGGAAGGTGCCAGGAAAATTTTAGATGGTTGGGCGATCCAGGTGGGGTTGTGGTAGATCCACATACCGGCGGTCAGCGCGCCAATTTCTGGTAGGATAATTTCATAGTCGTTCAGCCAGGTGGCGATGGCGACCATAAACAGAACTAAGGTAAAGCCAATGAGATAGTCCCGTAATTCGAGTTTGGATAAGTGCATGGGGCTGGAGGTCCTCCTTTAGTTAAAGACTAGTTATATAAAATCCGAATTTTGAAGCATGCGTTTTAGATTATAGCACGTTATTTAATTATTTTCAGGTGTCGTCTCTGTGAAAACGTTGCCAGATAAGGGATAGCGTGGCCAATCATGGCGGCACCAGCCAATTAATTGATAACCGTTTTCAGAAATATACTCATAATAAAGACAAATTAAGCGTAAACTATGAGACATTAAGACAAAGACTTCAAGGAAAGTTGGGTGGGAGTATGTTTCAAGATATTAGTCCTAAGGTTTTTGACAATCACTATGAGCAGCGACGGGCAGCATTAGCTACGGACTACGTGCTGATTTATGATAATCGCAGCGCCGTGATTTTTCAGGGGCAGCGGTTGCCATGGGTGCAAGAGGTAACGGATAAATGGCAAATTGATCCGACACGGTACACGTACCTATTTACCATTGACCAGACGGGATTTTACCTGTTAACGGATAAGGTAATGCCGGATGCAGATTACCAGTATCAACCAATCAAAGCCTTTCAAACGATGCAGCCGGGTTGGTTGGGATTTGCTGGTGCTACTGCGGCTCATTTGGCGTGGTGGTATGAGACGAACCGGTTCTGTGGGCGATGTGGTCACGCCATGCGGCAGGACGAGCAGCAACGGTCGCTGCGCTGCTCGAACTGTGGTCGGCAGATTTTCCCGAATATTTCGCCGGTCGTCGTGGTTGCTGTTACTAAGGGGAACCAGATTCTTCTGACCAAGTACGCGGTCGGCTACGATAAATACACGCTGATTTCGGGTTTTGCCGAAATTGGTGAAACGCTGGAGGCGGCTGTTCAACGAGAAGTATCCGAAGAAGTTGGACTAGCTGTCCACAATATTCGCTACTTTGGGAGCCAACCGTGGGCGTTCTCCGAGTCATTGTTAGTGGGCTTCTTTGCCGACTTGGATGAGGATGTGGCAATTGACCTGGAACGTGATGAGTTGGCGCAGGCGCAGTGGTTCCAGCGCGACGAAATGCCTACCGATGGCGCGAAATTTATTCTGGCCTGGGAGATGCGGCAGGCCTTTCGTGATGGTCGCGCGTAGCAAGACGAGTAGGGCAGAAAAAACTGCGTACTTGTTTGGCCACTCAGGAAAGATTAAGATGATAAATAATTACTTTCTGGAAAGTTGGGTGGGTTATGTTTCAAGATATCAGTCCGCAAGTTTTTGACAATCACTATGACCAACGCCGCGCTCCAATTGGGACGGATTATGTGGTCCTTTACCACAACCGCGAAGCCATTTTACACGACGGAACATTGCCTCGTTATCAGGAGGTGGCTGCCAAGTGGCAACTGCCCGGGACGGCGTACACGTATCTATTCTCGATAGACCAGACGGCGTTTTACCTAGTGGCCGATCAGGTGCCAGAGGATGCAGCCTACCAGTACGTTGAAACGCGTCGGTTTACCCAATTGACGCCAAATTGGTTGGCCTTCGCTGCTGCTACGGCTGCACATCTGGGCTGGTGGTACGAGACCAATCAATTCTGTGGTCGCTGTGGTCACCGGATGGAACAGGACAGCAAGGAACGGGCCCTGCGTTGCCCCCAGTGTGGCCAGTTGATTTTCCCTAAGATTTCGCCAGCAATTATCGTGGGTGTCACGGATGGTGATAGTATTTTAATGACCAAGTTCTTGACGGGGTACAACCGGTATTCACTGATTTCAGGCTACGCAGAGATTGGTGAAACGCTAGAAGCAACGATTGCGCGTGAGGTCCACGAAGAGGTGGGACTATCCGTCCACAATATTCGCTACTTTGGGAGCCAACCGTGGGCGCCTTCTGAGTCTCTGTTGGTGGGCTTCTTTGCTGATCTGGACCAAGAGAAGTCGATTCGATTAGAGCATGACGAATTAGCCAAGGCCCAGTGGTTCAAACGGGAAGAGATTCCACATGATGACACGACACTGAGTCTGACGTGGAAGATGATCGAAGCGTTTCGGAATCATGAAGTTTAACGCGTGAATTAATCGGCTATTCTTTTGTTAAACGAAAACCGCCTGGGAATTTTCCTAGACGGCTTTTTTAGTTATCTGAAATAACTCGTAGACCAACGAGTACGGTGATAACCAAAAAATGATTAACCAGCAAGTGACTTGCCAGTTTTCAAAGAAATCGTGGAGTTGATCGAAGACCCAAGGACCAACAGCTGCTAGCGAATAATCTAGCGATGAATTCAATCGGCTGGTGGTGGGGTTAAACCGCTGATAGTTAAGTGCTGCGACTATTGGTTCTGCTAGGTCAGCTATCGTAGTATATAAATAATTATGAATACACATACAGAAAGCGGTGCGATATTGCCACCTTTATAAACGCGTAAAGGTTCTGTAGACAACTTGTACAGACTTCGTAAGGTCCCCCATTTCTGGCTGAAAATCAGGTACACTTCTTTTCAAGCGCTCCACCAGCAAGAAAAAGTTATGAAAACAGAAACATTGCCGCTTGATGCCTGACAACCAGAGAGGATTAAAGACACAGTGACTAAACGAAGAAGACAATTACGGGCAACGCTCGCAACTGCCCTGGTCCTGACACCGCTGATGACACCAGTGGCGCAGGCCAATACGCTGACCCACCAAATTTTATCGGCTAAGGTAGCCGCTAAACAGACTAAGGATGGCCAACCGGTTAACGTTAAGGCCAACACGATTGAGGAGACCAAGAACCAGTTGGCCGCCGGAATCAGTGAGGAAAAGGTGACCTACAAGAACACCAAGGGTGACCGGACCGTGATGCACACGGTATCCGTGGATCTCAAGGAGAAAACGGCGGGCCTGTATGCGGGTACGCCAGACGACGGGAAGGGCTTTGGCCTGCAAACGGTGCGGGATGAAGCCAACGCGGCCATTAAGAGTGGCCACCAAGTTGTGGCTGGTTTGAATTCAGACTTCTTTAACATGGGGACCGGAGAACCGCTTGGAAATGTGGTTAAGGACGGTGTGGAAATCCATGCTACTAAGCCAGACAGTGGGGAATCCTTCTTTGGGGTAACCAAGGATGGCGAGCCGCTGATTGGGAGCCAGGCGGAATATCAGGCGAAGAAAGGTGACTTGAGGCAAGCCCTCGGTGGTCTGATCATGTTGGTCAAGGATGGCCAAGCGTTGAACCCTGGCACGCAAGTCGGTGGTGAATTTGCCGCGCGTTCTGCTGTTGGGATTCGGGCGGACAAGTCCGTTTTCTTTGTGACCATCGATGGTAAGCAATCACCGTATTCTAACGGGATGACGCTGGCTGAGTTGTCTCAAACCATGAAGGACCAAGGAGCGGTCGATGCCTTGAACCTCGATGGTGGGGGCTCGGCGACGTACCTGTCACGGACACCGGGGGACACGGGCTTGAGCTTGAAGAATAAGCCTTCCGACGGTGAAGAACGGAAAGTGGCTAACAGTTGGCTGATCACCACAACGGAAAAATCCAATCACACGTTTGACCGGGCTCAGGTGACGCCTAAGGATACGGTCTACACGCCCAACGCGACGGTCAACTTTACGGCCAAAGGGGTCGACAAAGCTGGTTACGACGCTACTTTACCAGATAGTGCGACGTGGACGTTAGTTGATCCTAGCCTGGGAGATATCGATGCAAAGACCGGTATCTTCAAGCCTAAGGGCAAGCTAGGTGATGTTACGGCCAACCTGACCGTAGGTGATAAGGTCGTGGGAAGTGCCACAATTACCATTGCCAAGCCAGATTCTGTTGAATTTTTAAATAAAAAATTGAGTATGAAAACAGATATCACCGAATCACTGGGAATGAAGGTTCGGTATAAGGGCCGCGACGTGAACTTATCAGATGGCGATATTACATGGGATTTCCCTAAGGAATTGGGAACCATCGATGCGCAAGGTAACTTACACTCCGCTGGTAAACACGCTAAGGGCACGGTGAAGGCCACGGTTGCGGGGACGGACATCTCACAATCCGTTGACGTTGAAATCGGTCAGTTGCCAACGGTGCTGTATGATTTTGAAAAGGGACTCGGTGACTAGAAGGTCAGCGGTTCAGGCCGTGGTGAAGCCAATGAATTAGGCTTAGCCGAACCTGGTAAGGGTCAAGTTCGTTTCGGTGATCACGCCTTGGAGGTTAAGTTTGACCTGACTCATGGACAAAAAGGAACGACCTTGGGGGCTTACGCTGGTCCTGGGGATGCCAAGGAAATTCCTGGTGCACCAACTGCTCTGGGGATGTGGGTCTACGGAACACCAGAGTCACAAGGGTTGTGGTTACGAAGCCAGATTTATGATGCTAAGGGAACGGCCAAACCTTTAAACTTTACCGACTCTAAAGTAGGAATCGATTGGTTAGGCTGGAAGTACGTTGAAGCACCAATTCCAACGAGCTATCAGGGACCATTTAAGACATTCCCTAAGCAAGTGGTTCGGGTCATGGCACTTAAGGCTGGTAACCCAGATGGTGCGCCGAGGACGAAGGGGAGTATCTTCGTGGATAACATCCGCGCCGTTTATGGGGCCAACGTGGATGACTTAAAGAGCCCAATTGTGGATGACATTTCCGTGGCGGATAAGACCTTCAATAAGCAAGGAATTACCATCACTGCGAAGGTCCACGATGACCAGGATGATCCAAACATGTCCGGTATCGACTGGAAAAAGAACAAGATTTACATTGATGGTGTTGACCGGACCACGGACAGTACGAAGTACACGTTTGATCCCGATGGGACGATGACATTACGCGGGTATCAATACAGCGATGGCATTCATCACGTGAAGGTCGTGGCCTACGATAAGTTTGGGAACCGGACTGACAAGGACACCTACTTTGAAATGAAGTCCGGTAACAAGACTGGCATCACCTTAGGCAAAATCAAGGGCGACACGGCCCAATTGGGTGGCAACACAACGTTTGAGTTGACTGCCGATGATTTAACCAACATCAAGAATGGTGAATTTACCGTTCAGTTGGGCAAGGGTTTCCCAGTCAAGGGCGTGAAGTTTGCAAACGATTCTAAGGACAACACCTATGATTACGATGCTAAGACTGGTGAACTAAAGCTGCATATCAAGGACACGCAGGGTAGTTCCGCTGGTAAAGACGTTCTGGCTCAGGTGACCGTTGAAACGCCTGCCGAAACGGAAAATGGTACTTCACTGACATATCAGTTAACGAGTGGCAGTGTGACGTTCAATGATACTAGCAACAATGCTGACATGATCAATACCGTTTCTTCCCAGCCCATCAAAGCTAAAATTCAGTCTGATTATCAGCTGAAGGTCGGCCAATTGATTGTCGGCAAGGCCGGCAGTGTGACCGTTGTGGATGGTCAAGATAACCCGGTTGCGGGCGTGGACTTAGCCATGGCCAAGCCTGGTGAAGCAGCCGAAGTTATCGGTAAGACTGATGACAAGGGAACGTTGACGAGTGATAAGCTGTCGGCTAACGCTGGTAAGTTTAATTTGTTCGGAACGAAGGGGACGCAACGCAGCTTTAAGACGCTGGTTCAAGTATTCACGCCAGCCAAGACTGATACGCCATCCAACCTGTTAGCCGGGTCCACGCAGGATCCAGCGACGCAAAAGACCATTACCTGGTTTACGAATCCGGTAACGGATACTAAGGACGCCATTATGCAAGTGGCAACCGACGAGGCATATCAGGCGGACCACGAGAAGGCATTCAAGGATTACAAGGGTGAGCAGAAGACGTTTACTTACGTGAGTGACGGCAAAGCCATCCGGGTCAACAGTGTGACGGCTAAGGAATTGAAGCCGGGAACCGAGTATGCTTATCGCGTGGGGAATGGTGACAAGTGGTCAGACGTCCGGCACTTCAAGACGTTGACTGATACCGACAAGTTGAGCTTTAACGTGTTCGGAGATACTCAGGTCAACTCAGCCTCTCAATTAGCTGATTTTGACAAGATCGTGGATCGCTTAGAAAAGGACGAGAACCGCCCTGACTTTGCCCTTCATGTGGGTGACTTTAACGATGACCAAGCCATCTTTAACGAGGCCGACGTCACGTCTGAAATGTTCAATAAGCATAAGGTTTACGATTCTCTGGACATGATCCACGTGCTTGGTAACCACGAGTACATGGGGGATGACGGGAGCAAAGCAACTGCCATGCTGGGAACACCAGACCATAACGGTGCGCCGGTCAACAAGAAGGGCACTTACTCAGTCGATTACGGCAACGTGCACATCGCTTCTCTAGGGTGGACCGACAACGTTGAAGAAATGAAGCAGGAACTGGACTGGTTGCGTAAGGACATGCAGGCGTCAAATAAGACCTGGAAGGTCGTTGCGACCCACCAACCACCATACAATAAGAACCCAGCCGATTCACAGTCCTCAATGTTCCACAAAATGCTGCCACCAGTATGTGATGAGCTAGGCATCGACGTGGTCTTCAGTGGTCATGATCACTCCTATGGGCGGACGAAGCCGTTAGTTGCTGGTAAGGAAGACAAGGTGAAGGGGACGACCTACGTAGCTGCTGGTCATACCGGGGACAAGACGTATGACATCTTGCCAAATGAACCAGAAGCTTGGGATTACATCCAGAAGCAAGAGGATAAGAATCAGAAGGTTTACCTGACCGTTCAAGTTGATGGTCAGAAGATGAAGCTGGTCACGAAGGACGTGGATGGCAAGGTCGTTGATCAGGCTGAACTGAAGGCCCACAACTGGAACCTCGCTGCGGCTAAGGTAGCCCTGGGCCGTAAGTTGGCTGAAGCTAAGAAGATTGACTTGTCCAAGTACACGGCTGAAAACAAGGAAGCCTTCCAACATGCCTTGACGACCGCGGAACTGATGCTGAATAATGATGCATTTACTCTGGCAACCATTGATTCAATGATTACCGACGTGGATAATGCCAAGGACAACCTGGTAGCGGACAAGACTCGGCTGAATGCGACGATTGCTGCAGCTGAAAAGCTAGACTTAGAGCGGTACACACCTGAGAGTCGTGACCGTTTCACGCAAGCATTAAGCGAAGCAAAGGCCATTTCCGGAGATAGGAAAGTTACTGCAGAAGAGGTTGCCAAGGCCGATTCACGTTTGACTCAAGCACAAGCAGCCCTTGAACTGGACAAGTCAACGTTGAAGCAAAAGCTGACCGATGCTCAAGCTGTTGACTTGAAGAAGTACACGGCAGACAGTCAGGAACCTTTCAAAGCAGCTTTGGCTACGGCGGATAAAGTTTTGAAGGATAGCAAAGCGACGGTTGAAGACATTGACGGCGCACTTGATAATTTAGCTAAGACGCAGGCTGCACTGGTTCCGGACAAGGCACCACTGGAAAAGAAGGTTAAGGCAGCTGAAACAGTTGGGTTGAAGAAATATACGGCCGACTCTCAAGCAGTCTTCAAACAAGCCTTAGATGAAGCTAAACAGGTCTTGGGTAAGGCGGATGCCACGGTTAACGAAATTGATGCAGTCACTGCCAAACTGGTTGCGGCTCAAGACGCGTTGTTGCCAGATAAGTTGGAACTTGGCAATATGGTAAAAATCGCCAAGAACGTTGATCTGAGGGGCTACACCGCTGATAGTCAGGCACCTTTCAAAGCGGCACTGACTGCGGCTGAAAAGACCTTGGCTGATGCTAAGGCGTCCGTTGATGAGATTGAGGATGTCCTGGCTGATTTGATCAAGAAACAATCTGCGCTGGTTCCAGACAAAACAGAACTTGAGAAGTTGGTTAAGGTTGCTGAAGCAGTTACCTTAGATAAATACACCGCTGACAGTCGAGCCGCCTTTAAGCAAGCTCTGGCAGATGCTAAGCAGGTCTTGGTTAAGGATGATGCCACGGTCAATGAAATTGCGGCCACTATGGTTGCTTTAGACCAGGCGCAGACAGGGTTGACGTTCGATACGGCCAACCTTAAGGCAGCAATTGATTCAGCCAAGCAGGTTGATTTGAAGGGCTACACGACCGATAGTCAAGCCAGCTTTAAGCAAGCGCTGGACGCGGCCCAAGTAGTGCTGGCAGATTCAAAGGCAACGGGTAAGGCGATCGACAACGCGATTGCTAACCTGGCCAAAGCCCAAGCAGCACTTAAGCTGGACAAGTCACAGCTGAAGCAGAAGGTCACGGCGGCTCAGGCTGTCAACTTGAAGGATTATACGGCTGACAGTCAAAAGCCATTCGTAGCCGCACTGGCCAAGGCTGAGCAAGTTCTAGTAGCTGAAAAGACAACGGTTGCTGAAATTGCGAGTGTACTGGCTGATTTGGTCCAGACTCAATCGAAGCTGGCACGAATCACGCATGTTGGTAGTGGCAACGCTGGTGCCAGCCATCAAACTGATGACAAGGTCGATAAAGCAGCGTTGAAGCAAAAATTGACTGCAGCTCAGGCAATTGACTTGAAGGGTTACACGGCTGATAGTCAAACAGCCTTCAAGACGGCGCTGACTCAAGCGGAAAAGGTCTTGGCTGATGCGAAGGCAACCGCTAAGGATGTTACAGCCGTGTTGACGGCTTTGGCCAAGGCCCAAGCTGATTTGAAGACGGAAACTCCCGTCATTTCTGAAGGCGCTGGTGACCAAGTCGAAACGATTAAGCAACCAGGTAAAGTCGTGGCCATCAAGGGCTTAGCGCTGTATCGGAAGCCAACCTTCTCCAAGGCTAACCGGTTAGCAACGTTTAAGAAACAACCACAGATGCGCCAACCTGAGTTCAAGGTATTGGGCACGACGACCAAGGGTGGTCACGCCCGTTACCACGTTCGGGATATTAACCGTCATTCAAAGACGTACGGCAAGAGTGGCTACATCACGGCTAGTGCTAAGTTTGTCCAGAATGCAGATTACCAAAAGGCACCTAAGATTTTGACAGTGATCAGTGCTAAGGGGCTGAAAGCCTACGGTAATGTCAAATTGACGGGTAAGGTCAAGCACACTTACCGTCAAGGTCAAATTCTGAAGGTGAAACGCATCGTGACGCAGAAAGCCAACGTGCGTTTCCAGCTGACAAATGGTCAATTCATTACCGCCAACAAGCAACAGGTCCAAGCTGGGAAACATCATCAAGTGAAGCGTGTGACCATCAAGCAAGGTCTCAACCTTTACCGAGATGTGAACTTGAAGCATAAGTTGCGTCACGTGACGCGAGCAACAAGCTTGAAAGTTACCGGTTGGGATTACTCTGATAAGGGTGTTCTACGTTACCACGTTACTGGTGGGTACATCACCGCCAGTCATGCCTTTGTTAAGTAACCCGTAACGATGAAGAAAATACAGCAAGGGTCTGGGAGCTTATCCCAGGCCCTTGCTGTATTTTTAAACTAATTTTTGCTGAAACGTGCGACATCAATGAGCCTGCTGTCTCACGCTCTTTGTTTTCTCGCAATAAAGGGTATACTAAATAAAGCAAAGATAAACGACATTCAGTTATTTCAGGAGGAAACATGATAGCATTAAAATCAGCACGAGAAATTGCCGGTATGCAGGCGGCGGGCGACATCCTAGTGGGTTTGTTTCACGAGTTGGAAACGTACATTCAACCTGGGATTACGACTTGGGATATTGACCATTTTTCTTATCAGTACATCGTTGACCACGGTGCCACACCTGGCGAACTAAACTTTGAAGGATACAAGTACTCAACCTGTGTCAGTGTGAACGACATGATCTGTCATGGTTGTCCCAGCAAAGATATTTTGATCAAAGAGGGCGACCTGATCAAAATGGATACGGTCATCGACTACGACGGTTACTTGAGTGATGCTTGTCATGCCTTCGTGGCTGGTCAAGCGTCACCAGAGGTTCAGAAGTTGATGGATGTGACGTTGAAGTCGCTCTACCTGGGAATCGACCAAGCTGTCGTGGGTAACCGGATTGGTGACATTGGTGCAGCCATCCAAGAATATGCTGAAAACCAGATGGGTTACGGCGTAGTGCGTGACTACATTGGCCATGGTATTGGACCGACAATGCATGAAGATCCGGACGTTCCGCACGTTGGCCGAGCTGGTCACGGGACGCGCTTAAAGGCCGGTATGACGTTGACGATTGAACCAATGATCAACGTCGGCGACTGGGGCTGCAGTGATCCGGCCGATGATGGCTGGACCATTCGGACGTTGGATGGCAGCTTGAGCTGTCAGTATGAACACACACTGGTCGTGACGGATGATGGTCCCAAGATTTTGACCTCATTTGACCATGAGCTGGACGCAAAATATTTATTGAAATAGACACAGTTCAAAGGCCAACTTCGCTGGAAGTTGGCCTTTTGTAATGAAATTATTCGTCGTATATATTTAGAATTTGTTCATGAGGGTTTCATCATCTTGAACCTCTGTTTTAACTCAACTGCTCTGTTTGCATAAAATATGAAAGTAATCCCCATGACTTATGTATGGCCATAAGATAATGCGATGTTACTATTTATGGGGAGTGCTGAATTTTACACGTCTTTAACTTAACGAAAGCTTAAAATCGCTTATGACTAATTGAAAAGGCTTATCCAAGCTGAATCCTATTATAACGCCGAAGTGGCTTCTTCTAAAACGTTTTCATATTACTGGAATTTGTCGCGATTTTTGGTCAATTTATGGTACTATTTCATTATAGAAAACAATTGCTATTTGTAACTAGTTTACTATGAATTGGTTTTGTTTATTCAGTAGATGACTGGTACGTGAGTGAGCGAGGGAAAGCGGGAATCGATTATGATGGCGAGAAGGGTCTGGCAAGAAAGCAGCGGTCAAATAGAAAAGAAACATTATAAGCTATACAAGGCTGGCAAGTTTTGGCTGGTTGGGAGTATCTCAACGGTGGCGTTGCTGGGCGGTTTGTTCGTCAGCGCACCCAGGGCTCATGCGGCCACGGTAGCTGGGGTTGCTGAGAGTGTCAGTGATCCAGTGGCTGATTCTGCAACAGTGGCGAAGACGGTGCTTGAAAATACACAGCCGAACGAGGCGACACCCAGCAGTACCGCGGCAACAGTCACGGGTGCTAAGCCGGCCAGTTCTATGGCAACTAGTGGGGCGACGCCTGCCAGCTCCAGTGCCTCTAGTGGTGCACCACTTCAGTCGACTGCGACCAAACCAGGCTCCTCGGCGGCCGCCCCAGCGTCTGTTGCGGCTCCGGCAGGTGCGACTAGCAAAGATAATAGTGAAGCTAACGAAAAGGTAAGCTCGGCGCCTAGCACCGCAGGAAAGATCGCAGTCACTCCGGATTCCAATGCGTTGAAGGTGGCCGCCCCAGCATTCAGTAGAAAACAGTTGTTACGCAATTTTACTGATGGCGCGGCGGTGCCAGACACGGCCGTAACACCAATGTTAGCTAGTCTAGATAGTGTGGCAGAAACCATTGATGGCGATGTCATTACGGCGGGGAAAGATATTGCCCCCGTTGTCACGACGCAGGAGAGCACCGGTGAATACAACTATGCCAATTTTTTTGTGACCACTAAAAGCAAGTATACCTTGTATAACGCAACAGCGGCCGTTACGGTGTATCCGTATAATCCCACAAATATGTCAACCACTGCGTATGGCTTGAACAGTCAGCTGTGGGGATTTTATATTATCCTACCAACCGGTATCACGAGCTCATTGGCAAATGCGCAATCTGCGGCGACAGATTTTGTAGAGATGATCAATACGGATGCGGTTTTTCAGCTGGACTATACTGATTTTTCATCATTAACGGCGTACCGATTGAATAATACGAATGACGGTCGGCAGGTGTATTATTTCCGTCCAAATGATGGCGCTAAAATTTCTCGACAAGATAAAACAAGCATGCCAAAATTTCAACTTACGCTTCATACGGGGAGTGCAGAGGATACCTCGCTGCCGGCTGCGTATAACATTAATGCACAGAATTACGCTGACTTAGCCACGGATGGCGTCCTTTTCGCTGGGACTGGTAATTTAGCTGTATCAACCGTTAAAAATAGTGGGAGCTATCCAACGATTACCACTGCTAGCTTAGGAATCGATGCCCCTGACGCTAATATTGCTGGTTTAGTTATTCCTAATGGTAATCGAGGAAACATTGCCCTGCCACAACTCACCTACGTCCACGTGAACGTTACCGACACCTATAACATCGTTGACGGGACCACCGGTCAGGCACTCGGCAGTGTCACATCAATCGGCCAAGATGGGTCGATGTATCAACGTGGAAACGTGATTTCACTGTCAGCGTTAGCGACGTCTTCTTTGAAACTAGATACTAGCAAATATTCTGATGCCATTGCTGTGAGTTCGGGGACTGCAACTGATACCATGACTTACACCCCTAGCGTTGCCGATAGC
Source organism: Levilactobacillus tongjiangensis (assembly GCF_003946345.1). GTDB lineage: Bacteria > Bacillota > Bacilli > Lactobacillales > Lactobacillaceae > Levilactobacillus > Levilactobacillus tongjiangensis. Next base: position 118,250 of record NZ_RHNY01000004.1, read on the forward strand.
ACCACGCTGGCGGTACAAGGGTCAACTTATACCGTCTATCTTAATGAACTCGCAACGGGTTCGACAGCTGGTTTGAGTGTTGCCCCCAAGTCAATTTTGGCTGGGACGGCTTGGACACCGGCCACCAATTTGATTTCCGCCACGGATACGGATGGGTCTGCCGTGCCAGCTGATCGGCTGAACGTGACCATTACGGATGCCGATGGGAATAGTGTCAGTGCACTAGATTCTGCGCCCGCTGGAAACTACAAGTTGGTGTACAACTTTACTGATGCCGATAACGTCGCGCGTCAGGCCACCACAACGTTGACGGTGAAGTCACTGCCAATTACTTTGACTGTACAGGATGCCAACCTATTTGTAGGTGAATCCTGGCAACCAGCCGACGGTTTTGTCAGTGGCACTGATGAAAATGGAACTGCGCTGACGGTGTCACAACTGGCGGTGACGTACGCTCAAGTTCGAAGTGATGGCACGACTACGCCGGTTGAGAGTCTTAGCACGACGGAACCGGGGACTTATCAGGTGACGTATACCTACACGGATAGTGCGGATGACGTGAGCTTAGCCAAAATGGCGACCGTAACTGTGGCCGCTAATCAAGCTAATTTAAATTATACGGATCAGACTACCAAGTTATACGTTGGAGGAAACTGGGCGCCGGCTGCGGTAACTGCCACTGATGTTGACGGGACGGCAGTGGTTGTGTCACCGGTCATTACGGATGCTCAAGGCAACGTTGTGGCAGCAACAGATGTGACAAAGTCGGCAGGGACTTATACGGTGACGTACAGCTTTACCGACCAAAGGGGCACTAACCATAGTGCCACCAACACGTTAACTGTGGCGCCCAATCAGTCAAACTTAAACTATGCTGATACGACCACCGATTTGACCGTTGGGGATGCCTGGACACCAGCACCGATTATGGCTACTGATGTAGATGGTAGCCTGGTCACCGTAACGCCAAAAATTACGACAATTGATGGGCAAACAGTTTTGGCTGCGGATGTGACGAAAACGCCAGGAACTTACCACGTTACGTACACATTTACGGATCAAAATGGCCAAGTGACGACGGCCACGAATACCATCACGGTGACTGCCAAGACGGATACTGGCACGGGGACGACCACACCGGGTGAAGGTACTAGCGGTTCAGGTACGGGGACAACTACGCCGGCCGAAACGCCAGGAACTACGCCCGCTGGTGGGACGGAGACTGGTCAGCAACCAGGAACGAAGACGCCGGTTACTAAACCAATCAAGCGCACCACGCCCAAGAAGCCCCTTGCCGCAACAACAGGCGGAGTAAAAGGAACGAAGGCAGTTGGTTTGTGGGAAATTCATTCCACGGCCGGTCAATCAGCTAACTTAGCAGCGGCTCAAATGGTTACTGCCAAGAACTTAGTGTCTGACTCACAACCAGTTCACCAAACGACTGGCTCAGCCACGCAGTTGCCGCAAACGAGTGATGACAGTCAGAGTTGGTTGGCGGTGCTGGGCAGTTTGTCGTTAGGATTACTAGGCTTAGCCAGGGGGCTTGACCGCAAACGGCAGAACTAATCGTCGTTTGAAGGTTTGTTCTGATTCTTGTGGTGGGTTTGCCCATTTGGGAATCAGATTTCACATATCAGCACTTGTTTAGTTGATGTTCTCCTAGTCAGCCATTTGGACAAACGGTGAGAAGATAAGCGTAAAGAAAGTATCTCAGGCATAATTTGGTCTGAGATGCTTTTTACTTAATTGGGTGCATCGATTACGACCGGTTTGTAGGTTGGTAAATGCTCTTAAGAATCTTAAATTTCTGGTTAAAGCTTTACTTGATCCGATTATTTTAAAAATGATTGTTTGGGGAGACACTTTTCCTAGTCAATACACTTGGCTCAGTTATCTGTCGGGTCGGCTATTTTGTGATGAATCATACTGTAAATATTGAGCAATTAGGCTACAGACGAAGCCTACCCATGATATAATTCACTGTAGGAGGTGGGGACATGACTGTTACATCATTAAGGTTTAAAGACGATCAGTATAAGCAAGTTAAAGAATTAGCTGAATTTTATGGTGAACCAGTGACGACATTTATGCGTAAAACGATTTTAGAACGACTCGAAGATGAGTCTGATTATCGCGATGCAGCAAGCAATCTTGAGGCAAGTCATGGTGAAAAAGTTTCTCGGGAAGAGATTAAACACCGGTTAGGATTAGAATGACAACCTATAGCTGGGAATTTGCCAAGAAAGCAGATGAAGATTTTCAGAAACTGGACCCGCAAGTGCAACGTCGAATGGTTAAATGGCTAGATGATCATATTGAGGGTGCTTCTAATCCGCGGGCGTGGGGGAAAGCACTAGAAGGTAGCCTAGGAACTTTTTGGCGATACAGATTTGGTCATTATCGGATAATTGCTGATATTCAGGATGGAAAATTTATGGTTTTGATTGTGAAAGCAGCTAAGCGAAATGATGTCTATAAATAAGAATATTTTGCGGGCCACAAAAGTGATTTTGCTAAATTTTATTAGTGGCTTTAGACTAATTTAACGAATAGTGGCGTCCTATCAGCAAACGTTGAGGGGACGCCATTTTTAGTTGGTGGACCTCCCTGGTAAACGCTTAGCGGCCCGCATAAATGGTGGTGTTCCTGCATGTTTTAGGCTAGAATTCAAACAATCGGTTAAACCGGACCGGTTCATCACATGATTGAGAGAGGAAGATTTACGGTTGAAAATATTAAGGCGACTAGTCGTGCTCCTCATGCTGGTCGGCGCGGGCTGGTGGGTCAAGACCCAGCCAGCAGCGGTTGCGGCGCTCTCCACGCAAGCGAAAGTTTATAGTGACGTTCTAACAGCAAAGGTGGCCAGTTACTTAGCCACAAATTCACTCAACGGGAAAAATAGTAGGTCAGCGGGTAGTTCTTCTGGTGACGGTAAGACGACCGCCAGCGGCTACATTTGGCGGAGTTCAAGTAGTCAGTCGGCTGAATCGACTGGAACCACCGGAACACCGGTGGAGTCCATTGTTCAAGGCGTAACGTTAAGTTCGACCTATTACTATCGCTTCAGCGATGATTTATCCGCGCGGGGGCGGGCAGTCTTCCAACAGGCTGTTGCCACCTACAATGCCACGGGAGTTGTGAAGCTGATTGCTGGAACGGCCCCTAAGGGTGCCAATCAAATCACCTTTGGTGGGTATCACAAGAAGGTTGCCAATCAGCAGGGAACCATTGAATTGGGCCATGGTGGACCTAAAATTACGCAACGAATCAGTTTAACGGGTGTGAAGACGGTGAACGCGGCGACGGCTAGCTTAAACTTGACCTATAGCCAGTCGGCCCGTCGATCTGTGGCCATTCATGAATTGGGCCACGCCCTCGGATTGGATCATAGTAGTGCCACCAGTTCAGTGATGTATCCAATCGATCAAGGTAAGACGCAGTTATCATCAGCGGACTTAAAGACGCTCAAACAGATTTACCAACAGAACTAGAAGATAAAATATCCCCAGGGGCGGCATCATATGGCCTCTTGGGGATGTTTTTTGACCGTCAGCCAGATAAGTTAAGGGGACGGTCTATAAAATTATTTGTAAGACGTTTCAGTTAAAACCGACTGACCAGCGTGCTAGACTTATGGCGCGTTCAAGTCAGGAGGAAGCTTACTTGGAAAAAGAATATGAAGTGGTGACCGATCGTTCAACGCTACGTTTGAAGCGGGAGGCCACAGCCGTTGGTATCGGCACGGTGGATGTTCACGCGGTCGTCGATTTAGATACCGGAACAATGCGGTTAGAGGTAGACGAGCAGGGGTTGCGGAAGTTGCGTCAGGATGCGGATCACAGTGCGCGGTGAAATTGGCAATAGTCTGTGCTAACATACTAAGATTAGCTCTGTAAAACCGATTCAGGTTTTACAGAGCTTTTTGAATTACAGTAGGTATATGGAGCTAAAGATCGCACATACTCTCTTGGACTTCGAGTCCCTATATTAAACTGATCACCGCCATTATCTCTAGTAATTCAGGTTTAAGTATGTTGGTCTTCGAGACCGCGTTTAGGAAATTAGAATAGCCGGAGTTAATCCCGGAGTAGTTCTGTACTCTTTTTAGGAGATGTTAGTTTTGGAACAACATGATGTTATTGGTATTGATGTCTCGATGGGGAAAAGCAGCTGTGCTATTTATCATCAAGACCATTGTCTTTACGACTTTACTTTTACTCATACGATTACTGGTTTTAAGACCTTGTTTTCAAGGGCCTGGGACAAAAATCGTCTCAGGCCCTTCTTGTGCTCCGATTATACATGGTCGAAATGTGCGTCAAAAGGCAGTCAACTCCACTTAACATCGATTAACTACCTTTCGTCGAACGTATTCTAAGCTGGTTGGCCTACCCTATATGATACCCATGCCCCATAGTATTACTATTCAGCTTTTTTAGGGCGTCAGAAATGTCAGGATACAGCACTCACATATGGTGTCTGATTTGTCCGATTAATTCCATCATTTACCATCATGCCATTACATTAATACGTTGAGATACCAATATTATACGGTACATACAAGTATAAAAGAGTGCATATATTATTTTGGACACGTTCAATTAAGTTAATTCTCAAAAAAGATAAGCTTTTTATTAGGGCGTGGCAAGTAGCTTTCTGCACCCTAAATAGAAAAGGATGCACCACTGATATCCGGAAAAATGTCATGTTTTGTTAAGTAGTTCTACCTATAAACTAAAAAATGATTAGATGTATTTATTGACATTACATCTAATAAGAAGTACAGTGTTACATGTAATAACAATAAATACATGAAGGGAAGGTGGACTTATGCGCTTAAATACGCGACTTAGTGATGCAATCCACACTTTATCATTGCTGTACGTTAGAAATAACGAGAATTTAAGTAGTACACAAATCGCTCAAAGCGTAAACACCAATCCTGTTTTGATTCGTCAACTAGTTGGAGATTTAAAAAGTGCTGGGCTAGTAAATTCACAGCGCGGCGTATCAAAAATCACTTTATCAAAAGATCCACATGATATCTCACTACTAGACATTTATCTTGCTGTTGATGGTCATCAAATATTGAATGTTGATACCAATACCAATCTAAATTGCATTATTGGCGGCAATATTCAGAGCATCTTAGGTGATTACTATCAGAATCTTACTGATGGTGTCAAACAGCAACTTAGTGAAACAACTCTTGCAGATATGATTGACCAAATTCTTAACCAAGCAGAATCCCAGAAAGGACTTATTATGAATAAAATTAAATTAGCACTCGCTGAACTAGAAAAAGACAATACTAAAGTCGAAGTAATCCGCACTTTGAATGATAATAACTGGTTAGCTCTCCATACTTTAACAACTGTAGGAAGTAACAAGACTGTTACCTTTGATGCTTTTGAATTTGAGGGTGATACCATCAAGCAACATTTACACACAGAAACGCCTTATTTAGAAACACCCACTCCATCAGGTCACACTCAATTAGACGGTCCAACGCATGTTGACGCAAATTTTAATGCTAACGAAACCGGAAAACTAGTTGAGGAAACCATTAACGCAACATTGATGGGCGGCCCTCATTTAGAACATGCTACTGACTATATGAATACCGATTACATTCAGCATCATGTTGGTGTTCCTGATGGATTAGACACTGTCATGAAAGGTGTTCAGATGTTAAAAGCAGCGGGCAAAGAGTCTATCTATACTAAGATCAACCACGTTATTGCTGATGGCAACTTTGCTTTAACTATTTCTGATGGTCATGCTGAGGGTATTGAAAAAACTTACTATGACTTATTCCGAGTAGAAAACAATCGTATCGCTGAACATTGGGATATTGTTAATCCACGCTAATGACAACCAATCAGTTTTTAGATAAACTAACTTCTTTCAATATTCACTATCGAATACTAGATCATCCACTTTTCTTTAGCCTTAGATCCGGTGGCTTAACGATTTTAGATAATTTTGATAGATTTTCAGCCATTAAAACTATTCCCATCTCGCTGCTGGTGGCTGTTAGACCACATACCGAAAAGCGCTTGAACTTCAAGTGAGTCTTTAAATCAGCAAAAATTGGTTCAATTTCAATTTTGTGTTGGGCATACAAATCATGGCCGGTTTTACTGGTCAGTTGTTCTTTAGCTTTATTCTTAAAGTATAGCCAATTGTAATTGACACTTATTTGACGATCTCTTTTCTTTTTTTGTTTCAGTGCCTTAAGAATAGCAGGAATCGTCATCTCTGTGTATAAATAAGCTTAGGAAGAGAGTGGGACAAAAGGCGATTAGTCAATGAGCATTAACGTCGCTAGACGAATAATCCTAGTCTTGGATTGTTTGTCTAGCGGGGTTAAGCGGAGCTGACTGCCTGTTGTCGCACGTTTCGACTATTTATGTTCGGAGCAAAATAAGGGTTTGGGACTTTTGTCCCCAACCCTTTTTGATAGTCAGCAAATGTTGGGTTTCGGTAGTAAGGGTAGGACGAATGCTCTAATTTTAAGTGGCAGGTTTCCCCACAAAACTATCAAGTCAAAGTAGTTGCCGCCCGTAACTAGATAGCCTAAACTCAAAGCACTTAGTGAAAACACGTGGCTGGGTATTAGGAAGGGAAGGACTTTAAGTGAAGGTCATCAGGCGGCTGTTACTGGTTCTGTGTCTGGGGATGGGGCTATTTGTGGTGAGCAATTGGCAATCTCTCGTGACGCAGGTGACATTCTATCATTCTGCGGCGACAAATTTGCTGGCACAGAAAGGGTCCAGTCAGAAAGGCAGTAACTATAAGTCGAGTGGGTACATCTTACGAAATACCAAGGATGCGACGACTAAGACTGGGGCTAATGACACGCCCGTTGAGGTGGCCATGCAGGGGCTCTTGCTGGATAAGACTTACGTTTACCACTTTGAGAAAGGTACTCCAGCGGCCGCTCAGCGCGTCTTCAATGAAGCCATTCTCCTCTACAATCGGACGAATCTAGTGACCTTAAAACTGGGTGACGCGACGACCAAGACCAATCAGATCACATTGGGTGTGTACCACAAACGAGAAGCCAAGGGGCAAGCTACTGTGGAGTACGGTCACGGTGGACCTGAAATTACCCAGCGAATCAATTGGCGAGGCATCCAAACGACCAATACGGCGACAGCCAGGTTGAATGCGACGTACCCTCAGTCCTTCAAACGGTCTGTAGCCGTGCACGAGCTGGGTCATGCGTTGGGACTGGATCATAGCACGGAAAAGGTTTCCGTCATGTATCCAATCGATCAAGGTGTTTACCAGTTATCCGCGGCCGACCTGAAGAGCTTGCACGCTATTTATGAGAAGTAATCGTGCTGCCCAGATTTTCCCGTTGAGCTAGCCACGATTTAGCCTAAAATTAATCCCTACTAATCTTTTTTAGTGGTAAGCTTTAACTAAATAAGTGATTTATGGGGTGAGGGAATGCGTTTGACGAAAAAATGGTTAGGGGTTATCGGGCTAACGGCCGTCGTTGGTTTGGGAATGGTGGTCCAAGGACAAGCCGCCAGTAAACAAGGGAAAGTCGTCGTTTATTATCGGTATAATGAATCGAATAGACATCCTAAACGAATGACAAATTACAGTGTTAAAACGTTGCGTGGTCGAATTGGTCAGCACTATACGACAAAGGCCAAGGACCTACTGAAGGGTGGCGGTGGTTGGGTTTTGCGGTACCATTCCGCGACCGCGACCGGAAAGTTCAAAGCTAAGACGACCCGAGTCTACTATGATTACCAAATTGATAGTGACAAAGATTATGAACACAAGGGCGGGGCTAGTACATACATTGACCGGACCGCTGACCATCGTTTGGTTGTTTTTGTCCAGGATCACAAGAATGCTGCGAATACGAGTATTCAGCGGGATAACTTTAAAAAGCCGGCCTATGACGTCATGTATAGTTCGCCCAACGAGCATCAAACTGAGCATACTTACCGCTTTGGGAAGACCTATGTATATCGGGATCATGAGAAGGAAGTTTATACGTTGACGCTGAGCAAGCAGGGGGATATCACGCTGCAACAAGCGTGGACGACCAAGCATGGGAAGCATCACGTGGAGACCACTAAGGTCACCGCGACTGGGAAGTATCAGTCTTACAAGGTCAAGTAGAGTTGCAATACAGATAATTAAAGAAGCGGTCTGGAACTTTTGTTCCGGGCCGTTTCTTTTTGTCAATTTTAGCCTGTTAGTCCATCTTGTTTTTGATTAGGTAAATCCATTAACCTAAGTAAAATTAAAAAGATTTATACATTCTCATCATTTATTAATAAAGGCTCCCGTCAGATTGGGCAACCTGTTCCTTGGATTTTCACTAGATTGTTCAGAAAATTTACTAAAATCAAATAAATATACATAATGTAATCGCTTAATCTATGTATTATACATTACGAACGCTTGACGCTTTTAAACCGCCGCGGTATCATTACTAACATAAATTCTCACCGTATTCTAATTTTTGTTTAGAATTCATGAGAGCTGTCGCTTGACGACAGACAAATTGGAAGGATTGAACGGGTTTGAATATTTTGTAGGATTATTAGTTCATATCATATCTGGAGGTTTCGTGCATGGAGAAAAAAGAAAAGAGCTTTTCATCAGATTTCTCGTTACAACAGGTTCCTAAGTCACAACAAAAATCATGGTTATCATTATTCTCAATTTGGGTCGCCATTGGGGTGGACCTAGCCGCGGTGATCCTGGGTGTTCAACTTGCTAAGGGATTACCGTTACATTCCGCGATTACAGCGGTGTTGGTTGGGTCCTTACTCTTGGCTGCAATCTGTACCATTACAGCTTCCGTGGGGGCGGCGACCAACCTGTCCACGTCCATGATTACCCGGTACGTCTTCGGTAAGAAGGGTGCCTTAGTTTATTCCGCCATTATTGGGTGTTCTCTGTTAGGTTGGTTCGGGGTCCAAGTTGGTTTCTTCGCGACCAACGCTAAGACTGCCTTTATCAGTGCTTTTGGCCTTAACTGGCCCGTTTGGGTGTTTGCTATTATTGCCGGTATCGCCATGGTGGGCACTGCCCTGTACGGCTACCGGGCTTTCTCCAGATTAAGTGAATTTTCCGTTCCCTTCCTGTTAGTTCTCATGTTAATTGCGTTGTTTATTGCGCTGAACACACATGGCCTTCCTGCAACACAAATCAAGGCGTCACTGCCAATGGGTTCTGCCATTGCCTTAGTGATTTCTTCATTCATTGTCGGAGCCGCTACGCAACCCGACATTTCCCGGTGGGCCAAGAGTCAAAAGGATTCTATCATTGGAACGTTCCTCGGGATGTTCGTGGGGAACTCCTTCATGATCATTGTCTCCATCTTAATGAGCAAATCACTTGGCAGTGCCGACATGATGAAAATGTTGATCATGATTGGCATGGGCGTTCCCGGTATCATTATCCTGTCATTGACGCAATGGGTCACCAACACGAGTAACCTGTACTCCGCTACGTTAGGCTTTAACGTCATCTTCAACAAGATTGGCTTTAAGAAGTTGACCATGATTTTGGGGACGATTGCGACGGCTATGGGTGTCTTCGGTATTTACAACTACTTCGTTTCCTTCCTGAACATCTTAGGAATTGTGATTGCAGCGGTTCCTGGCATCTACGTGGCTGAGTTCTACCTGGTCAAGCACGAGTTCAAACGTCTGCAACTGAACGTTTCACCACAAAATGTGGTTTGGCGGTCAATCATTTCCTGGATTCTCGGTGCCGGCGTGACCTTCCTCACGACTGCCGCACCAACCGGATTAGGTTTGTTTTCCCTGACGTCCATTCCACCTTTGGATGGAATCTTAGTTGGGTTTATCGTGCAATTTATCGGTGGCAAATTAGTTACCGCAGAAGTGTCGGCCAAGGACGTTCAACCAACGGAGGTTACAAATGAAGCTATTAACGGAACAAGACATTGATTACATTTCTATGGGCGCATCTGTCCTGGGTTCAGGCGGGGGCGGTGACCCTAAAGTTGGCCGGTTATTAGCCAAGCATTTCATTGAAAAATACGGCCCCGTTCAGTTGATGTCAATCGACGAACTGCCAGACGACGCCTACGTGGTGCCGGTCTCTGGTATGGGTGCCCCCACGGTTTCCTTGGAAAAACTTCCCTCAGAGATCGAACTGACCAATCCGATGGAGGAGTTGGAACGCATCAATGGTCGCAAGGCCGATGTTATCATTCCCATTGAAGTGGGAGGCATCAACTCCCTGTATCCCGTGGGCGCTGCGGCTAAGAAGGGAATTCCCATCCTGGATGCCGATGCCATTGGTCGAGCTTTCCCTGAAGCTCAGATGGAAACGTTCCATTTACACGGTTATGAACCTGAAAACGTGGCTGTCGGTGATGAGAAGGGAAATGTGGCAACGTTAAAGCCCATCAATGCGCTGTGGGGCGAGTACCTGTCCCGGGCGTTGACCGTTCAAATGGGCGGTTCTGCCTCAGTCTCCGATTACTTCCTACCAGGGAAGGACGTCAAGGGCTCCGTCGTGAATAACACGTTGAGCTTAGCCCGTGACGTGGGTGAAATGATTCTGAATTCCGATAAATTTGAAAATGATATCTTCCAAAACGTTTTGACGAAGTTACATGGATTTGACCTCTTTGATGGCAAGATTGTGGACATGTCACGTGAGACTAAGAAAGGGTTCAACTTTGGCCGCGTCACGATTGAAGGATTGAACCAGTCTGCTGGTAAGACCTACACGTTGGAATTTCAAAATGAAAACTTAGCTGTTAAAGAGGGGGACAACTTCCTGGCCACCGTGCCCGATTTGATCGTGGCACTGGACCTCGAATCTGCTCGCCCAGTGACCTCTGAACGCTTGCGCTACGGTGCGCGGGTCAAAGTTGTGTCATTCCCTTGTGACCCGCAGTGGCGGACACCGATTGGTATTCAAACTGCTGGTCCCCGTTACTTTGGGTACGATTTCGACTACGTTCCAGTAGAACAGCTTGTGAAGGGGGTCAAAGCATGAACTACCGCTTAGGCGTCGACGTCGGTGGGACCAACACCGACGCAGCCATCTTAGATGAAAACTTAAAAGTGATTTACACCGTAAAATCAGCGACCACCTTGGACGTGGAGGGCGGTATCTTCAACGCCATCTCCAAAGTTTTAAAGGAAAGCCACGTCGATAAAGGAGCTATTACACACGCCATGTTGGGAACGACTAAGTCGACCAATGCTATCGTGGAACGCAAAGACCTCGACAAGGTAGCTTACATTCGAATCGCCAAGCCGGCTTCAGTTGGAGTGCCACCCTACATGGAATGGCCAGCCGATTTGAAGGCTGCCGTTAACCTGGATAATGTTATTGTTTCCGGCGGGTACGAGTTTGACGGTCGGTTGATCGCTGACTTGGACCGCAGTGAAGTGGATGCTTTCTGTGCCAAGATTAAAGACGATGTGAAGACGGTGGCCATTGCCGGGACGTTTGCGCCAGTTAATGACAGCCAAGAAACACAGGTCGCTGAGTGGGTCCGTGAAGACCTGGGGAACGACGTGGCCATTACGCTGTCCAGCCAAATTGGTGGGGTCGGCATGTTGGAACGTGAGAACGCCTCAATCTTGAACGCTGCCCTGACCACCATTGGTGAATCTATCGTCAGTGGGTTTGACAACGCGTTGCAGTCATTGGGCATCTCGGCGAACACCTACTTCAGCCAAAATGACGGGACACTCCGTGGTGGGTCCTTTACACAGAAATACCCAATCTTCACCATTGGGTGTGGACCGACCAACAGTATTCGGGGAGCCTACCACTTGTCCGGTGTCAAGGATGCCTTAGTCTTAGATGTTGGTGGGACCACTAGCGACATTGGCGTGCTGGTTAACAGTTTTCCTCGGCAATCAGCTATTTCCGCCACGGTTGGTGGTGTGGAAACGAACTTTAGAATGCCCGATATCATGTCAATCGGGATTGGTGGCGGGACCATCATTCACCATGAAGGCGACGGCTTTACCGTTGGCCCAGACAGTGTGGGCTACGAAATTGTTGATAAAGCGAAGGTCTTCGGCGGTGACGTTGAAACGGCAACGGATGATGCGGCTAAATTAGGTCGGAGTTTCCCAGATAGTCAAGCGCAGTTAGCTGATATTGACGAAGCTTGGGCGCAAAAGGTAATTAGCCAGATCAATGCGACGATTATAGAATCGTTGGACCAAATGAAAACCAAGAAGGGCGACGTTCCCTTGATTTTGACCGGTGGTGGAAGTTTCCTGATTGATGCCGATATCAAGGGAATCAGTCAAGTTTACCTACCCGACCACTATGATGCTGCGAATGCAGTGGGTGCTGCCTTAGGCCAGGTCAGTGGTGAAGTCAACCGAATTTACAGTTTTGAACAGAAGAGTAAAGAAGAAGTCTTAGAAGATGCCAAGGCTGAGGCCGTGGGCAACGCCGTTGAGGCGGGGGCCATCGCTCAGTCAGCTGAGGTCATCGACATTGATGTGACGCCGTTAGCCTACTTACCAGGGAATTCCGCTCAGGTAAAGGTTAAAGCGGTTGGAAGTCTGAACTTGGTCTAATTTACAGAGAGATTGCGGACCAGCACTAACTTGTACCAACAGGAACATCACTGAACCTTATGGTTTGGTGGTGTTTTTTGTTTGCTATCGTTATCAACTGGTTTAGTGCAGCCGCCTCCGGCAGCCAGGGATGCAGGTGGCGGTGGGGAATGCCTGCGGCCTGGGGGGCGGTCCTCCGGCTCGACTGGAAGCCTCGGCCAGCCCACCGAGTCTCCCAGCTCGTCCCACGCTGTAAGCCAGCTCAAAAACGCTGACTAACACCGTCGACACGGCCACCCGCATCCCTGACTGCCTGCGGCTACGGTTGTGAATGAGTGCAACAATTGTTTACATTGGACCTTTTGAAGTGGGTGTGGTGTTCTAGATTGCAATATTTATTGGTAGTTGGAGGCTCTAATCCTGATGTCTTAGTGCGGTCATCTCCGGCAGCCAGGGATACAGGTGACGGTGGGGAACGCCTGCGGCCTGAGGGGCGGTCCTCCGGCTCGACTGGAAGCCTCGGCCAGCCCACCGAGTCTCCCAGCTCGTCCCACGCTGTAAGCCAGCTCAAAAACGCTGACTAACACCGTCGACACGGCCACCCGCATCCCTGACTGCCTGCGGCTACGGTTGTGAATGACTGCAACATTTGTTTGTGGTGTCCAGTGAAATTGTGGAGGTTTCAGTAGCTGTGTTCTCCAAAATAAAAACGTCACTAACCATTGGGCTAGTAGCGCTAAGTTCAGCAGATCTATTTAGTGTGTAATTAGGTTAGCCGCATTCAATGTAGCCATCAAGAATCAATGTAGCTGGCAGGTTGGCAGGGTGGGTGTTGGCCGTGTCGGTATGAGTGGCTCGGTGGGGTACCGAACCACTCATACGGGACGAACTTGGAGACCCGCAAGGTTTTCAGCGGGGCTTCAAGTCGAGGTGCAAAACCGCTCTATGGCTTGCGCCGGTCCCCACAGCCAGCGCCCGTCCTGCCAACCGGAAGCGGCAATTACATGATAATGGCGTTAGTTCTTTAACCCTTTAACAACGCTGGGAGCGTAGACCATCTTCTGAATATGTGTTGTGATTCTGGCCATCCGGGGGAACCCGCTGAAACCAGATTGTTGGTGGCCGTGGGTCATAATTACGAGAATATACCGTTCGCCGTTGGGAAGGGTCACGATACCAGCATCATTGTTGGTGTCAGCCATGAAACCTACCTTGTCGGCTACCGTAGCGCCTTTAGTAGCGGCGGTAGCACCTGCCGGAATACCATCACGGTAGACTTGTGTTTTCATCAACGAGAGCAGTTTCTGTTGATCCTTTGCGTGTTTGAAGGGACCGGACTGGGTCGCTAGGTCGCGGAGCACCATCATGAGGCTCGTAGCAGTCGTTTCAGCACTTTGACCTTCGATGAAGGCGGGAGAGTAATACCCCTCTTGGGTCAACAGAGCGTTGATTCCCTGCAGGCCGCGTTCATCCAGTAAGTCATCGGCAAAGTCATTGGCGCTATTGACGATCATCCGATGGAAGCCGTCTTGATTGGTCGGGGTCCAAGCAAAAGTCCCTAGGTGGCTTTGTTGGAAGACGTAGGCGGCGATGAAGAGTTTGTAGGTGCTGGCGGCTACCACGGGAGTGTGGGCGTTGGCTGACGTGGCAAGGTCGCCTTGGGCGTAAAACTTATCAGTCAGGGTCGCCTTGTCAGCCGCACTGCCGGGAACGGCCCCTAAGTTGTAGAAACTCACGCTGGTGGTCCCGTCAGCCGTGATTTTCTTTAAATATGTATGTACATCAGCCTTTAACTGGTGCTGATGTTGCGTAATCTGCTGAGTGGTCACGGGTTTAGCCACATCGTCTTGCTCGGTGGCGGTTCCCGGTTGATCGGGATGGGCTTGAACGACCATGATTCCCGCAAACATGAGAATGACGATGACCAGTCCGGCAACCAAAGCCCGGTGCTGCAAGAGGTATTTGAGTTGTTTGGTAGCTTCGTGTTTCATCGGTTAACGATCTCGTTTCTTTAGAGTTTTTGGGCAACAAGCAATTAATGTTTTTAATTATACACGTTAATCATGACGGACCCCAGCGCAATTTTTATTCTAACGGCCAGGGTGCGTGGGACTGGGATTTAACGGAATTATTAATTTGACAACGGTTGCAATCGACTGGTCCGGACCGGTAAAATGGAACTTAAATCTCGGTTCATGGAGGCTAACGACATGTATAAGATTATTACCAGCGATTTAGATGAGACGCTCTTACGTAAGGACGGTAGTATTTCGCAACAAAATATTGACGCGATTGCCCAGGCCACGGCTCGCGGGGTGAAATTTGTGCCGAACACCGGCCGGAATTTTTTAACTGTTCAGCCGTTGTTGAAACAGCTTGGATTGGCTCAGCAAGCCGGTGAGTACGTGATTTCCTTCAACGGCGGGGCTGTGATTGAGAACCAGGGTAATCGGGTTGTTCTGAGTAATGAGATGCCTTACACGGAGGCTAAACGGGTCTTTGAACTCTTCACGGCGTTTGACGTGGATGTTCACGTATATACGCTGGACCACCTTTACATTTACCGACCTCGGGAAGATGACGAGGCTTATTTACAAACGCGTGGGGTGGCCTTCACCGAATTTGACGGAGATTTCAGCCAATTTAAGGATGACCACGTGATGAAGGTGATTGCCATGAATCCCGATATGACTGTACGGCGGGCCGCTAACGATCGCATCCAAGCTGAGTTTGCGGATATCAATACGGCTTATTCTTCAGGAATCTATATCGAAGTGAACCATGGTGGGGTGGACAAAGGTAATGCCATCCTGGAGCTGGGTGAGCAGCTTGGTGTTTCGGCTGATGAGATTATGGCCATTGGAGATAACGACAACGACTTACCAATGCTACGCAAAGTTGGGTTGCCAGTCTCCGTCCAGAATGGTATTCCAGCGGTCAAAGAAGTGGCAACTTACGTGACGCCACATGATTATGAGTGCGGTGTGGCCGATGCCATCAATAAATTTGTATTGAATAACTAATTGCGAAAGTGGTCGTCTTCCCGGTGAAGGCGGCCATTTTGATTATCTGCCGACCTCTCGGCTTATGCAGTCAAACACGCTGGCTTCAGTTAGCTCGAAAAAGCTCGCATAAAGTTTTAGAGGTAGTCATTTTATAATGCAATCAGAGCCGGAGTTCCTGGCCACCGGAATGCGTCTCATTTTGCAACAACCTGGCTTACTAATGCTGAATTAAGCAGCTAATATATTTTCGAGCATCCTCTTGTTATTTAAAAGATCTGATGTTATAGTGTAATAGTAAAATAGAACACTAGGGAGGAGGGACAAAATGCAATTTGATGATAAAGTGCCAATTTACTATCAAATCAAAAACCATATTTATCATGAAATGATGACTGGTCAGTTAGTGGCCGGCGCCAAGTTACCGGCTGTACGCCAACTAGCTGTCGATCTGACGGTCAACGTCAATACGGTTCAACGTGCGCTCGGGGAAATGATCCAAGAAGGTACCATTGAATCGCAACGGGGGAAGGGAAATTTTGTGACAACGGATACCACACGAATCGCACAATTAAAGGAGCAATTAGTCGTGGAACAACTTGAACGAGTTTACCAACAATTACATGCTTTGAACCTATCGGATGACGAAATTATCGCCAGTTTGAAGCAATATATCGAGCAGAGGGGGCAGCAACATGACTAACGTTTTAGCAATGAATCAGGTCAGTTACAAGCGGAACTTAAAGACAATTTTGCACGACGTGGATTTGACACTGGAAACGGGGAAAATCATTGGTTTGTTAGGGGAAAACGGTGCGGGGAAGACGACTTTAATGCGTTTGATCACCGGGAGTGCCAAGGGGAAAGGGACTGTCGCTGTGAGTGGAGATACGGTCGTCGCCAACCGGAAGAGCCATATTAGTTTTTCGGAGCAACTTCATGGATTTTCTAATAGCACTAAGTTGGACGAAGTCATTGCGTTTTACCAGCGAGTATACGTGGACTTTGATCCCAAACAATTCACAGAGTTGTGCACTTTCTTACAGATTGACACCAGCTTAAAGCTGTCGTCGTTATCCAAGGGGATGAAGGAGAAGGTCATCATTGCGTTGACACTGGCTCGTCGGACAAACTTATACTTGTTGGATGAACCCTTCAGTGGTATCGACAGTATGAGTCGTAAGAAGATTATCAGCAGTATTATCAAATGGAAGCCGGAAAACGCGACGATGGTCATCAGTGATCACTACGTTTCAGAGATTGCACCGATTTTAGACGAAATCGTCATCGTTAAGGACCAAACCATTTACACCCACAGACCAGCGGATAGCGTGCGGGAAGAGTTTGGTGTAGGGATTGAAGCGTACTACGAGAGCTTATACAAGGGGGGCGTTCAACATGACTAGTTTTGGGACGATGTTTCGCGCGTTAAACAGAAATAAATTTAGTTTGATCAACCAAATTTTCTTAGTTGAATTGTTGGCCGTCGTTGTGAGTTCACTCTGGACGTTAGTAACGGGTCATTTTAGTAGCATGACGCTATTCTACAGCTTCATCAGTTGGGGTTCCATTGCCTGGTGGGTGGCGTTCATTCTGCTCTCACGGAAGAATGAACAGACCTTCATGCAGGACACATACCGGTTAGTTCCCATTGGGGATGGGGGCTTTTACGGGGCAAACGTTCTGTCATCACTAGTTGAATTACTGTACTTCAGTGTGGTTCAAGCGGTGGTCCTGGTCATCACGATGCTCATTGGTGGTATGGGGAATGTCGACAGTGATATGCACGCCTTCCTGAATGGGTTCTTTGACGGTTCTGGTTGGCACGTCGCTTTGTCGGGGATGCCTGCTAATTGGCCATGGCTCTTCCTGGGAATGGTGATCGTTGCCTTAGGTATTTTGCTGCTAGTTTGGACGACGATTACCCTGATTCACTTTCTGACGAGTGTTATCAGTAACTTCCTGCCACGCGGCCGGCAACGGGTTGTCTTAGTAATCCTCTATATCGTGGTCATCTGGTTGGTTACGCGGATTATAAGCCTGTTGATCATGTTATACACCAAGTACACGTCTGGTTTTGCAGGCGCTCACGTGGCCAGTCAAATTTATCTGGCCGCCGGTGCCATCGTAATTCTGATCGTTTTAGAAGTCATCGCCAACATCTTCTTGTTGAAGAAATGGGTTGAAACGCAGGCTAACTAGCCACTATCATTTAGAAATAGCTATTGTAAATAGGGCACCAGAGCTTAACCAAGTTGGTTGAGTTCTGGTGCCCTTATTTGTGGTGCTTTTACAAATTTTGTAATTGTTCCCGAATGGCAGGGATGGCTGCCCCGATGGCGACGGAGTGGTCGACTACTTTACCGAGGTGCAGGTAACCCTCGGTTTCGGGGAAGACGGAAATTTTTCGTAAGCGTTGCTTGATTGCGGTCAGATCCTTTTCGCTTAGGTACTTGGTCAGAACGCCGGCAATCACCAAGGGGATGTCAACGAACATGTGGAGGTTGTAGATGGATTCAGCTAAGTAGTCCAGGTACTGTTCGAACCGCTTGGTGACCGTTGGATCATTGTGATGCAGGTCTGCGAAGAAGCTCGACAAGGTTTCGTTGGGCTGTAGCAGAGAGCTCAGTGAGCAGTAAGTTTCGATACAACCGCGGCGGCCACAGTAACAAACCGGGCCGTCCACACCGTTTAACGTGATATGCTCCATGGTTCCGTTACGGCCGCTAGGACTCTTGAGAATGTGGCCGTTGATGATGATGGCGGTCCCGATGTGTTCCCCAATGGAGAGAAAAATACCGTCCGTGGGGTGCTGCGCGTACTCTGAACGGGCAACGCAATCAGCATCGTGGTAGAAGGTTACTGGGAAAGGTAAGTATTGGCCAAAGTTATCGGACTTCATGCCGGTACAGTCCAGGATTTTCCCGTAGAGGATGGTCGTGCCGTCGTTTGAAATCAATCCTTGGATCCCAATGCCGACGCCAGAAATCTGATTGAGACTGAAGCCACGGTCCTTGATCAACGCGAGAATCTGTTGCGCTAATGACTGGGCGTACTGGTCATCATTTGCGAACGGGAGATTGATGGTGTGAATCGTCAGAACCTCATTTCTGAGATTTAAGACGGCCATGGTAGCGTAGTTGCGAAAGATTTCGACGCCGACACTCAACGTCACGTTGGGGTCGATCGAATAAGCCGTTGCGCGCCGTCCAATGGTGGATTTTAACTGGCCGTTTTTCACAATGAGTTGCTGCTTCGTTAGTTTTTGTAAATTGGCGCTGACGGTGGGCAAACTTAGGCTGAGTTGATCCGCGATATCTTGTTTCGATAATTTTTCATTATCGTAAAGCAGATGATAGATGTCCGAATAATTTGAGTGCTGAATGGACTGCATGTTGCTGCTCATGGTTGGCCCCTTTCTGAGAAGTGATTAGCCCTAGTTTATCACAACTGGTCTAAATGGAAAGTCAATTTGTAAAATAATGTAACCGTTACCATAACTCGTTTTACTTAATCCAGTCATATGGCCAGATTATTCGCAAATCCGGGCTGAATCAACGGTCCTGACTACCAGTATTGATTGAAATCGGTTTCACAATCTCAAAAAGTTTAGTAAAGTTTTATCAATAGAAATACTGCTTTGACACTAAACAAAACGGCAAAGTTACGACTGCTTAAATGTGAAATGGATAATTAAGTCGAAATACCATTGCCAATGTAACCGATTGCAGATATAATGGCAACTGAATTGATTTTATAAAACGAGTTTACATAATAGCTCGTCAAAAAAATTTGCGAGGTGGGTCTAGTGAGAAAATATATTTCCTACGCGTTGGGGACGTTTGGGCACGATGCGTTCTATAACACGTTAAGTATTTATTTCATGATGTTCCTGACTAGTCAGCTCTTCACCAACTCAGGTGATGAGAAGATGGTCGGAATCGTCACGATGATGGTGGTTGTGATTCGGGTCGGTGAAATCATGTTTGATCCGATGATTGGTGGGATCGTGGATAACACCAACACCCGCTGGGGTAAGTTCCGGCCGTGGATCATGATTGGTTCAGTCGTTGCTGCCATTGGATTAGTCTTCTTGTTTTCCGATTACTTTGGCTTAGCCTGGAACAGTCCAATCTTCTATTTAGTATTGGTAGCGATTACATTCCTAATGATCGATGTCTTCTATTCATTTAGTGATATCGCGCTGTGGTCCATGTTGCCAGCCGTGAGCTTGGATAACAAGACGCGGACTAAGTTTGGGACTGCTTCACGGATTGGGTCAACGTTGGGTGCCCAAATCGTTATCGTCATTATTACACCAGCAATTCTGCTGTTCTCGCATTGGATCTCCAAGGTGCCATTTGGCCAGCAGACCCGTGCTGGGTGGACGGGGTACGTTTTGATCGTTGCCCTGCTATGTGTCGGCGGTGCCCTGATCACTTGCCTGAACATCAAGGAAGAACATAACTTGATTCGGTCTAATGTTAAGCACACCACGGTTTCTGATATCTTCCGGGCCATTGGTCGGAATAAACAGTTGCTTTGGATTGCGGCCTCTTACTTCCTGTTTGCGTTTAGTTACGTGGTCACGAACTCCCTGCTGATGTACTACTTCACGTACCGGTTAGGGAACGCGGCTGCTTACACCTGGGTCGGGGTCATCACGTGTATCTTAGGGGTAATTTCCGTTGCTCTGTTCCCAGCCTTGGAAGCGTTGATTCAACGAAAAGCCATCTACATTGGCGGGATTGCCTTTATGTTGATTGGCTACATTATCTTCTTATTTGCTGGTCAAAGTTTGCCCCTTGTTTTGGTAGCGGTATCATTCTACTTCTTCCCATACCCACTGATTTTCTTGGCCACTTTGATGACCATTACCGACAGTGTGGAATACGGTCAGCTGTTCAATGGTGTTCGGAACGAGTCCGTTACGTTATCCGTACGGCCATTGATCGACAAGCTAGCTGGGGCCGCTTCTAACGGAATCGTTGGGATTGTTGCCGTCGTTGCTGGGATGACTGGGAACACCAAGCCGTCTGAAATTACGGCCGCTGGGGTCTCCCAATTCAATATGTTTATGTTCTATATTCCAATCGTTTTATTGATTATCGCTGCATTGATTTTCTACGCCAAGGTCGATTTGACCGAAGCGAAGCATGCTGAAATTGTGGCTGAATTGCGCAAGCGCCTGAAGGCTCAGCAGTCTCAAGACGCGTCAGCACAACAAGCAGACTAGTTTTTGAGAAATAAATGAAAACGTTGTCAAAAAAGTATTGACTTCTAGAACATTTGGAATTATGCTTAATCACGAATTAAAGAAAGTCGTTTTACAAAACGTCTTTCGACAAAATTTAGGAGGAATTCATCATGGGTATTTTGGATCGCATGCGTCTTGACGGTAAGAAAGCTTACGTCACTGGTGGTGCACAAGGTTTAGGTAAAGCAATGGCAACTGGTTTGGCAGAAGCTGGTGCTGATGTCGCTATCGTTGATATCAACATCGACAAGGCTAAGGCCACTGCCGAAGAAATTGCTAAGGCTACTGGTCAAAAGGCTATCGCCATCAAGACCGATGTTACGGACCCTGAACAAGTTCAAAACATGGTCGACACGGTGGTTAAAGAATTAGGTGGTTTGGATGCTGCCTTCAACAACGCCGGCATGTGCTTGAACGTACCAGCTGAAGAAATGACATTTGAACAATGGCAAAAGGTGGTTAACTTAAACCTGAACGCCGTCTTCCTGTGCTCCACTGCTGCAGGTCGTTACATGTTGAAGCAAGGTTCTGGCTCAATCGTCAACACCGCTTCTATGTCAGCCCACATTGTTAACCGGCCACAACCACAATGTTCATACAACTCAACCAAGGCTGGGGTTATTCAATTATCCAAGTCATTGGCTATCGAATGGGCCAAGCGTGGCGTTCGTGTTAACACCATGAGCCCAGGTTACATGGGTACCGACTTAACGTTGAACTCTCCTGACTTGAAGCCACTTATCAAGACTTGGAATGACTGGGCACCACTTGGTCGTTTAGGTAAGCCAGAAGAATTACAAGGCATGGCCGTTTACTTAGCTAGCGATACCAGCAGCTTCTCAACTGGTTCCGACTACTTAGTTGATGGTGCCTTCACTGCATGGTAAACCGATAGTCACTAACTTTTAGGAGAAGAGAGGAACACCGACATGAAGTACTTAATTGGAACGGACATTGGGACCTCAGGTACGAAGAGTATTCTGATGGATACCAACGGTCACTTAGTTGCGCAAGATTTGGAAGAATATGATGTGTTAACGCCACGACCACTCTGGGCTGAACAATGGCCAGATGTCTGGTTAAAAGGGGTCAAGGACTCCATTCGCGCTGTCGTTAAGGAAAGTGGAATCGCCGCAGCAGATATCAAGGGCATTGGCCTGAGTGGTCTGTACGGTGGCTCCGGGATTCCCGTCGACAAGGAGATGAATCCCATTCGGCCTGACTTGATTTGGATGGACCGGCGTGCAGCCGAAGAAACCGAATGGGTCAAGCAAAACGTTGACCTCGACCGCCTTTCTGAAATTACTGGGAACGACGTCGTGGATCCTTACTACGGCTACACAAAAGTGCTGTGGATCAAGAACCACGAACCTGAGAATTGGAAGAAGACTGCCTTATTCTTACCACCTAACAACTACGCCATTTACAAGTTGACCGGCGAAGTTTCAATTGATTACTCCGCTGCCGGCAACATCGGTGGTTTCTATGACATCAACACTGGCACCTGGTCCAAAGAAATGATGGACGCCATGGGCGTGCCGATGGACAAGATGCCACAGAAGTTCGTTGATGCTACTGAGGTTGCAGGGCGATTGACCAAGGACGCTGCCGCTGACTTGGGATTAGATGAAGGCACGCCAGTCATTGCTGGTGGGGTCGACGTTGGTGCTGCTAACATTGGGATGGGTGTTTTGGAACCTGGTCGCTACGTTGCCGCGATTGGGTCATCTATGAACGCCGCTCTGGTTAGCGAAAAGCCAATCAAGGGCCGGGGCATGATCGTTTGGCCATACCCTTACAAGTCACGTGACTTGGTCTACAACTTTAGTGGGTCTGCTACAGCTGGTGCCATCACCAAGTGGTTCCGCGATAACTTCGGAGATGCCGAAGTTGCCGTTCAGAACCAGGGTGGTAAGAACGCTTACGTTACCTTGGGTGACGAAGCCAAGGACGTACCAGCAGGTAGTCGCGGTTTAGTTGTCCTGCCTTACTTCATGGGTGAACGAGCTCCAGTTTGGAACTCCGATGCCAAAGGGATGGTCTTCGGACTGTCACTGGTCCACACCAAGGCTGATTTGTTCCACGCCTTTCAAGAAGCGGTCTGCTATGCATTGCGGCACAGTATCGAGAGTACTGGGCGCGACCTGGGAGATTACATCGTTATTGCCGGCGGTGTAACGCACTCGAAGGACTGGGTTCAAATGTTTGCTGACGTTACCGGCTACGCTGTCCGCACACCAGTTGACGATGCGGAAGCTAACCTGGGTGACGTGATGCTCGCGGGCTTAGCTACCGATACTTTAACGGTAGACGAAGTTCAAAAGTGGCAAGTGCTTGGCGATAAGGTCGAACCACGTGCTGAACAGCATGCGACCTACAACAAGTATTACCAGTTATACCGGAACCTTTACAAAGATTTAGGCGACGATATGCATGATTTATCATTAATTTCTGGGATTGAAGAATCCTAGTCTCATAGCGCTGTGGAGGGTTCAAGTGCATGTTCTTGAACCCTTTTGCTGAGAAACTCTTGTGCAGTTGTTAACAAGTAACCTTTTCTATGCTATTATAAGAGCAAGCAATTAGATTGATTGGTAAATGGTACGAAGAATGAATAAATAAAAATGGTGGTTATGTGGTTCTATTGGTTGTCGACCACAGTTAGAGCAGCTCTCAACACTTAGGGAGCTGCTTTTTTGTGTCGTTGATTAGCAGGCGTTAGACTAATAGGTAGTGTTTGGCAGCTAAGTAAATGATGGGAGGAATCTAAGTTGACGTTGACGACAGCAGAAAAGTTTTTCCTTTTAACTGAACGAATTGGTAAGAAGCCAGTCTTACGAACCCGGTTCACGACGCAAGCGTATTTTGTGTTGGCAGTGGTACTGGATTTGGTAACGCAGGGCGTGTTGGCAATCAGTCATGAGCGGTTAACGGTGGCTGATTCGAAAAAGCTAGCGGCGCAACCGACCTACGTCACGGTTTTACGTGAGCGATTGCAGGCGAACGCCGGTCAGGATGAAACCTTGGAAGCTGATTTGAAGTTTGTGACGAGCTGGAACGTGGCCAATGCGCTCTATGATGGTATTGGTGGCGGTTTGCTGAAGCAGGGGCTGACGGAGAAAAAGATTTTTCAGAACAATCTGATACCTAAGGTGATCTATTTGCCGTTAGATGCGAGTCGAGCTCAGGTTTTAGCAGATTTCAAGGCCGACATTTTTAGTGACGCACCGGCCGTTACCACGCGGAACTTGTATGCCCTATTAGAGCAGCAGGATGTTCTGAAATACCTGTTCTCTTCTTCAGAGTTGGTAAAATTGACGGCAGCGTTTGAACGAGAAGTTGCGACTGATTCACGGTACCAGGAGACCCAACGACTGACGGCCATGGCGGGCCACATCATTCAAATGAAGAAGTTTGAAATGGATGGGTGGTTGAGTTAACGCCTGAACGTTTTACTAAAGTAGTTGCACTCCGGCGGCCAGGGATTCCGCCGCCGGCTCTGATTGTGGGTTAGCACGATTCCCGCTGAAGACCACAATGGGTTACCAACTTTAGATGAGTAACATCGGCGTTTTTATTACGAATAGTGTTAGATGATTATTACGTATTTTCTTTACTAAGTAGTTTAATGGTTTATACATAAAACTTACCGAAAATTGGTCGGAAATTTACATAGGCTTGATAAAGTTAGACTATTCAGAAAGGGGATATCAGGTCGTATGAAAATTCGTGCTATTCTAGCTTCTGTTAGTTGCTCATTGATCTTGCTGGGGGTTGGTGCTGTGCCAGTCCAAGCGGCAACCTCTAAGGTGGACCCGGCCTTACAACCGGCTGTTTCTAAGAAGCTGACGCCAGCAATCAAGCTGAAGGGGGCCCAGAACGTGCGGGACTTGGGCGGGTATAAAACCAAGTCTGGTCAACGGGTCAAGAAGGACCGGCTACTGCGGAGCGATTCCTTGGAGAAGTTGACTAAGGCTGATACTAAGAAGTTGGTGAAAAAATACCATCTGAAAGAAATCTTTGATTTGCGAACCAAGAAGCAGATGGCAGAAAAACCAGACGTGAAGATTGCTGGCGTAAAGTATCTGCACGCGTCTGTGCTGGGGACTAAGTCAAACTACGATAATGATGACGCGGGGATGTACCGGGACATGGCCAATAAGCCAGCCGCTAAGCAGAGTTACCGTAAGTTACTGGTAGCAGCAGCTAAGGACAAGAAGGGCGCGTTACTCTTCCACTGTTCACATGGCATGGACCGGACTGGGACCGCAGCAGCGATTCTCTATACGATTCTAGGGGTCGACAAAGCTGACATTCAACGGGATTACTTGCTGTCTAACACGCAGTTGAACGTGGACTGGGCTAAGCCAGACTTGCTGAACTTGTTCTACAGCCAAGTGAAGGGGAAGTACGGCTCAATGAATAATTACATCAAGAAGGGGTTAAAGATCACGCCGACCCAAATTAAACAGATTAAAGCGAACTACCTGACTAAGGCTTAATTTTAGGTAAGCCAATTGAAAAGGCCATCGCCAGTCAACACCCGTGAGTGCTAATTGGCGATGGCCTTTTTGAATGATTTCAGGTCGATCTGTAAGAATAGCAGGAGGTCGGAAGATGAGTCATCCACGGAAACATATAAGCACCATCGAAAAAGATGCTCTTGAACTGGTCAACAGTAACGTTAGCTCCTCTCAAATTGCCGGTGATACTGACATACCATTAGCGGTAATCACGGAGCTTAGGGATGGTAACCTGCTATTAGGAGATACTGCAGTTAAGCAAGTTGCTGTTATGAGTAGTTATTGGGCAAGTTTAAAATTACATTTCGAAATGGTGATGAACGACTTTCCAGAAGAAGATTCGCTCGAAAATTTAGAATCTGAGTTTAACCATATTTTTCAACAAATTACAGCTGATTTACATGACAAGGCAATTAGCCCTGAGTCAGAACACGGTGACCTGGCGATGTACAAGATTTTCGTGCAAATGGTGCAAGAATATCAAAATGAACCAGCAGGGATTAGCAAATTGCTCTTAATTTACGCACAAAATACGGCTAAGTAAAAAGCCATAATCAGATGTTGTGATTATGGCCTTAAAAGTTAATCTAAATTCAGTTCATAGGCTAGGCGTTTACCGTCTGGTGTCGGGTTCACGTAAATAATGCCTCGGTACTGGTAGCCAAATGTCCCCACGATGTGCTGCATCCGCTGATTCTGTTCGTGCGTGTCGATTCGTAGATGACGGACACCTTGCTGATAAGCTTGGGAAATTAGGTTTGAGAAGAAATAATCACTCAAGCGCTCACCCCGGAAGTCTGCAGAGAGGGCAATCCGGTGGAACGTGGCGTAGGGGTGTTGGGTGTCGACCCAGTTACCAGCTTGAATTTCCTGGTAAGTGGGTTCTTCCCCAACAATCAGGGTGGCTGTGCCAGCGAGTTGACCATTAACGATCAAGACCCAACAGTGGTGCTGGGCAATGTCTTCGGTCAGC
Source organism: Levilactobacillus tongjiangensis (assembly GCF_003946345.1). GTDB lineage: Bacteria > Bacillota > Bacilli > Lactobacillales > Lactobacillaceae > Levilactobacillus > Levilactobacillus tongjiangensis. The sequence continues at coordinate 144,553 of NZ_RHNY01000004.1, forward strand.
GTGGCTCGGTTGGGGTGACCATCCTGCCATTGACTGCTACCGTCGGATTTTAACAAGGCTTTGGCTTGGTCGATGATGGTCATAATTTGGTCGAGGTCAGCTGGTTGGGCTGAACGCATGTAGATGTTGGACATGGGGAATCACTCCTTGATTTTAGTGACGTGTTCTTCAATGAATTGCATGGCTGAGATAACCTGCTTCGTTTCACTGCCAGTGAGGTTGGTGAAGAGGCTTCGTACTTGATCGTCCGACCGTTGGTTAATGATGGCCAGTTGCTCATTCCCAGCGTCAGTCAGTGATAGGATTTTTGAACGCTTATCCAATTCGGCTGGTGTTTGGGCGAGTAAGCCGCGTTCCTCCAGCCGCTTAAGGATTCGACTGAGATAGCCCTTATCGACTCGTAGAACCTGAACAAGCTGATTGGCAGTGTTGTACCCATTTTCAGCGATTTCGAGCAGTAAACGAGCTTCTAGGAGGGTTAACGTCGTTTGTAGGTGGTACTTGTCGGTTAGACGGAAGATTCGCGTATAGAAACGGTCAAATTCCCGAATATGATGAATGTCTTGACTATTCATGGCGGTTCTCCTTATGTAGTTGACAAAAGCAACTAAGTTCATTATGCTTATTAAAGTTGCTTTTGTCAACTTAATCTAATTGAAAGTAGTTTAGCATAAATGACTAAAAATCGCTTCTCTTTTATCCTGATTATGGTCGGGGCATTCTTAAGTATTCTGAATCAAACCTTGATGACGACCGCCTTACCGTCCGTCATGCGGGCTTTTTCAATCACGACCGCACAGGGCCAATGGTTAAACAACGGGTATCTGCTGGTCAATGCGCTGATGATTCCGACGACAGCTTATCTGATCAAACGGTTCACGACACGGCAATTGTACATGACCGCGGCGGGATTATTTATGGTAGGAACCTTAATTGGGGCGATTGCACCACTCTATCCCATCCTAATTGTGGGGCGGATGGTTCAAGCTTTGGGGGCCGGCATCCTGATCCCCCTGGTCAACGTGGTCGTCATGACCTCGACTCGCCCGAGCGAACGGGGCGAAGCGATGGGAATTGTGGGATTAGCCTTGAACTTGGCTCCCGTTATGGGGCCGACAGTTTCCGGGGTGATTTTGATGCACCTGTCCTGGCGTTATCTGTTTTGGCTGACCCTACCGTTGATGCTGGTGGATATTTTGTTTGCCGTCAAGTTTATTGATAACGTGGGTGAGTTACATAAAGAAAAACTGAATTTAGAGGGATTGATTTTGTCGGCACTGGGGTTGACGGCAGCCCTGTAAAGTTTTTCCAATATTGGTGAAGCGCCGTTCATTTCAATGAAGGGTATCGTCCCACTAGTCATTGGGATTATCTTGTTAGCAGGCTTTGTAAAGTGTCAGTGGGGCGTTCCACACCCATTGCTCAATCTACGGGTCTTTAAGTACAAGCAATTCAACCTGCCACTGATTATTAACATGTTGTTGATGGTGACGATGTACGGAAATTCCGTCATTATTCCAATTTTGGTGCAAAACGTCTTTCATCAGAGTGCCTTTGTATCGGGGCTAACGCTAACGCCCGGGGCCATTTTGACGACGTTCATTTCACCACTGAGTGGCCATTTTTATGATAAATATGATTTCCGAAAAATGGTGATCATTGGGCTCAGCATTGATATTGTTGGGTCGCTGTTATTGAGCTCGACGGGGAGTGGGTCGTCCATTATGTTTGTCGTTGTGGGGCAAACGATTCGGCAGTTGGGGCTGGTACTAGTTTTGATTCCAATTCAGACCCACGCCTGGTCCATGCTGCCGGCTCACGCGATTCCGGATGGGGTGGCCGTTTACAACACGATGCGGCAAGTAGCGGCGTCGTTTGGGACAGCCCTGTTGGTGGCAATTATTAGTTTGACGGCCAATAGTCACATTAATTTTCATATGAACAGCCAGTTGGTGGGAATTAAAATTAGCTACACATTGTCTTCGCTGATGCTGGTTATCTGTATCATTCTGGCCTGGCGGTTAGAGAAGAATCGCACGCTGGATTAAATCTAAAAGGTGGTCACCGAGTTTAAGCGGTGGCCACCTTTTTTGCGTTTGCGGGTGTCAGAAGAATAAGTAGTAGATGCCACTCAGGCCGATGAATCCGTAAATCCACCGTTTAATGGTGTCGGGATTCAGCCGAGTGAGTAAGTGGGAGGCAATAATCGTCCCAATGGTTGCAGCGACCATTCCCACCAGGATGTAGGGGATGTCTGGCTTGACCAAAATACCGTTCGCAACCCGAATACTGGTGATGTAGAAAGTATCGATCAGAAAAAAGGTTTGAATGCTTGCGATGTATTCGGGCATTGATTTGGACAAGGATAGAAAGTACAAAGCCATGAGGGGACCACCAATGCCGAAGAGGCCGTTGAAAAATCCTGAGACAATCATGAAACAACCGGCGATGTACCACGGGTAACGTTGGTTGCCCGCTCCCGGTGCAAGGGTAAAGTAGAGGCATAACGCCACTAATAAGCCGCCTAACAGCATGCGCAGGAGGTGGGCATCTAAGACGTGTCCCAGATGGACGGACCAAGTGGCAACCATTGCGTAGATGATAAAGGGAATAATGATTCGTTTGAAATGTAGATGTTGGCGGTACCGAAAGGCCAGGGTGAGCACGCTAGCCAACATAATGACGCCACCAACTCCGGCTGCTTGGGCCATGGGGAGAATTGATGGGAAGAAAATCATCATGATAATGACAGCACCGAAGCCCGTCAGTCCTTGAACCAATCCCGCCAATAAGGCTGGAAGAATAATGAAAAACCAGGTCACCGAGTGTCCCTCCTTAATAAGAAATCTCCCATCTAGTTTGGGTGAAGTGGGGCAGGTTGTCAACGGGGGAAAACTGCCAGATGGACTAATTGCCCGTTATTCCAGTTGTCTCACGTTTCAACGATCTACGTTCGGAGCACCAAAAAGGTCTGAGACTTTTGTCCCAAACCCATCTTATCGTCAATTATAGCTTGTTAAAACGTGTATTAGAAGGCACATTGCCTAATCTTCCTTCACAATGTCGATCCACTTTAAGGGTTGGGCGTACTTCTCCATCTCGTCGACGGTCAGTTTCACCACGGCATCTGGGATACCGGCGGCTGGGTAGACCACGTCTTCATCCTTTAAGCTAACGTCGAAGTAGACCCCCACTCCGGGTTTTAAGCCAAACGGGCAGACGCCACCGGCGGGATGGCCAATTAGGTCTTCCAGTTCATCAAAAGGAACCATATGGGCCTTTTGGTGGAATTCAGCCTTGAACTTCGGGTTGGCAATCTTGGCAGTTCCCTTGACCACGATAACAATGGGACCTTCCTTAAGCTTTAAAGCCAACGTTTTTGCGATTTGGTCGGGCCGGACGCCCAGGGTAGCGGCGGCATCGGCCACGGTTGCGGTCGACTGGTCAAACTCGGTGATCCGATCGGTTAAGTTTAGTTGTTCAAAAAAGGTCGTGACAGTTTCTAAAGACATGCTGAATCCCTCCCATTAATAGATAGGTCGCTGGACAGATATGTGGTTGGGTTCATTATGCAATAGATTGGCCGATAAAGGAACCCGTCAAGGGAAAAATTAGCAAAGTGGGCAACCGATTTCACAAAAATAGTTTGGAAATCTTTCAAAGGTGAAACCGCGGCACGATAGCTTTATAAACAAGGGATGAGACCGTTTTCTTTTTTGTCAGCTTTGAACCATTGTTTTGTGACGCAGAATGAATTATAGTTAAATTGTGAAGTGATTCTCAAAAAAGGGAGATGGATTGAATGCCAATTACCATTTCGGTTTTAAAGGAAGCACCCAATGAAAATCGGGTTGCATTATCACCGACGGTTGTTAGCAAACTCGTTAAAAGTGACTACCAGGTCTTAGTTGAAAAAGACGCTGGGAGTCGTGCCTTTTATCAGGATGCTGCTTATACAGATGCCGGTGCCAAAGTGGTTGACCAAGCAACGGCAATTAAAGGGGCCACAATTATTGCGGCGGTCAACCAACCATCTAGTGAGGTTGTCGATCAGATGAGTGAAGGTCAGAGCCTGATTGGGCTGCTGGCACCACTTACTGACACTGATTTCGTTAAGAAGTTAGCTGCTAAGAAGATCAACGCCTTGTCATTTGAACTCTTGCCACGGACCGTGTCACGGGCCCAAACGATGGATGTTTTGAGTTCTCAGTCCAGTGTTGCTGGTTACAAGGCCGCGTTGATGGCCGCTGATCATTTTTCTCGGTATTTCCCAATGATGATCACCGCTGCCGGCACTGCCAAGCCAGCTAAAGTCTTGGTCCTGGGGACCGGGGTTGCTGGGTTGCAAGCAATTGGAACCGCTAACCGGTTAGGCGCCATGGTGTCTGGTTATGATATTCGGCCAGCCTCACGTGGTGAAGTTGAGTCCTTAGGAGCAACCTTCCTGACGACGTCGGTTTCAGGTTCTGGTGAAGGCGGTTACGCCCGGGCCTTAACACCTGAAGAAACGGCACAACAACAAGAAGAATTAGCTGGGTTCATCGCGCAAAACGATGTGATTATTACTACTGCCCAGGTTCCTGGACGCCGGCCACCAGTTCTGGTTACTCAGAAGTCCGTGGACGAAGCTAAGCCTGGGACCTTGTTCATTGACTTAGCTGCTAGTGACTTGGGTGGTAACGTCGCTGGTTCCAAGCCAGCCGAAACGGTTACTACTGCCAATGGTGCCCAAATCGTTGGTGCTGGGGACATGGCTAGTCAGTTACCAGCTTCAGCTTCTGATATGTTTGCTAAGAACGTCCAAGCTGTGATCACGGATATCACTGAAGATGGTAAGTTAGTCTTTGATATTGATGATGACGTGGTTGGTGAATTACTGGCTACTTATCAAGGTGAAATTATTAGCAATCGTTTACGTTCTGCCATGGAATTGCCAGAACGTAAGCCAGCTGCTCAAGCGCAAGACGATACTCAGACGCCGGATGAAGCAAAAGACGACGCAAAAGGAGTTGATTAGGCATGAGCGAAGAACTATTTACAAATTTAGCTATTTTTGTGCTTAGCCTATTGGTTGGGTTTGAAGTTATGAGTAAGATTCCTGCAACGTTGCAGACGCCAATGATGTCTGGTGCTAACGCCATTCATGGTGTCGTTATCGTTGGGGCCTTCGTCATTGCGGCGGAAGCCAATAGCACGTTGTTTTACATCTTAGCCTTTTTCGGAGCATTCTTTGCCGCCGTCAACGTGGCTGGTGGTTACACCGTTACGGACCGAATGCTAGGAATGTTCGACCGGAAGCCTAAACCAGGCAATAATGCAGGGGAGGGTGATCAGAAATGAGTATTTTACAAACGTGTTCATCATTGGTCTACCTGGTCTCCGCGGTTTGTTATGTCATGGGTGTTCATTTGATGCGTTCGCCTAAGACGGCGCGTCAAGGGAACGGCCTGTCCGCAATTGGGATGTTAATGGCTGTGGTTACCATTGTCATTAACGTCTTAATTGAAGGCAAAATTACGACAATGGGTTGGGGCGTTCTGTTAGTCGGTGGTATCCTCGGGATTGTTTACGGGGCTGTCAAGGCACAGAAAGTGCCAATGACCGACGTCCCTCAACTGGTTAGTTTGTTTAACGCCGTTGGTGGTGGTGCCGCTGCTGTTATCGGTATTTTCGATTACTTAATGAAGGGTGACGGCGCTAGCCTGAGCATTGCCTTCTCCTTACCAGTCCTGTTGGACGTGATTATTGGGGGCATTACCTTCTCTGGTTCACTGATTGCCACTGGGAAACTTTCCGGACACGTTTCTGGTAAGCCAATTACCTTCCCAGGTGCACGACTCTTAAATATTTTAGTAGTTATTGCTATTTTAGGTTCAGCTGTTATGATGATTGGATTCACGACTAACGTTTGGTACGTGGTCTTGGGTCTGGCAATGAGTCTTTGCTTCGGGTTACTGATGACCTTACCAATTGGTGGGGCCGACATGCCGGTTGTGGTGTCACTGTTGAACGCCTTCACCGGTTTAGCCGTTGCCTTTGCCGGGTTCGTTATCAACAACCAAGTCTTGATCATTGCCGGTGCCTTAGTTGGGGCTGCCGGGACGATTTTGACCTTGCAAATGGCTGAAGCCATGAACCGTTCCGTTGCCAACATCTTAGCCGGTGGCTTTGGGACTGGCGATAGTGACAGTGGTTCTGCTGGTGCCGACGTACCTGTTGACGTCAAGGAAACTTCTGCTGATGATATTGGCTTGCAACTGGCTTACGCTCAGAACGTCATGATCGTTCCTGGGTATGGGTTAGCCGCTGCGCAAGCACAACACGAAGTTGCTGAACTTGCTAAGGTTCTGACCGATAAGGGTATCAACGTCAACTATGCCATTCACCCAGTTGCTGGGCGGATGCCTGGGCACATGAACGTGCTGCTGGCCGACGTTAACGTTCCTTACGATCAAATGAAGCAGTTGGACGATGCCAACCCAATGTTTGAAAGTACTGACGTTGCCTTAGTTATCGGGGCCAACGATGTTACCAACCCATTGGCACGGGAAAGTGGTAATGCCATCTCCGGGATGCCTATCCTGGACGTTGACAAAGCCAAGTCCGTCGTTGTTATTAAGCGTTCAATGAGTACCGGGTATGCCGGTGTTCAAAACCCATTGTTCTCCTTGGATAACACCCAGATGTTCTTCTCAGATGCTAAGAAGGGTCTGCAAGACATTGTGGCTTCCGCAAAGCAATATCTTGAGTAATTAAGTCACTTCACACGTAAAAACGCCGTTCACTCAGGTTCGAACTGAGTGGACGGCGTTTTAGCATGCAAATTAGTGTGTCCTGACGTCTTACTGGTCGCCAGATGTGGGGTTGGAACGGTCCGGACGCAATTTGAAGTAGTCAGTTTTTAGGCAACAAAAAAGCCCTCATCAATCCGAGATGAGGGCACCAGTTGATCCATAGGATACATCTGGAATGTACAGAGCAACTGGGCAGGCGCAAACCTGCATGACTAAGCATACGCGTTTATTTACAGAATAGCTAGCATTATTTTGATAAGTAAGGTTAATTGCCTTGCTTGATGGGCTGGGGTAGACTATGACCATCTATTAAAGGAGTGATGAGGATGCAAAAGACACGGGTAATGCTGTACGTGGATAACGTTGCGACCGTGGTGAAATTTTGGCGGGAAAACTTTGAAATGACCACGGTAGCGGAATCGCCACTGCCGGATGGTTCGACCAATGTCGTACTCGCTATGCCGTTTGGGGTGGAGCTATCGTTTTTCTCAAACGAATTTATTAAGAAATATTCACCAGAGGTTCTCGGCAATCAACCATCTATCATGTTTTTCAGTGACGACTTTGAGGGGCTACATGACCGGTTAGCAGGTGCCACGCCAATTTCCGATGATAATGGCCAGCCAGCGTTTGGCTTCCCAGATCCTGAAGGTCACTACTTTGCTATCGGCAAAGCTTAGTCTACAATTTTGATAGTTTCGTGAGGACCTCCCAGAGAGGTTCTTTTAATTTCCCGGAATTCTGTCAGATATTAAAGGGGACATCTGAGAAATAGTTAGCTTTTAGTTAGTTTTAGTTTACAAAAACTAACTATCGTGCTAATATAATTCCATTAAGAACACAGGAGGAAAGTCAAATGACAGATGGCAGTCGCGATTTATTAGAGAGTTTTGGGAAGTTGTTGCAAAACCGTGCCTTCTTGATGGCAGTCGGGCATCAGGCTGGAATGGGTGGTCATGGTGGCCCTAATGGTCGTCGTGGTCAGGGACGATTGCTCAAGGTATTGGCGAAGACACCGGATGGGCTGACTAACGCCGAAATTGCCGAAGTGTTAGACATTCGGCCAAGCTCAGTCAGTGCGACGATCAATCGGTTGGAAGAGGCTGGGTTTGTCGAGCGGGTACCAAGTCCGACCGATAAACGGGCCATTATTGTGCGATTGAGTCAACGCGGGCATGAATTGTTTGACCAATATCATGAACATAAGGATGATGTTGCTGATCAGCTTTTTGGCAGATTGACCGCTGATGAACAGGTTCAACTCGAGCAATTATTGACCAAGTTGAGTCACCAAATCAGTGATTTAGATTGGGACGACTTTATGCAACGCGGGCATGGCTGGCCACACGGGATGGGCCGACCACGTTTCTAATTTAGGGTTAACGGAGGCAAAGAGATGGAACGTAGAATTGCAGCGCCTAAGACAGCTCGGCAGCGGTCAGCGCAAAAGTTTGATTTTAAAGGATTTTTAAATTTGATTCGGCACACGAAACCTAAGTATTGGCAATTGTGGGTTGGCCTATTTCTGGGGATGCTGGCCACTGGTGCCCAATTAGCGGTACCCAAGTTGGCTCAGTCATTGATCAATGGACTCGGTCATGCGATGAACCAACCCCTGCTGATCACGGTAATCGGTTTATTCATTGTGAGTGCGCTGGTCAGTGCGGTCTCCGGGGCCTTGCTTGGATTCTTTGGCGAAAATGTTGTTGCTGGATTGCGGGAAACGTTATGGCAAAAATTGATTCGATTACGAGTCAGCTACTTTGATAACGTCAAGACTGGTGAGATGACGTCGCGGTTGGTCAACGACACCATGCAAATCAAAAACTTGTTGGCCAATTCATTTCCCCAGATGGTGACGTCGCTTCTACAATTAGCAGGTGCGCTGGTCATTATGCTACTGATGGACTGGAAGATGACCATGATTATGTTCATTGCAGTCCCACTAGTCATGGCCGTGATGTTTCCAATCATGCAACTTTCACGTAAAATTGGCCACCAACGCCAGGATGCCATGGCTGCATTTAGTGGGGTCAGCGATGAGACGCTGAGTGAGATTCGTTTGGTTAAGTCTTCCAATGCCGAGAGTTATGAAGAACAGACCGGAGCGAAAGAGATTCAGAGTCTTTACCAAATTGGTTTGAAGGAAGCAATTTACGATTCAATTGCTGGGCCAGCAATGACGGCCAGTATGTTGGCCGTCTTCGTCGGGGTGTTAGCCTACGCAGCGGTCCGGGTGTCAGCAGGGACGATGAGCATGGGAACGATGTTTTCTTTCCTGATGTATCTTTTCCAAATCATTGGACCAGCGGGAACGTTGGCACGTTTCTTCACCGATTTGTCGAAGGCTAGTGGCTCAACTGAACGAGTTCAGGAGCTCTTGGCAGAACCAGAAGAAGCCTTGGAGGATGGACCAACACAATCAGTGAGTGACCAAACGTTGGCTATGCAACACGTTGATTTTTCCTATGAAGATGGGCAACCAGTCTTACACGACGTGAATTTTGAAGCACGGCCCAACACGGTAGTGGCGTTTGCCGGGCCTTCCGGTGGGGGTAAATCTACGATTTTTGGTTTGCTAGAACGCTATTATCAGCCAGAAAACGGCCAGGTCACCATTGGCGGCGAGAACGTTCAAAGCTTTAACTTGAGTGATTGGCGTTCGCAGATTGGCTACGTAAGCCAGGACTCGGCCATCATGGCGGGAACCATTCGCCATAACTTAACTTATGGTGCCAACCGGGACTATAGCGATGAGGAATTGTGGCACGTTTTGCAACTCGCTTCAGCCGATGGCTTTGTTCACAACATGAGCGATGGCTTGGACACACAGGTCGGTGAACGAGGTGTGAAAGTCAGTGGGGGCCAACGTCAGCGCTTGGCAATTGCCCGAGCCTTTCTCAGAGACCCCAAGATTCTCCTGCTGGATGAGGCGACGGCCAGTTTAGATTCTGAATCAGAAGCGATGGTCCAGCAAGCGTTGAGCGAGCTAATGAAAGGCCGCACGACGCTAATTATTGCGCACCGCTTGAGCACGATTGTTGATGCTGACAATATCTACTTCATTGAGGATGGCCATGTTAGCGGACATGGCACCCATACGGAATTGATGGCCAGCTTGCCACTGTATCGTGATTACGTAAAGATTCAATTTAAAGAATAACCCAAATAGTCGCCAGCAGAGGTTTTGACATCTCTGCTGGCGACTATTTTTGGTTGCTTAGCTAGTGTGACGGGGGAGTCAACAGTAGCTGCAAAGCTTACTTAGCTAATTTAACAGCGTGTTTCGTGTAAACAACGTGCCAGCCCTTTGGTAAGCCGCTGACGTGAGCAAACTTGCCTTTGTGGTTCTTGAAGGTCAGAACTTTCGTCCCGTTCTTTAAGCTACCGGCGGTTAACTTCAGCGTACCGCCTAACTTGGCAGTCTTCTTGATCGTTACGTGAGCATTCTTGGCTACGCGGAGTTGGCCTTTTTGAGTTTGTTGGAAGTTCCCCTTAACGGTAACTTTCTTAGTGCTCAATTGCAGCGTCCCGCCGTTGACTTTAACGTTCCCTTTACCAGCAGCAGTGGCCGTAGTTAATTGCAGCGTACCACCCTTAACCGTAGTCCCACCAGTGAAAGCATTGTTCCCGCTCAGTTGGAGTAGACCGGTACCAGATTTGACCAAGGAACCCTTACCAGCGATGTTGTTCCGCCAGTTATCTTTAGCGTTGAAACCACCTTGCTTGGCATCCATGGCAACAGTCACCTTGTCATTGAACTTGCCGTAACCGTTGGCAGCTGAGAAGAGATCTAAACGACCCCAGCCTTCAGTATCATCCATGACAGGGTAGCCTGAAGGCATTCCAGTTGTGAATAACACATCCCGACGTTGTGTAGCGTTCAGGTAAGGCAGGCGAGTAGCCAACAATACTTCGGCACCCTTAGGAACGCGCATTGCCACGTTAGGGTTACCAATTTGCTTGAAGCCGTACGTCATCCGGTAACGGTAGTTGTCACGGTTGGTTGCGTAGTCACCAAAGTCATCTTGAGTCGTCGTGTCCTTGCTGCCTAAGAGGGCATCAGAGTGAGCAGCGTCGTAGGCTTTCTTCATCATGTCTTGGTTGCTAGGATTGCTCAGAGCACTGGCGGTAACGGCTGTACCAGCCATCCGACCACCCATAACAGCTAATGGCGTGTGACGGCCAGCAATGATCCGGTCAAGACCAACTTCAGAGGAACGGGTGATCATTTGTTGGAAACGTTCTGGAACAACGTAAGCCAAGTTCAACCCGTCTTCAAAGCCGGCGGTCGTGTGGCCACTGGCAAAGTCGTAGTCGTTTTCTGGCGCAGCAGCCATCACGTTGACCAATGCTGGTAATGGCTTAACTTCACTACTCTGACGGTAAGGACGCTTGTATTTAACGACGTCCTTGATCACACCGGTTCCAGAATAAGCGGTGTAGGAGTTGTGATTCAACAGAGACACGATAGGTCCTAATCTTGAATCTTCAGAAGCCCATGGTGTGTGGCCCCAAGGACGGTGGGCAGGATCGGGCGTTGAAGGCATTGACGTGAAATCAGTCTTGGCATCTGCGTTCTTGATGAAGGCTGATGAGTAAGGCCCCAAACCGTTGATAACGCTGTAACGAAGGTCTCGCCAGTCCGTTAAGTAGGACCGTTCGGCTTCAGCCGGCGTCCGCGTCTGGGTAATTTTAGCGGCCTTGTCGATGTTTTCCTTCATCAAGGCCTTTTCCAGATTCTTGCCATTAGCGTAGTAGTTCGAGAAACTTGAGAGCATTCCTACCATTGGGTTATTGGATGCTGTCTTGTAAGTGGAAATATTTTGTTTATATGTATCAATGAAGTAGCCGTATTCGGCACGATGGGGCGCTAAATCCTTTGACGAGCTGGCTTGTGCCACGTTCGTTGCCATTGGCAGCGTCACAGCTACCAATGATAAAATTGCAGCTGCGCGTTTGGTCCAAGTCCGTTGTCTGATCTTCATGAAAATACCTACCTTTCAAATTGGTGAAGCTTTAAATTTCGGGTGCTTATCTATCATAAGGGAAGACAAGAAGGTTGTCAGTATGGTTAATCAAACCTGTACAGTAATCACACACAATTGATACATGCCAGACAACATAAACGTCTGCTAATAATTGGTTATTAATGTAAGCGCTAATCTGAAAGTTAAAAGACCCAGCGGCTCACTTTTTGAAGTGAACCGTTGGATCTTTTGAAGTGAACTATTTTACTAACTTAACAGCATGCTTGGTGTAAACAACGTGCCAGCCCTTTGGTAAGCCAGTGATGTGGGTAAACTTACCCTTGTGGCTACGGAAAGTCATGATCTTGGCACCGTTCTTCAAATTGCCAGCAGTTAACTTCAACGTACCGGTTAACTTAGCGTCTTTCTTAACGGTTAAACGGGCGTTCTTCGCTACGGATAATTGGCCACTCTTAGCTTGTTGGTAGCGTCCCTTGACGGTAACTTTTTGAGTGCTCAGTTGGAGCGAGCCACGTTTGACCTGAACGTTCCCCTTACCAGTGGCAGTGGTGGAGGCTAGTTGTAACGTCCCACCTTTGACGGTCGCGCCACCGGCGTAAGTGTTGTCACCGCTTAATTGAAGTAAACCACTTCCAGCCTTGACCAATGAACCTTTACCGGAAATATCATTGCGCCAGTTGTCTCGGGCATTGAAACTGCCTTTGGCGGCGTCCATCTTAACCGTAACGGCATCATTGAATTTACCATAACCGTTGGTTGCTGAGAATAGATCCAGACGTCCCCAGCCTTCAGCATCGTCCATCAACGGATAACCAGAAGGCATTCCAGTCGTGAATAGGACGTCACGGCGTTGGGTGTCAGTCAAGTAAGGAAGTCGGGTTGAAAGTAAGGCTTCAGCCCCCTTGGGAACGTGCATATCGACATTAGGATTGCCAATTTGTTTGAAGCCATAGGTCATCCGACGACGATAGTCCTCCCGGTTCTTTTAGTAATCAGCAAAGTCATCATGGGCTGATGAATCTTTGCTACCCAGTAAAGCGTCGGAATGAGCGGCATCGTAAGCCTTCTTCATCATATCTTTATTGCTGGGGTTATTCAAAGCTGAGGCAACGACAGCCGTTCCCGCCATGCGACCACCCATAACAGCAAGCGGGGAATGGCGACCAGCAATGACGCGATCAAGGCCAATCTCTGAGGAACGAGTGAGGAGTTCCTGGAATCTTTCTGGGAAAGCGTAAGCTAATGATAGTCCGTCTTCAAAGCCAGTCGTGGTGTGACCACTGGCAAAATCAAAATCAGTTGCGGGAGCAGCGGCCATAATTTTTGTGAGCGCTGGTAAGGGTTTAACTTCGGTACTCCAACGGTAAGGGCGTTGGTATCGAATGACACTTTTGACAGTCCCAGTATTGGAGTACGCCGTATAAGAATTGTGATTCATGAAGGCCACGATAGGTCCCAACTTAGAGTTTTCATCAGCCCAAGTAACACGTTCGTGTTTTTTGTTGACTGGATCAGGGGTGCTTGGCATCGAGTGGAAAGGTGTTTGGGCGTTTGCGTTTTTTATGAATGCTGGCGCGTAAGGGCCAAGAGCATTGATAACACAGTAGCGGAGGTCCCGCCGGTCAGTTAAGTATGACCGTTCCTCTTCAGCAGGGGTCCGCGTTTGCGTGATCTTAGCAGATTTATCAATGTTTTCCTTCATCAAGGCTTTGTCGAGATTTTTTCCATCTGCATAGTAGTTAGAAAATTCGGACAGCATCCCAATCATCGGATTGTTGGATGCCGTTCTGTAGGTCGACACGTTTTGCTTATATGTATCCATAAAGTAGCCGTACACGGCCCGTTGTGGCGCCAATTGTGCTGCGGTACTGGCATGTGCCACGTTAGTTGCCATGGGAAGGGTGACGGCGACTAATGAGAGAATGGCGGCCGCCCGCTTAGTCCAGGTACGTTGTCTAGTTTTCATGAAAATTCCTACCTTTCACGTTAGGAGATATGTTTTCATTTCTCGTTTCAAATATCATCATACCTGACTTGAACCATGATATGGGCGGCTTCATCAAACCTGTACGCGAACCATACCAAATCGATACACAATGGTGAATATCCTAATATTTAGTCATTACAAGGCTAATAACAACTTGCTTTCATTAATTTTCAAATAAAAAAGGCCACCTCGTTTTGAGGTAGTCCAATTAGTGTGTCGACGACGTTACTTTGACATTAACTGGTGTTGCCGCGCATAGGCTAAGAGCGTCTTTAATGCTTGAACGTTGGCGGAAGTGATGTAGAGTGCGAAGGTCAGGTTGGTCTCATCTAGAAAGTAGGCAAAGTCACGCTGACCCATCGCCATTTTGGTGGCTTGGTAGGTGTCGTTACGGATGATGCCCATGCGAGTACTCTTGAGAGTTAGGTAAGTGATTTCACGCCGATCGACGACATGGACTAAATCGGTGAGCAAAATGTCATGACTTTCCCGCAAACCAGTTCGCAAGTTTTTTCCTGATAGTGTTACGTAATTATGCATAGAAGCCTCCTGTGGCGGTAGTTTCAATTCGGAGACGGGGCTTAAATCTTCAATTCGTGACGGAGGGTCGTATTTCCCCAGTTCTCTAGGGACGTCAGGATTTGATGAAACATGACGCCACTGATTGTTAGACGGTAACTGTAGTCATCGTCAGGAATGGTTTCAATCAAGCCCCATTCCGTCAGTTTCTTTAACCGGAGGAGCAGGTTAAACGTAGAGATTCCACGCACGGTGCGACGCAGTTCCATGAAGTCAGTCGGTTGCGCGTCGAGTTGGTACAAAATAAGTGCGTACCAGCGTTGATGCAGGATTTCTAGCCCCAACTCGCTGCCTAAATTAATATTGGTGAGTGCCATTATGTCGCGTCCTTTCTTATAGTTGTAGAAAACTAAAGAGGCGGTAGTTGAGTCGCCATCCAAATGTTTTATACTCTCCAGCCAACTCAATGGCTGTCGTTGAGCGATTTAAGTCGAGAATCAGCTTAGCATTTAGTGGGCAACTTGTCCATGGGAATCATTTCGTGACTATTTAATGCTCGCAAAAAATGGGTGACCCCAAGAGGAGTCACTCATCTTTTGCGTTATTTTATAAAAATTAAGGTGACAAATGACCGCTGGATTTCGTTAGTAAGAGTAGCGGGTCGTTTTACCACAGGCACCATTGCCAGGTGACACAGTGATACCAGACAAATTGAATCTGGACCTTATGGAATGAAGGGCAGTAGCCCCAAGACTTCTTAGCATTGGGTACTTGGAGCTTGGCGGCAGGCATCTTATCGTTCAGGGTGAAGGTAAGGTGACGGCTAGAGAGCCGATAGCCGCGTGGGGCCTTGGTTTCAACAAAGTAGTAACTGCCATACTTCAGGTTACCAACCGTGAGTTCACCACGGTAGTCAGTCGTGACGTCACTCTTAACGAGCTTGCCAGCTGCTGTGTAAAGGTTGAAGTGGGCGTTGGCTAAATGTTTGCAGCCCCATTGGTCCGTTTTGATTAGTGTGACGGCACCTTGAGCGGCTTGTTCGTCGCCGTTGCCTTCACCGTTACCACCCCAAGCAATCGTACCGTGGACGGTTTTGTTCAACGCCACGCTACCGTTCGTAGCGGTCAATGTGGCCGCGTTAGACCAGTGACTGTCGTTGGGAACACCGGTAATGCTGGTCTGGTAGTTCAAGTTGACCTTCTTATCGATGTGGCCAAATTTCATGGTAATCGTGTTGCCACTGACCGTGACGTCAGGTGCTGGGATGTTGCCATCGACTTTGACAGAACCCGGAACATAAGTCTGGTCGCTGCCCAAGGTATCAGTTAGCGTAACATTCGTTAAGTCCTTGTTGTCGGGGTTGAAGGCGATATTCCAGTTGGCCGTCGTTGGGTGGCCATCTTTGATCGTCGTGTTCGTGAGCCAGCCGACCTTGTTGATGAACCAATTAGTATTGTCAGTATTGACGTGCTTCCCATTTGCGGCGAGCTGTAAAGTACCTTGGCGGCCAGTATTGTGGGTAACGAGGTAGTCGTTAAACGTGATGGTCCCCGTTTGACTCCCTTTTTGAATAGTAAAGGTCCCAATCTTAGCCTGGGACTTAGCATCGGTCAAATCGAATGAGTAGTCGTAGCTAGAGGCAACGTTGGCTGGCAAGGAGACCGTTGCTGTATCACCGTTAGCAAGTTTAGTCGCATCGTTGATCGACCATTTGTAATGAACTTGGTAGGCACTGTACTTGTCGAGGTTACTAGTCGTGGATTGTGTGACGCCCTGGTCGTTCGTGATGGTGGCGTCCGCAGCGCCAAGACCGTTGACTGAGACGGTGCTGGCACTAGCCTGTGTGTGGCCGACAAAGAGGGCCAGTAACACGCTAGCAATCAGCAAAAATATACGCCGCCAGTTGCGATTGGAAAAAGTATTCGTGAGCATAGTTGTCATTCCCCGTTATGTAATTTTTAAAACTGTGATGGATGATCCAAAACTTTCGTGCACTGAAAATTTCGATCGGAAGTGATTTTATGGTATACCTGTTACACACCTCAATTGAATTGTAACACATTCTGGCAAGATTGTAATAGGGGTAATCTACCTACTAGGTGAAATGTTTAGAAGGGTAGTAAAAAATAGACTCTTTGGCAATTGAATAGCAGACCAGACAATCTCTGTTCTGATAACTGTCTGACTGGTTGACGACAATCTGGCTAACTGATTCTATTTGGCGGGATCTTAACTGGGAACTACCTAACTGGATAGTCAACTTTAGTTCCACTAAAGTTTATAGGGTATCTAATGAGAGCTATCTATCTGCTGTCAGCGCTTACAATCTGTGCTACGATGGGCATATAGGTAATTTAAGAAGGGAGTGGTTCAGATGTCAATCATCGTAAATCACCAACAATTTCACTTACAAACGGATCACAGCAGCTACATATTCCACGTCATCGCCAACGGCGAATTGGGTCAGCTTTATTATGGGCCGCGGTTACATGATCAGACGACGTATCCCGAATTAATGGTTCGAGAACACCATGAAGCGATGCCAGCTTGGCGGTTGGATACGCCCGACTTTCAGCCAGAAACGTTGAAGCAGGAGTTCGCGAGTCTGGGTAAGGGTGATTACCGGGACCCCGCCTTTCAAATCACGGAACCAGATGGGAGTCGGATCAGTGAATTCAGTTACCAGGATTTTCGGATTGTTGATGGGAAATCTCGACTGAAGGGATTGCCATCGACGTTCGATGATGAACATGACGATGCCCAGACCCTGGTGATCTCACTGGTAGATGCTGTGACGCAAGTTGTGCTGGAGTTGAGCTATGCGGTCTTTCCGCATCAAGATGTGATTGTCCGGAGCGCGAAATTTCAGAATCAAGGTCAAGCGACGGTTAAGTTAGACCGGGCGTTGAGTACTCAGCTAGATTTACCTGATGCCGATTATGACCTACTTCAGTTCTCCGGAACCTGGACACGGGAACGTCATTTAGTCCGAACCCCGTTGCGAAGCGGTATTCAAAGCGTCGGGAGCCTGCGGGGGGCTTCCAGTCACCAGCAGAATCCAGCCATGATCCTGGCCCGACCACAAACCACGGATGATCAGGGGGCAGCCATAGGTTTCAATCTGGTCTACTCTGGGAACTTTTTGGATCAAGTGGAAGTCGATGCGTTTAACACGGCAAGAGTTCTGGTTGGTATCAACCCAACGGAATTTGACTGGCAGTTGCCAGCGGGTCAGTCCTTCCAGACACCAGAAGCCGTATTGAGTTACACGGGAGACGGGTTGAATCAATTGAGTCAGCAGATGGGGGATTTTTACCAGCATCACCTGGTCAACCCCCACTTTGCCCAACAGCAGCGTCCCGTGTTGGTCAATAACTGGGAGGGTACCTACTTTGATTTTAATGAGGATAAATTGGTCGCCATTGCTGAGGATGCTCACAAGTTGGGAATTGAAATGTTTGTCCTCGATGACGGTTGGTTCGGTCATCGAGATGACGATACGACCTCGTTGGGTGACTGGGACGTTTACCAAGAGAAACTACCTAACGGCATGGCGCACCTGGCTGAACGGGTTCACGGTTTGAAGATGCAGTTTGGTCTTTGGTTTGAACCGGAAATGATTTCCATCGACAGTCAGCTATACCGGACCCATCCGGAATGGACGATTAAGACGCCTAAGCGACAGATGACGCCGGGGCGGAACCAATTTGTCCTGGATATGGCCAACCCAGATGTCGTGGACTTCCTCTACGGTAAAATCAGCGGGTTGATCGAAACGGCCCACTTGGACTACATCAAATGGGATATGAACCGGAACATTACGGAGGCCTACAGTCCAACTTTACCGGCTGATCAGCAGGGAGAATTCCTTCACCGCTATATGTTAGGTGTTTACGACCTGTATGCGCGGTTGATTGCGGCCTACCCAACGGTCCTGTTTGAATCCTGTGCTTCCGGTGGTGGTCGCTTTGACCTGGGGATGATGGCGTACGCGCCACAAGCCTGGACAAGTGATGATACGGATGCCGTCGAACGGTTGAAAATTCAATTTGGCACGTCCTACGGTTATCCGCAGGCAATGATGGGGGCCCACGTGTCGGCGGTTCCGAATGATCAGACTGGGCGAATCACACCGATTGAGACTCGGGCGGCGGTGGCTTACTTTGGCGACTTGGGGTATGAGCTGGATGTGACCAAATGCTCTGCCGATGAAAAGGCAGCCATCAAGCAGCAAGTCACGTTCTACAAGGCCCACCGAGAGTTGTTCCAGCAAGGAAAATTCTATCGTATTGACAACCCATTTAATGGGGATGGCAACGTGGGTAGTTGGCAGGTCGTGAGTGAGGATCAACGACACGCCATTGCGGCACGTTATCAAATTCTCAATCATCCTAACCCGGCTTACACACGCCTTTACCTGCGGGGGTTGGCACCAGATCAACGGTATCGTCTCAATGGTGGGCAACACATCTACTTTGGCGATGAATTGATGCACGCTGGTGTCTTCGTCCCACACTTGTTAGAGAGCACGCAGGGGGTTGAGCAGTCGGCCGACTTTAGTGCCTTCTTAGTGGTCGTTGACGCAGTGGAAGAGTGATTTGTCCTGTATAATGGCTCTTAAATCCAAGGATTTAGGAGGCCAACAGCATGAAAATATTAGTGACTGGGTTTGATCCCTTTAACGGTGAGTCGACGAATCCCTCCATTGAGGCGGTCAAGCGACTACCGGACACGATTGCTGACGCAGAAATCGTAAAGGTGACGGTGCCGACCATCTTTGTTCGGAGTGCGGCACTAGTTCGCCAGGCGATTTTGGATGAGCAACCCGATGTGGTGTTGAGCATTGGTCAGGCAGGTGGTCGGTCGGCTATCACGCCAGAACTGGTGGCGATTAATCTGAATGACGCGCGGGTCACGGATAATGCGGGGCTACAGCCGGTGGATGAACCAATTCAACCAGAAGGTCCCACGGCGTATTTCACGCAATTACCGGTAAAGGAAATGGTTGACGCCATGCACGAGGTGGGGGTGCCCGCTGCTGTCTCAACGACGGCGGGGACGTTCGTTTGCAACCACTTGATGTATCAGGTGCAGTACCAACGGGCCAAGGAGTTTCCGTGGTTGGCGGCGGGTTTCATGCACATTCCCTATCTGCCGAGTCAGGTGATTGATAAGCCCGGCATGCCATCAATGGCGTTGTCTGAAGTGGTACGGGGTATCACAGCGGCTATCACAGCCTTGGTGAAAGGCATTAATGCTGTGGACGATGGGTCGCCTAATGATTAAAATGTAAAGTTTATTGGGTTGGGACAAAAGTCTCAACCCCTTTTTGTGCTCCGAACATACATGGTCGAAACGTGCGCCAAAAGGCAGTCAACTCCGCTTAACCCCGATAAACAAACAATCCAGGACCGGGATTGTCCGTCTATCGACGTTAATGCTCATTGGCTAAGGCCTTTTGTCTCACTCTCATTTTTGGTTGCGCCCGTTGCCAAAAAAGTTGTGGAGCCACACCGTTTCGATAGCGTTTGGGTACCGGAAATGGCTGAAGTGTCTTATAATTAATTTAATTATAAGGATTTGGAAATGGAGGAATTATTATGCAGAAATATACTGCAGAGTTTTTCGGAACATTTATGCTGGTTTTCTTAGGAACTGGCGCAGTCACCGTTGCGGCGGGTAGTACCTTAACGATTGGACTTGCCTTTGGGTTAGCTATCACGGTATCTGCGTACGCATTCGGTGGCATTTCTGGCGGACATTTCAACCCGGCTGTGACGACGGCAATGTTGATCAACCGGCGAATTGGCGCCAAGGATGCTCTGGGTTACGTGGTAGCTCAAGTGTTGGGGGCGACGGTGGCCTCAGCGTTCATCAAGCTTTTCGTTGGTGGCCTGGGTCTGGCAACGAATCAATTGGGCCAAACGGACTTTCCAAAGATTTCAACCGGATTGGCTTTCTTAGTTGAAACGTTGGTGACCTTCTTATTCTTATTGGTAATCTTGAACGTTACGAGTGACCGGCATGGTAATGGTGATTTTGCGGGTGTCACGATTGGGGTGACGCTGGCGTTCTTGATCATTGTGGCCCTGAACCTGACTGGTGGCTCATTGAATCCAGCGCGGTCATTTGGACCAGCTATTTTCGCTGGTGGGAGTGCGCTGTCACACCTGTGGTTGTACATTCTGGCACCAGAAGTCGGGGCTATCTTGGCGGCATTTGCTGGCCGGTTAATGGGTAGCGAAGATTAACTTAGAAATTCAAAAGCACTAGCCAGACTCGAATGAGGAGTCTGACTAGTGCTTTTTTTGATCAATCAGTGATTTCATGAACGCGAAAGTTAACGATTTCGGTAATCAGGTCAGTGGGGAGCGGTTGGTCGTAAGGAAGTTGAATGGCACCCTTAGACGTGTGATAGGCCGCTAACTCATCGGCAAAGTGGGCGATGGGGGATGCTGTGGGGTAGAGGCCCAGGTGATGTTTAGCGGCGGCAAAGTAAATGACCGGTTTGCCGTTGACGTAGAAAGCGGGCATGCCGTAGCCGAGCCGTTCGGTAGCAGTGGGGAGTAGCGCTTGAATCAGGTGATAGAGCTCGGTTAGTTGGGCTTGGTGTTCTGGGGCGACTTTTTCGGTTAGATAGGTGGGGATGGGGGACATGGTTGGTGGGCTCCTTTTTAGTTGATGATTAGTTTAAATCGATTTTAACAGATATTTAGTTGCCGACAAATTGTTAACTTTATACATGTTTTTGCTTTTAAATTAAAATAGTACCTTAGCAGGTTAAATATTAATGAATCGACATGGGTGTATCTCTCAGATAAAATAGTAGATATCGTCATTTCTGGCAAAGAAAGCGTTAAAATTATACTTATAATGATTAAGGGGGAGGATGCTCGTGGATAATCACATTTTTACCAGTTTTGAGATTAAAAGAATCTTGGATGCCTGTAAAGGAAAAAAGCTTTCAGAAATTGATAAAAACGGTGTGCTTGAAAGAGCGAAAGATAAAACTAGAATTAACGGTATTGCAGGGGATATTATTGAGGAATCCGTATTAGGTTACGCAGCAAATTCTGATCAGAATCCGGATCTGCAGGTTGATGGAGAACCCGTGGAACTTAAGACAACTGGATTAAAGCATACCAAAGTTAAACCGCATTATGCCGCTAAAGAAAGACTTACGATTACTGCAGTATCGCCAAAAAATATCATTGATGAAAAATTTGAGAACTCTCATTTTTGGGGTAAGGCGAAGAGCTTACTGTTTGTTTACTATTTCTATGATGCTAGTAAGCCAGTAGCTGCAATCGATTACGGGAATTTTATCTTCCAAGGATATAAGTTTTTTAAATTTTCTAATAATGACAAAGTACAGCTACAGTCGGAATGGGAATACATTAAGCAAGTTTATAGTCAACATCAAGATGACTATAAAACAGAACAGGTTCGGTCTAAGTTACGTGGGCTGAACTACTTAGAAGTTGTTGCTAAGAAGACTAATCCAAGAATTGCCTTGTCACAAAAATATTTCAATGTAATCGTGCATCAGTTCTTTGGTGAAAAATTTGAACCAATTCTAAAAGGGGATTCAGCTAAGACTTTTGAAGAAGTCGTGTTGGATATGTTTAGGCCCTTTATCGGCAGAACTCGAAGAAATATAGCTGAGGAATTGCACGTCGAAATTCCGAAGAAAAATGCTAAATCTACGAATCCAACGTTGGCAAGAAAAATGCTGAATTTGGGTGCTGATATTGAAAATTCTGAGGAATTTCAAAAAGCCAATATTATTGTAAAAACAATGACTGTCAAGGACCGACAGGCAAAAAAATATGCACAAACAAAAGAAGGTTTTAAAGTCCAGCATTACTTCGATTTTGAGGAGTTAATGGATGAATGCTGGAAGAAGTCGCGTTTGCGTGGGTACTTGTTCGACACAAAATTTTTATTGGTTATTTTTCAACAAGTTGGTGAGAATCAAGTGTTCAGGGGCGCCAAGTTTTGGCAGGTGCCATTAACCGACTTGGATGGGCCTATCCAGTCTACCTGGGATCAAACTAGAATTGCTTTACGGGATGGAGTCGAATTAACCTATAAAAAGACCAATGATAAAAAAGGTTTTCAAGTGTCCAACAATCTTCCAGAGATGTCAGATGGAACGGTTCTGCATGTTAGACCAGATGCACAGGTCTCTTCATACGTTGATAATGCCCATTCTGATAGATTACCGACCCCTGCGCATTGGATTAATAAACCTGAAAATATGATGGATCAATTGAGTGATGAGTATATGACAAAGCAGGCTTTTTGGTTAAACCCAACGTATATGTATCAACAAGTAAGGGACTTACTACCAAATTAGCAACAAAAAACAACCTCACGACTATTATTAAATGAATGTAGTCATGAGGCTGTTGTATTAGTGAGTGATGCTATCCGCATTTACTTGAACATGTTGGTTGTTGTTTTCGTCTTCATTGGCAATGATTTTATCGATGCCTTTGCCAAGCTCAGTGACCAAACCACAGACCAATGCGTTACCCATCATGAAGTAACGAGAACTCTTAGGCATCCCTTCCGTCCAATTATCAGGGAAGGTTTGCAGGCGTTCGCATTCCAAAGGACTTAGGAGACGCAGTTTTCCGGTCTCTTTGTCCTGGATAACGTGCGTACTTCGGTTGACGGAATGTTCTGAGGTGAGCATGGTTCTACCTGGCTTACTGAGTGGGTCAGGAAAGGCCATTCCACCTTCGGAGTAATAATAAGAAAAGCCAGTTGAACTGGTCCGCTCTTCTTTTTTTGCACCTTTCAAATACTCGAATTTTTCACGACGGCCAGGAGTGCTGTCAATGAATAATGTGTCATCATCAATGTGGTCTAAAACAATGTCATTGAGGACAGTAGACGTGCCCGTGTACTTAGGAGTGTACTTACCTGTGAACACATCTTCGTTGTGCATGATACCCGTATTTTCAAAATGAAATGAGAAGGTATCTGAGAAATCAACGATGTCGATGTACCCATCAAGAGTTGTCTCATTTTCTAAGTGAAGAGCTTTGTTTATTGGTAAAGCTTCGTTGTACACACTGTGCTCCAGCAAAGCCTCTTTTAAATTGATAGCACTGTCGATGGTGTTGAAGTAATTTGTATCTTGACGGTAGGCAAAGATGAAGACTCGACGGCGCCGTTGAGGGAAACCATACTCTGCGGCGTTGATAACACGCCACTGAGCACCATAACCCAGTTGATTCAATGTATAGAGAATCATCCCAAAGTCGCGACCACGGTGGGCCTTTCCGGGTGAGGAGAGTAACCGATCGACATTTTCAAGAAGCACAAAGGCTGGGCGTTTCGCTTCAATCGTATCTCGAATATCCCACCAGAGCACACCTTTTTTTCCTTGGATACCTTTTGCTCCTGAGTGAGCGACGGAATAATCTTGGCAAGGAAATCCACCCACAAGTAAATCCATATCTGGAATTTCAGTTTTGTCTACTTGATTGATATCTTCGTTTGAAAGCTTCTCGGTTGTTCCAAAATGGCGGGAATAGCAATCAAAGGCATACTGGTGTTTTTTGCCAGGTTCCCATTGATTTGCGTAAACGAAGCTCCATCCACTATTCAGTTTGTCTAGACCGACACGAAATCCTCCGACACCGGCAAATAATTCAGCAACACGTTTTTGCATGAATGGATTCCTCCCCTTAAGTTTAGTTTCAATAGAATTAGTATACACTTTTTTTCAAAACGATCAAGAACTTATGTTCGTAATACATAAATTCATTTTAAATTTGGCAGTAGAATAGCAATAAGAATGATTATAGCGAAAAAGATGAAAAAGATCAAGCACTAAGGACTGATCAATGTGAAACATCCAAAGAATTATGACACGACAGCAGCAACCTCCAAGCGAATGAGTCATGTCCACCTGAAAGGTGGTAAAGCAGAAGTTATCCTAGCAAAAGCTTTATGGCATCATGGTTTTCGCTACCATCGGAATTACAAAGAGCTACCAGGGTCACCAGATATAGCAATAACCGGTAAGAAAATTGCTGTATTTGTAGATGGCGAATTTTGGCATGGTAAGGATTGGCCGAAACGTAAGCAACGGCTCAAACGGAATCGAGAGTATTGGATTAAAAAGATTGAAGAAAACATGGCCAGGGATACTCGTGATGACCAGCAACTTCGTGAACAGGGGTGGTTACCAGTTCATTTTTGGGAGAAAGATGTTTTGAAGAATTTAGATTATTGTGTTGAATTGGTTATTTACTTTGCAAAATTTCGTTAGGAGATGAAATAGAGGTAATGAAAAAACAATATAAAACAAAAGAAGAAGTACATAATCGTGCCCTAGATATTAGAGGAAAACGATTCGGCGATATTGCTGATGGGATTAGTTTAAAGTCAAAATCATTAGCCGGTGATGTGTTTGAACATTGGTTTGGAAAAGAAAAGGATTCAGCGTCCGAAAGGGATTTAAAAGAGGCTGATGTTGAACTGAAGGCAACGCCATTTAAACAACTAAAATCGAAAAACAAAACTGGTGGTGCCAAGTATTCTGCTAAGGAACGTCTAGTTCTAAACATTATCAATTATGAAAATTTAGCCAATGAGAAGTTTGAAACTTCCCACTTCTTAGAAAAAAATTCAGTCATTGAACTTGGATTCTACGAATATAAATCTGGGATTTCTAAAAGCGAGTGGAACTTTAAAGACACAGTGCTTTTTGAAATACAGAAAAATAGTGATGATTTCGCTGTCATTAAAAATGATTGGCATACTATTCAAAAATATGTGTTGGAAGGTCATGCAGAGCTTTTGAGCGAGAGCGCTACGGACTATTTAGCTGCATGTACGAAAGGAAAAAAAGGGACTAATGAGCGTGTTCAGCCATATTCAGACGTGCCAGCAAAGCAGCGTGCCTTTTCTTTAAAGAGAAGTTTTATGACTAATTTACTGCGTCAAAATATTTTGGGAGATAAGAAGACGGAAAGTATCTTCAAAGGAAAATTCGAAATAAAGAAGGGCTCAATTGAAAATCAAGTAGGGGAGATGCTAAAACCATGGATTGGTTGGTCAGTTAAGAAACTGGAGAAAAAGTTTGATGTAAAGTCAACTGCAAAGTCAAAACATGCAGTATTAGCAGCGAGAATGCTTGGACTTTCCTTAAAAGTTAGATTTGATACAAACTCAGTTAAAGTTGCTGAGTTTGAGAAGGCAGGCATTGTTCCAAAAACTGTCAGATTTGATGAGAAAGGTAGGAATAAAGAAAGCATGAG
The DNA here is from genome assembly GCF_003946345.1 of Levilactobacillus tongjiangensis. Classification (GTDB taxonomy): domain Bacteria; phylum Bacillota; class Bacilli; order Lactobacillales; family Lactobacillaceae; genus Levilactobacillus; species Levilactobacillus tongjiangensis. Next base: position 170,123 of record NZ_RHNY01000004.1, read on the forward strand.
TTTTGCACCGTTTCGTTTCAAGAATTTAGCACAACAAAGTTGGGATGAAACAAGAGATTCAGAAATGGCAGATTGGCATAAGTTCTTACTAGATTCAAAATTTCTATTTATCGTATTTCAAATGGTTGACGGTGCTGAATTATTTCAAGGATTTAGATTTTTTAATGTCCCATATTCTGACTTGAATGGTGATATTAGAGAGGTTTGGGAAGATACAGTTAGTAAAATTAAACATGGTGTGACTTTAGAAGCTGTTAAGAGTAGCACTGCAAATTCCGGGTATGTTGTTAATAACAATTTCGTTAAACTTGGACAGAAGGCATCGCAACGAAAAATTTGTCACGTCAGACCACACGCTCAAAAATCAGATTATTCAGTGAATGGCAAATCTAGTGATGAGTTACCTAGTGCAATTATTTGGAAGAATCGGCCAAATAATACAAAACTTTTCTCTGATAATTGGATGACAACCCAAAGCTTTTGGTTCAATCATGATTATGTTAGAAAACAAGTATTAGATTTGATTGAACAGTGACTTGACTGAACCTATGGCTTTATGAAAAGTAAAAGAACAAGATACTGTTTTTGAATAAAAACGGAATCTTGTTTTTACGTCGAAGGATAAGTATCTAATTAACGAACCAGGTTCAAATTATGGAGTAAATAATCTTATTATTTTTTCTCCACGTCCCGCAATCGCTTAAATTCTTCATCACCCAATAAATGGTGCAACGCCGTATCGGCAGGCTGATGTTCTTTGCGTCCCAACCAGTAAAACAGCAATCCCAGCCCAATCCACACAGCCAACATAATGTATTCCGTTGGCCAGGCTAAGGCGACCGGTGACTTGGGATATAGCGTGCCGATGGCAATGGTCACCGCTAATAGTCCGCCCAACATACTTGGCCAGAGTCGCTTTAGTCGAAAGCCCCCTTGGAGGGTTGGGTAATCTCGGCGAATCCGCCACAGAGCCATTGCAGTGATGGCCCAAGCCATTGCTACGAAGAAGCCACCTAAGTCCAAGAAGTAAGTCATGGCACCCTTACCCAGCCAGCCGAAGCCAACCGCAAAAACCAGGACTAAAATCGTCGCGTTTACCGGTGTATTGTGTTTTTCATTAATCTTGGCAAACTGTTGCGGCAACAGTCCTGCCCGAGACAATGAAAGAATCAACCTTGGGGCCGCTGTAAACAGCCCAATGAAGCTCGTTAGCAATCCCAAGAAGGCAATCAGATACGCCGCCGTTCCCAGCAGGGGGAACCCAGCCTCCGTATACGCCTTGATGGAGCCCATACTAAATTTGGCCGTTTTCTGCCAAGGATAGACCCAGGCACTCGCCAGCAACACCACAATGTAGTAGCTTGCTGCTAGTAAAATGGCGCCCACGACCGCTTTCCCAATCTTGCGGGGTGGCATGGCCGCTTCCTCTGCCAGAATCGTGACGACTTCCCAACCGGTCAGAAATGTCATGGCCGGAAGCACAAAACGAATCACGTTGGCCCAAGGGTCCGTTCCGGTACTAAACGCAGGCCAAAAATTGTGGACACTCCCTTGGGTAAAGCCAGTGACCACCAAGGCACCACCTAAGATGACCAGGCCAATGAACAGGACCGCCTGTACGCCCGCCGTCAATTTGGTGCCCCGGACATTTAGCGCGAAAATTAAGAGCGTGAAGGCCACACCAATTGCCAGCTCCATCAGTGACACATGGGCGCCAGCGATTGTGTAGCCAGGTCCCGCCGATATCTGGGGGACCAACGTTGCCAGCAACATGCTGCTGGCCGTTACGTAGAAGGAGAGGGCACTCAGATAGGCCCCTAGAATTGCCCAGCCTGTCGCAAACCCCAATCGTTTGCCAAACGCGAGGTAACTATATACAACTGGACCACCACTTCGAGGGAAAATTGAGGAGAGTTCAGCGAAGGAGAGGGAGGCTAACACCGTGATAAAGGTGGCCAGCACAAAGCCGAAAATTTCGCCCCCAGCCCCGTATTTATCAAAAAAGATACCGTTCGTGTAAATCCAGCTGCTCCCAATAACGCTGGAAGCGCCCAGAATTAAAAGGCGAGGAAATGAAATATGGCGGGACAAATTCTGCATGGTTATCGCTCGCTTTCATGGATTAACTAAAATCTCGATATTTATGTATTTGTGAAATTTTGCTCCCCTCATTCTAACTGATGGTTGCGCTTACAACAACGGAAATGACTCGGTAAATTCACAAGCCGTTTTTGGATTGCCGGGATAGTGAATGACGGTATATTCACGCGGTGGGTAGTCAGCTAACGATTGCCCCACTTGGAGGTCGTGACGGTTATGTCGACTGGTAAATCAATTGCACGACTTGGGTTTTTCCACTACAGTAAGGTTAACCAACAAACTGAAACGGAGGAATGATGATGACGGATCCACTACGGTTTAATGAAAAGATTTATGACCCAGCAACGGCGACCGTGGGGACGACCCGGGTGACTTACCGCGCCTTTAAGGACCTAACCTACGTGGCACAACCAGTTGATGACTGTCAGAAGCTCAACGTTTTTGTACCAGAAGGCTACTTTAACGGTCAGACAATTAACGGCTATACGCGGGTCACGGCGCCTATCTTCATGCCCAATACGGTCGGGGGGTATTTACCCGGACCGCGGGACTTTCCAGGAAACCCAGCACCTTTTAGTGGAAGTACCACTATCCTTCAAGCTCTGAAACGGGGCTACGTCGTTGTCTCAGCTGGCTTGCGCGGGCGGACAACGCAGAATTTACAGAACGAATATTTGGGTAAGGCCCCGGCTTTTATTGTGGATATGAAGGCTGCCGTGCGCTACGTGAAATACAATGCAGGGTGGCTTCCAGGCAATCCTGACCGCATCATCACCAACGGTACCAGTGCGGGTGGGGCAACCTCAGTATTGATGGGGGCCAGCGGTAACGCTGATTTCTTTGAGACCCCCTTGCAAGAAATCGGGGCGGCTCCGGCCACGGACGATATTTTTGCAGTTTCAGCGTACTGTCCGGTCCACAATTTGGCACACGCCGATGCCGCTTATGAGTGGCAATTCAACGGTATCAACCAGTGGCACCGTCAGCGCGTTCGCATCGAAAATAATCAGCGAATCTGTACGCCAATTCACGGCCAACTTTCGCCGGATGAGCAGGTGTTGTCGCGTGAGCTCAAAGCAGCATTTGTACTGTATCTGAATGGTTTGGGGCTCAGAGATGTCGCTGGTAATCCGTTGACCTTGGATGCCGCCGGTGAGGGCAGTTTCAAGCAAGCAATTGAACGGGAAATTTTAATGTCGGCGCAACGAGCGTTAGCCGCTGGAACAGATGTGACTAAGTATGCCGGCGTTTCGGTAACTAATCAGATGGTGACTGGCCTCGACTGGCCCCGTTATTTACACGCCATTACCCGGATGAAGAGTGTTCCCGCCTTTGATGCTTTGAATCTCAGCAATCCTGAAAACGACCTGTTTGGCAATCGATTGACACCGGCCCGACACTTTACTCAGTTTTCACAGGACCATTCAACGGTTTCAGCGTTGCTGGCTGATCCGTTATTGGTGGCTGCAGTGAATCCCATCACGTACCTGATGACTAAGCAAAGTCACGTGGCTCCTCACTGGCGGATCCGGCACGGAGCAGCTGACCGGGATACGTCGTTTGCAATCTCCATGATCTTAGCCACGAAGTTAGCCAACCGAGGCTATGATGTTGATTTTAGGTTACCGTGGGCGACACCTCACAGCGGTGACTACGATTTGCCTGAACTTTTTCAATGGATTGATAATCTTTGTCGAACCGCAACTAAATAGGCTTTAGCGGCACTTTACGTTGATTGTGTAAGGTGCTTTTTTAATACCGTAAAATAAAAAAGCTTGCATTTTAATACCCTGGTAGGTATGCTGATTCTCGTTCTTGATTGGCGGCAATCATTTAGCCTTGAAATTAATACGGAACGAATTATAGCTGTCACCATTGGGAAGATGGTGACTCCAATTCGATGCTCTTTAGCCGTTCGCCGACCAATCATCAAATACCCCAGTGGGGATTATCCAAGCGAAAATACGAACGAAGTTAGCTACTTTCTAGCACATGTTTCAACAAACTAAAGTTAGATATAAGATAAGGAGTTGGGATTTTATCTCAGCTCCTTTTTGTATACCAGCAGTGGATTCACAATCCATAAGCGGTTTGTTTTCTCAAATAACCAAGTCCTAGCGTTCAGGTTTACATCTCGTGCGTGGCTTTCTATAGTCAAGGTAGAAGCAGAAGAGGTGACGACTATGCAGAAGCTGTACGTATTTGTGCCGTTGCTCAACGTCGTCGGGTGTCTGTACTTTCTACTGATTATTTCGCTAGAACCCGCGCAGACCAGCCTGGGCCTGGACTTGGTCTGGGAGCAACCGGACGTGTTATTGGTGGGCGGCATGCTATTTATCGTCTTAGCAACTAGCGTGGCGAAAAGCCGGCTGGCTAAGATGTTGGGATTAATCATTAACATGGTGGTAATTGGAATGATGTCAGTCTTCTTGTGGTGGCTCCACGTCCCGGTATTGGTCACGGATTACCTGTGGTTGTGGGCGCTGCTCATGATTTTTAACGTGTGTCTAATTGGCTGGGGCTGGATGCAGCTATGGGGAAAGTAAGCGTGCAATTGCGGGTGCTTAGCTGGCGAGCATTAACGTCGTTAGGACAGGAATTCCGGTCCTAAAATCTTGTTCTAACGGGGTTAAGCGGAGTCAGCTGCTTTCATAAGCACGTTTCAGCCACAGAAATCAAAAAAACTGCTGTCACACCAAATTTACGTGTGGCAGCAGTTTCAGATTAGTCAGTATTTCAGCAAATTTCAGGGATTTTTCTCTTTTTCAACAGTCAGCCTAGATTAAGACACCGTTGCAGTGGTCAATCTCGTGTTGAATGATTTGGGCCACAAAGCCAGTGAAGGTCTGGTGCTGTCGTTGGAAGTTTTGATTCTCAAATGTGACATCGATCGTTTGGAATCGTTTGGCCGATCGTTCGCCAGTTAAGGATAGACAACCTTCCTGGGTATCGTACGGGCCAGATTTCTTAGTGATGGTTGGGTTGACCATGGCGACTGGAAAGACGCCCATGTCCACCACAATGATCCGTAAGTTGATGCCGATCATGTTGGCGGCCATCCCCACACAGTTATCACTGTTGGCTTTCAAAGTGTCTAAAAGGTCCGTTACGGTGGCAGCGTCGGCCTTGGTAGCGGGGGTGGATTTCTGTGTTAGACGTGTTTGATCGTGAATAACGGGTTTAATCATGAGGGGCCTCCAGTAAATTTTTGAGTTTAACGGTCGTGTTGTAGTTTCGGGCACTGGTCTGTTTGTAAAACGCGGTCCCAGCAATTTTTGAATAAAATGAGCGACTGAAATTAATCTTCAGTGTCGATGTCCAAAAGATAACGGTCGGTGTAATCAGCACCCGGTCGTAGTCAGTAGTTTGGTGTGCGGTGAGCCAGTCGTCCCATTGTGGTTCATAGGTGTTGAGTTTGAACAGGGCGTTGTGTCGCAATTGTGAATCGGCGCCCCACCAAGCTGGTGCGAGGGCCAAGTCCGCTAAAAAGTCCGGCTGTGCGAGCAGGCGAAAATCGATGGGAAAGTCGAAGTTACGCGTCAAGATTTCAGTCACCGTTGCCTCGCAAACAGCTGCGGGTTGGTCGCTAGTGACGAATAAGTTACCACTATTAATGTATGAGCGAACGTCGGTGAAACCACCAGCGGTTAACAGAGCTCGAAGGTCTGCCATGGGAACGCGATGCTTGCCGCCCACGTTAATGCCTCGAAGCAGTAAGAGATAGTTCAAGGTAAGCCCTCCCTTTCAGTTAGCATTAATCCTATTATGAACAACGATAAGCGAAGCAGATTAAGTTTGCAACCAATTTAATGAACAAGATTAGCAGTGTTAAAGCATCAGCGGCCAATGCTGCCTCCTCATGGCTAGCTGGTGTATACTACGAATGTACCTGATGAATCAACTGGAGGAGTCTTATGATGAGAAAAAAGACGTTGTTTGTCGCAATACTATTAGCTGCGGCCTCAATCGGTGGTATGGTTGGCACGACACCGACGACGGTGCACGCTAAGACGCGGTCCCTAACCACTTTTCCTAAGCGTTACCGGCACACTTGGTATCATTACATAGGACATGGCAAGTACGATACACAGAAATTTACCGCCAAGACTTGGCAGTATACGTCCCATGCGGGTGGGTACGTGAAGGTAAAGTCGAGCCTACACCCAACCAGTACCTATCCCTATCAACATAAGGAGCATTCAAGCTGGGTATTTGGGAGCACTATTTTTGCCCGAAAGGCCCACTGGATTAACATCAAACTCTGGAATCAGAATGCGGGCTACGGCGACTACTATAAGACAAGTACCAAGAAGTATCATGGTAAAAAGATTTCAACGTTATCAGCGGCTTCTGGTCTGGTTCAGACGTCTGACCACTACTATCGCTCCAAGAAAGTTGCTAAGCAGCTAAAGAATCATCATTTTAAGGGTGAAGTTTACGAGCATTAAGCAGCCACTGGTTCGGCTAAATAAGCCTTTAAAACAAATGTCACTTCATGAGCGCATCAAGTGGGCTCGCGGAGTGGCATTTTTAATTTGTCGGATTTTATGAAAGTGGGGGTTACAAATCCCATCCGAATTTCGTTAGTAAGAGTAGGGGGAGTCCCCCAGTTCATTTTCATGAAGTTAGAGCATTACGGTTAACTTGCAATTGCGTCCATATATGGTAAACTGGATATCCAACAATAATTAACACCGCTTATTACTTAATTGGCTAAGCATGTTGCCCGACTGAGTAATTGTACCAGTGATCGTAAAACCAGTGTAGCCACAGGCTGGCAGGAACGGGACCCGCAGTGTCGACGGCGTTAGCTGGCTGGCCAGCTTACGACGTGGGACGAGCTTGGAAACGGGCGGGGTAGGCCCGGTTTCAAGTCGAGGAGGAAGACCGTACTTTGGCTTCCTCCGGTCCCCACAGCGGATCCCGTTCCTGGCGGCCGGAGGCGGCCATTGATTTACATGTTTTCAGTAAATGAGAAAGCAATGTAAAATCAGACAAACTCTTTAGCCAATTCAACGGATATGATAGACAAACGATAGTTATTTAAGGTGGAAGTCGCTACAATATAGTAGAAATCCATTAATGGATTATTGATTAATGATAAGTACAAGAGTCAGAGGAGGAATGAACGTGCGGAAAGCCATTTTATTTGTAACAGCCCTATTAACTGGGGTGTTATTGTGGGGGGCTAGCACCACGGTGGCCAGCGCGAACACCAACAACGCGACTAGCGATAATTTGGGGATTACCATTGATGGTAATTTTGATGATTGGCAAGATAAACCCATGACGACCATTAAGGAACCATGGGATGACTATAATATTAAAAAGGGGAGCATGCTGGCAGATGCGAACAATTTGTATCTGTACATCAACATGTCACCCAAAAAAGGTAATGGTTACAACGAAATGCAAGGTTACGGTTACGTTCTAACGGCCGGTTCTAAGACCTATGATCTGCAATTTAACAATGTGACAGGGACCGCAACTGATAAGAGTAAGACCGGGTCCGTCAACATTTGGAACCGGACGGATGGCGTCAATGATCCAACCACGGGCGCGCAAGTCATGGTTCACCGATTTAAGACGGGTCAGAACTTTAACGACGTCATGGAAGCTAAGGTTCCGATTGCCGACTTAAAATTAGCCGGTGGGAGCCAGACGTTTAAGATGACGAACAGCAATCTGGGTAGTCAAACGTTAACGGTGACCGGTGGGTCTACTGGCCCAGTTGTCTTAGCCGGAGTCGGCTTCGCGATTGCTCTCGGTGGCGTCGTCAAGTTGAATAAATCGAGAAAAAAGAGGACTGCTTAGATGAATAGCTACCTGTTATTTGGAATCATCGGGTGGCTCTACGCAATCTCAGTATTGAAACGGGCCCACCTCTCCGCGTATTACTTTATCGTGGGGAGTGTTGGCCTGTTCTTTATTCTCATTGCCATTGGCAACCCCTATTGGGTTTGGTTTTTGACGCACTCGGTCATCAATGGTATCGCGTGGGTGAGTGACCTCACCCACTGGAGTAGCGTGCACACCAAGTACGGGATCGTCTACATTGTGAACGCGATTTGGCCAGTGACCATGTCCATCGATTACGAGTGTTCGGGAATCATCGAGACGACCGCTTTTGTCAGCCTCTTAGCTTTTTATCCCACCTATGGTCGGCAGGAAAAGTTATTTTACCTGGCCTTAGGCACTTTGTGGGTGTACTTGGCCAACGTGATCCGTTTGCTACTAGTCGTGATTTTAGTCCACTTTGGTGGGGCTAACTGGTTCTTCACGGCGCATACAATTATTGGACGTCTAGTCTTCTACTGTTTGATCATTATGTTGTACTATAACGTCTTTACGTACTCGCAGCTGTCACAGAGCTTATATCGTAACTTCAAACGCCACTTTTCGAGAGGTTAGTTATTCGTGGACTATTTTGTAAACTTAACGCTATTTCAGATGGGTTTTTGGATTACTTGGGCAATGATCCCCATTGTGGTCGAAATCATTCCGTCTCTGATTTCAGCGGTGCGACTGATTATCCGTAGTCGGCACCAACACGATTTACCATTGCCGGCCAAACTGCCGTTTATTTCGATAATTGTGCCGGTTTATAATTCTGAAGATACACTCTTTGCCTGCCTGCAGTCGATCAATGATTCGACATTTCCTAACAAGAATATGCAAATCGTGATTGCAGATAATCAGAGTACGGATGACAGCTTTCAAGCCTTTGCGACGGCGCAAAACCACTTCGACCTGAATCTACAGTTGATTCGGACGGAACAGGGGAAAGCCAAAGCGCTGAACGGCGCCATTTACCAGTGTATCGGTACCTATATCGTCAATATTGATAGTGATGGTGTGTTAGAGAAACACGCCCTGATGAACATGGTCCTGCAATTTGAAAATGACCTGGAACTTGCTGCCATGACTGGCACAATTCTACCCCAGCGGGCACTGATCAAACGGACGAAAAAACGCCGACTACGGCTGCTGCAAAAGAATGAATACTTTGAATACGCCCAAGCCTTCCTATCAGGGCGGACGATCGAATCAAATAACAACGAACTCTTCACCATGTCCGGTGCCTTTTCGGCCTTCCGCAAAGATACACTGCTGGCCACGTTTATGTACAATACCAGCACAGTGGGTGAGGATACAGATATGACTTTTCAGGTGCGTGAACGGCTCAAACGAAAGGTGATGCTCTGTGCCGACGCCATCTTTTACATTGAACCGACACCGGGGATGAGTCAGCTCTACAAGCAGCGCCAGCGCTGGATGCGGGGGGAATTAGAAGTCTCACGGGAATACATGCACCACGATGCCCAGCTTGGGAAGTTCTTTCATAATTTCTTGGTTCGGCGAATCATGATTGATCACACCTTCATCTTTCCAAAGATGATTTGGCTCTTCGCCAGTGTTGTGCTGCTATTCTTTCGGTACTCGCCCGTTGTATTGGGTCTGTCTTATCTGGTAATTTATCTGTTGTACGTCTTAGTGTCACTGGTTAACTTTGTCAGTGTCGGTAAGTTGTTACAGGAATTTCCGGATGAAAAACACTTCTACCGGCGTGTTAGTTGGGTTATCTGGACCCTGCCAATTTATAACTTCGTGATTTCTTGGATTCGGCTAGTGGGTATCATTAATTCTATGTCGATGCCAGGAGCTTGGAACACGGCCACGTTTGGCGCTGAGACGAAGTCAGTCGGCCGGGTTCTCAAGGGTGACGTTCAGCGGTTACGTGATCAGAGACAGAAAAAGGAGTGAGCAGATTGGGTGAAATCCATACGTATAAAATGAAATCCTACATCAACGCGAGTCATGCGATGCGGTGGGAATCTGGTACCGGGCAAAAGCATAATCATACCTGGGAAGTTATCATGGAGATTCAGCTGGACACGAACCATTTGGTACGGTTCAACGACATTGAGGACAACATGCGTGAGGTCTCGGTGAACTATTCGGGCAAGTTTTTAAACGAAGTACCACCGTTCGATAAGCTCAATCCTTCATTGGAAAACATCACCCGCTATTTCTACAAAAAGTTGTCTGAAACATTGGCTAAGAGCCAGGCGACACTGATGCGCTTAGAGATTGGGGAATCACCCACACGGTTCTATTGTATTCAACACACTGACGACTAATTCGAGGAATCCTGATGAATCAAAAAATCTTTAACTGGGGCCAAAGCTTGATTCACGGCCTTTTTTACGTCTTATTTAGTTTAACGACTTATTTTGCCATCACATCGCCGAATTTTATTTTAGGTGATAACCCGTTTACTGGGAGTGGGACCACGATAGTGACTACCTGGGTGGTCATGGTGGTCGTGGGCATTATCCTGTGCCTATACGCGTACCGCCCGTTATTTCGGGGGTTTAAGTGGCTATTCATTACCCATCAAGCAGTGACGGCGAGTGTCGTCTTGGCACTAGCTGTCGTTTGGCAGCTAACGTTCATGCTGGCCGTCCACCCGGCGATTGGGTTCGATGTGGGGGCGATTCACGATGCCGTTTTGAATCCTAAATCGCCCGACATTACGTCGTATTTTAGCCAGTACCCGAATAACTTGACGATTCTACTATGGCAACACGGTCTCGCCCAGTACTTCCATACCACGTCCTGGTTGTTCTTTGACACGGTGACGTTACTACTGACGGATCTCTCCGTCGTGTTCAATTTGTTGAGTGTCGCCGTGATTAAACGGCGATTAGTGCCCACAGCAATGTACATTCATGCCGGTTGGCTAGCCTTGTTTCCCATGATCATCGTTCCCTATACGGACGCCTGGGTCTTACCTTTTGTGTCTGCCTATATCTTCTGTTATTTTGTCATGCGCTACACGCAGTCCCACTGGGTGGTAAAACTATTGGCTGCGGTGGGCTTTGGCCTAGCGGCGATTGGTGGTTATTTCATGAAACCGTCCGCGGTCGTAGGTGTTATCGCCATTGTCCTAATTGAATTACTAGGATTGTTTAAACGAGAGACTTGGCAACGGGCAACTGGCCAACGGATTGCTTTGGTATTGGCACTGGTTGGCTTGGCCGGCGGCGTAGCGGGGACGACTTACGTGGTTGGTAACCGCGCACTGGATCGGCAAACCTATATTCAGATCAACACGGATCGCGCGATACCGGCCATTCATTTTCTTAGTATGGGAATCTCGGGTCAGGGGGGCTACAATGCTAAGGACGCCCTCAAGATGGTGACCTTGCCAACGAAGAAGGCGCGGTCAGACTGGTCCAAGAAGGTCTATATCAAACGGCTGCGTCAGCGAGGTTTCTGGGGTTACCTGAAATTCTTAGTCGCTAAACAACGCAACAACACGGCTGATGGTTCATTTGCCTGGGTCAAGGAAGGCCACTTCATGCAACACGGCACCAAGCCGCAAGGAACGGGTCTTACCCGGGCACTCGGCAGTTTTGTTTATTTGTATGGTGAAAATTTGGGTGACTTCCGGTATTTAGCCCAAGTTTGGTGGATCATCTGGGTCCTCATGATTTTCTTTGCCTGGGGTGACCGCCGCCAACTTGTTCAAATGCTCCGACTCAGCCTAATTGGCGGGTTTATGTTCCTGTTACTCTTTGAAGGTGGCCGGAGTCGTTACCTGATTCAATTTCTACCGGTCTTCTTGATTTTAGCGACGTTGTCATTTGAACGCTCCCTTGCATTTCTACGAGGCTTGTTTGGCTGGGTCGCCCAACCCATGCAACCACAAGAATTAGACAAAATGTAATGATTAATTTCTCAGTCAGTGGCGTATACTGATTCCTAAAGGGATTGGCGGACCCAGTCTCGATTTGGGAGGATGGACTCATGAAAAAACAAGTAATCGGAGTGGCTGTGCTGGCTACTTTAATGGGAGTTGGTGGTGTCCTGGGGATGACGACCACTACTGCACAAGCCAAGACGCAGATGACGTTACGAACGATTCCGCAACGGTATCGGCATACTTGGTATCACTACAGTCAGGGCAAGTACGAGAGACTGACGTTTAGCACGAAGAAAATCGCGGGCCTCAGATACTTTGATGGTCAGAGCACCCAATATCGAGCTAATCTGCACGCACACAAGCTAACGACCACGAAGTTTAAGCGGCACATGACTTGGAGTTCCGCAACCACCACTGAGCGGCGTCACGCCACTTGGATCAACGTTCGTGGCTGGAATCAGGGAATGGGTGCTGGTGACTACTACAAGGTCATGACCAAGTCCTACCAGGGGGACCGGCACGCTGTGTTGAGTCAGGCCGGTGGTGCTGGTGTTTGGACATCGGCGCACTACTACCGTTCTAAGAAAATTGCTAAACAATTGAAGAATCATCACTTTAAGGGTGAAATTTACTATTAAATTGTCGTTTCCGGTTGCTAGGACGGATGCCAACTCGGTTCTGGCAACTTTTTGTGTATGATGCTAGCTGGACATTATTAACTTCCAATTTTTAGATAGATGATATCGCGGCTCGGAATTCACATTCCGGGCCTTTTTGCGTTTGATTTAAGGCTTAGAATGTCTGGTGATCAATCGTTTTCTGAATTAGCTCAGGGCAGTGGTGAGTGTCTCATTAAATGGTCTGAAGCAGTCTGCCATTGGTACTGATCTGGAACCAGGCCCAATTTTATCAAGGTAAATTGCCAGGATTTATTGACAAAAACCAAAAGTGAGCTTATACTCACTTCATCAGGTGAGTAATAACTCACTCGCCGAAAAACAATCACGTTTTGGGAGGCATTATGATGATACAAGCAATCATTGAACTTAACCATTTAGCTAAGAAATTTGGCAATCAAACCGTTTTGAAAGATATCAATTTAACTGGCAGATTGCAAGAAATAACTTGAACAAATTTAGTAACGCAGATCACGCAAAAAGATCTCAATCGGTGTTCGCCAA
>NZ_RHNY01000040.1 GCF_003946345.1 Levilactobacillus tongjiangensis
ACTGATTAAAGAAACTAATAGTGAACAAACGATTTTTAAGGGTAGCGAATTGGCAGAACGGTTAGCGGATATTCGAAGTGACTTATTAACCCAGCAATTATTGACGTTTACCAAGCGGCCATATACCAGCTGGCAGTTAGTTAATCAGCAGGCCCAAACAATTGAAAAGCAATTAACCACGGTGCTAGCCAAACATGGTCACCAGTTAGACGATTTGAAGCATACTGATCGGGGCATGCTAGCCGCTTATCAACCTAACGAACTCGAATTCATTTCTAAAGCGGTGAAAGATTTACGGGTCATGCGGGAAGTTAAAGCCGTGGTGCAAACTCAATACGACAGCATTCTAACGACTGCTTTTCCGGATAGTGACCTCGATAAGCTAGAGACGATTGACAAGGAGCAAATCTATACCGCTGTGGTTTACTATGACCCAGAATTAAAGCCATTAAGCGCCGATGATCTTAGTCAATTACAACAGCAGCCACCGGTAGTCTTTACTAGTCAGCAACACCAAGCCGGGTTGAATTACCTGTTAGGTAAAATTGAATTAAAAGATATTCAGGATCATCGACTGCAACGGGTCTTAAAACATGATGGCACCCGGCAACTGTTTCTCGGTGAATGTGGCCAAGATCCTAAGCTTGATCAAAAACAAATTGAAATGGTACAAACCCGTTTGAAACAACAGACAACACGGTTTGATCAATATAAGCAAGACCAAATTAAGGACTACCAGGCTATTAATTATTACCCAACTAGCCCGAAAAACTACTTGACTAATATTTTGGACGAAGCCTTAATGACTATTTTATATGCGAAGAATACAGACTATCTAAGAAAGCAGCAACTACGTGGACTAAAAGAGACCGAGTGGGAAATGACGAAAAAGCAACGGCAACACCAAACCCGTAATCGGCATGAAGATGGTGGTATGCACTTGTAATGTAAATGTAAAAAAATGTACACAAGTGTGTTCAAATGGTGCTATAATTTAGTTAATTATTTAAGAAAGGAGTTACCTGCATGTGGCAAGACAACACGAATGGATTAGTTTATCTCAGGCCGGTATCAAGCTAGGGCATGATCGATCATATGTAAGCTTATGGTTAAGGCGGCACCCAAATAGTATGCCCGAAGAATATTTAATGGAAACCGGCACAGTCAAATTAATTTCATTGGAAGGCATTGAATGGATAAGGAAACAAACAAAAAAAGAGGGCGTCCTCGTCAGCAGTAGAGTTGCTAACGGGGATCAGCACCTAGAAATACGCCTTCTAGGTGTCACCCTCCTAATAATCCATTTTACCGGGCGGGTTAGGGGAAAGCTAGTTGTTTAATATTTCTAACCCAACAAACAACATAAGGAGGTGATCCAATGAAAGTAGAAAGCTGGCAAGGCATTAATGGCAAGCTAGTTCATGATGATCAAAAGGCGATTGTGGTTGATGATGACCAAGCATTGACTGATCCAAAACAGTTACAAGCAATTTTAGACCAAGACGGCCAGCCAATCGATGAAGTTCGGCAAGCAATGATTAAGAAGACCGTTAAACGCCAGTTGAAGACTGAGCCGTTAAAGCTTAGTGGTTGGTTTAATCGCCACCAAGACAGTCAAAATGCTAAAAAGGCCGAAAAATTGGTAAGTGATAAACCGACTCAGCAATATAAGCAGATCAAAAATGAAATGACCTTTTTTGGTGAGAGTTTTCTGGAGGGCTTCTTAGGCTTCTACGGTTTAGAAGTTGATAATGCCTTAGGTCGTTACGAACATAATTTACATGTCTTAGAGACTCAGGAACTTGGTCAGTCAGAAAAAGAGTATTACTTAGCCACGAGCCAAAATGGCCGAGTTAAATTAGCCACAGATCCATTACCAAGCCAGCAAATTGCCGAGGAACAAATGAACAAGTTCTATCAGCGTGAGCCAGAAGAAACGCAGGCAGAACAAATTCAATTAAGAACATCAGAAGACGATAGGAAGGAGGAATAACATGAAGTTCAGCAAAGTAAAAGCGTTAGCAACCACTGGGGTCACTGCGATTTACTTGGGATTGGTGAACGCTCAGGTTGTTTTTGCCGCGGACGGTGGCGAAGTTAAAAGCAAGCTAACCAGCGCTGGTAAGACGATTCAAGGTATTTTAACTGGGTTGGTCGTTTTAGTCGGGATTTGTGTGGCGCTATTTATTATTATCAAAAGAATGCCTGACGCAGACGATCCGCGAGAGAAATCTGAAGTTTATCACGCGGTTGGTCGGGTGGCTGGTTTAGTGGCCTTAGCGGCAGCCATTATCTGGCTATTACCTTGGGTTTACAGCCTATTCACTTAATTTAAAAAGGAGCCTGCCAAATGAAGAAAGGAAAAGAATTTATCTTTCCAGAGAACGTAGATAAAGATTACGGGATCTGGAAAGACTACACCTTGAAGGATTTTGGCTATGCGGCGCTGGCAGGACTAGTGGGCTTAATTTTTATTGCGATCCCACCCTATGGTCTGATCTTAGTCCTGATAAAAATAGTGATTGTTGTCTTAGCCATGACGATTGTCATGGCTATTTTAACAATTAGGCCAGTTGC
>NZ_RHNY01000041.1 GCF_003946345.1 Levilactobacillus tongjiangensis
TGTTATGATCCCTCTGTGGTTGTCAGATGAAATAATATAATTCATCTGACAATGACGGAGGGATTTTCGTATGCCAAGATCTAAGTTTAATGCCATCGAGAAACTAGCATTGATCAACGAATTTGAAGCTTCAGGGTTATCCAATAATGCGTTTGAGAAAGCACACGGACTAGGTGAAAAGACGGTAGGTCGGTGGCAAAATCGATACCAACGTGATGGCCTTGATGGACTGAGAGAAGCCAAGAAAAATCATCACTACAGTAGTATCTTCAAATTACAAGTTATCCATGCTTTCTTGAATGGCGAAGGTTCCGCACAGAAACTAGCTACGAAATATGGCTTACGGTCAGTTACTCAAGTGTGGGCTTGGGTTTCCAGGTATAATAGGGACAAAACTGTGACGGCCTCGCCGTCAAGAAAGCAGGTCCCGAAAATGAGCCGAAAAACTACGTGGGAAGAACGTATTGAAGTCGTTGAATTCGTTACCAAACACAAGCACTCATATAACGAAGCAGCCGAGCATTATCAGGTCTCCTATCAGCAGGCTCGTTCATGGGTTATGAAGGCTAAAGATGGCGGATATGAGGCCCTAAGAGACAACCGTGGGCGCCGTAAGGCACAAAAAGAATTGACCGACCTAGACAAAGCTAATCTACGGATTCGACAATTGGAAGGTCAGGTCGCCGACATGAAACTACTGGAAGAATTTGTAAAAAAATATCAGGAACTTCAGCGCAAGGGGTGAAACAACAACATCGACTGGCATATCGGGCAATCAGCGAGGTCAGTCAAGGGAAACACGGTGCCATCACAAAATTATTGTCGTACGTCGGCGTCAGCCGGCAAGCCTACAACAAGTTCCTCCACCGTCAAGAAACGGTCTGGGACGCTCAAGAAAAGCTACTAGAAGAACGCATCACATATTGGTTTAAACAACATCACCAAGCAATCGGTGCTGGTAAGATTTTATCAAACCTGAACCGAGACGAGCAGATCACCTTTGACGTTACCATTAAGCGAGTCAAACGCATTATGGGTAACCTAGGGATTCGATGCCGGATTCGGGTCAAGAAACATCATAGAATCAAGAAACAAGAACAGTACATGCAAGATAATATTTTGAACCAAAATTTTACGGCCACCGCCCCGAATCAGATTTGGTTATCCGATTCAACTGAATTATCTTACGGCGTCAATGGGCAGTTCAAAATGCGGTTGAGCGGTGTTTTGGACCTTTACGGACGAGTCTTGATTGCCTCTAACTTAAGTAAAACAGAAACAGCAGATGCCGAAATCGAAGTATTTCGGCGAGCTTTTGAGTACGCTGGTGACGTCAATCCGATAGTTCATACTGACCGCGGATCAGCTTATACGTCCAAACAATTCAATAACTTCCTGGTCCCCTATGAAGTCACACGCAGTATGTCACGACCGGGTACGCCTTACGATAACGCGCCAATGGAACGTTGGTGGAATGAGTTCAAGACGCATTGGATGGATCGTCATCCAATGCCCAAAACTTACGAAGGATTTGAAGCGCTGGTAAAGGAGGGAATCCACTACTTCAATCACCTAGATCGCTCACCAGCAAGAAACGACCTCACCCCGGTAGAATACCGGAATGAGGCCGCTTAGAGACAACATAAAATTATATTATTTCGTATGACAACTTGACAGGGACTAGTACA
>NZ_RHNY01000042.1 GCF_003946345.1 Levilactobacillus tongjiangensis
TGACCTCGATTTAAAATTGAAGTGCAACACCTGCTCTACTAGACCAGTTCTTTATTCAGACTAGTCAAAAAGGCCATGAAGACCTATTCTTAATTCACCACAAACAAGAAAGAGGTATCTTCATGACCCGAATTAAGAATATCATATCTAATCAGTATCACCAACTCAATTTAGCTGAACGTGGTCGAATTGAAGCCCTAAGGGGCTTAGATTGGTCCATCCGCCGGATTGCCAAGGCTCTTCATCGTAATCCCAGTACGATTTCGCGTGAATTAAGACGGGGGACAACAACACAGATTAACGCTAATACTCGTATCTTCGAACAGTCATATCTGGCGGAAACTGGCGAAGCAGTTTATCGTAAGCACCGGCTAAACAGCTGTTATCGTGGACTCTTTGATCACTGTCAAACCTTCTGTAATGCTTTGGTTACAGCTTTAAAAGCTCGCCCCAGAATGCATAGTGTGGATACTTTTGTTCACCAATTCAAGACTAATTACCCAGGAGTTGTCTGTCCCTCAACACCGACGGTGTATCGATACATTGATGACCAGCGTTTAACTATCCGTAATTCAGACCTACCAGCTAAACTCCGTCGCCGAGTCAAACGTCCCGGAACAAAGCATCACCGAATCAATAAGAAGAATCTGGGCCATTCAATCGAAGAACGTCCCACTGTGGTTCAAGCACGTCAAGAGCTTGGACACTGGGAAGGTGACTTGGTCAAAGGTAAACGAGTTGAATCTGAGCCAGCATTAATGACTTTGACTGAACGTGTTAGTCGTTTAGAAATCATCGTTAAACTTCCCAATTATCATGCCGACACTTGCTTGAAAGCCCTCCAGAACACCTTATATGACTATGGAACTGAGTACTTTAAAACCATTACTTTTGATAACGGTGCCGAGTTCTCAAGCTTGAGCCAAGTGGCGGGAACGGACATCTACTTTGCCCATCCTTATTCACCATGGGAACGCGGAACCAATGAGAACACTAACGGCCTTTTGCGCGAGTTCTTCCCGAAGGGTAGATCCTTGGTTTTGGCCTCACTCATTGATATTCAGCTGGCTCAGGATACCTTAAACAACCGGCTGCGGCGGTCATTAAACTATCGTTGCCCAGCCGATCTAATGCCTGAACTAGCTTAGCAACTAGACCACTTCTAAGAATAGATTCTTAGTGTTGCACTTGATTTGACAATTGAGG
>NZ_RHNY01000043.1 GCF_003946345.1 Levilactobacillus tongjiangensis
TGGCAGATTGCAAGAAATAACTTGAACAAATTTAGTAACGCAGATCACGCAAAAAGATCTCAATCGGTGTTCGCCAATTTAAACATTTGAGTGGTCGGGAATTCAAATACCAGTTAATTTGAATCAATTCATCATCGGTAATCTCATCAATCGGTTGACCTTTGGGAATGAAGCGGCGTAGTACTCGGTTGCGATTTTCATTACTGCCTCGTTCATGTGGCGAATAAGCGTGCGCAAAGTACAGCGGAACACCGGTCTGTTCTTCAATCAAATTGTAGTTGGCGAATTCTTTCCCATGGTCAACAGTAAGGGTCTTGAGATTATCTCCTAACTGGTTAGCCATTTCTAAAATAGCCTTGGTCATTGAAGTACTATCTCGTCCATTAAGCCGTTTAACGATGGTAAGCCGACTCTTACGCTCGACAAACGTAGCTACTGCTTGACCTTTACGTTTTCCAGATAAAACTGTATCAGCTTCGAAGTGACCTGAAGTATTACGATCAGAAATTTCAGCTGGACGATCTTCGATGGAACGTCCATGACTAAAAGTACCACGGGTTTCTTTAGCTCGTTTGCGACGAATACCATGGTCAGGTAAATCGGTCACATTAATATCCAGTAGTCCCTGATCAATCCAGTTATAGATGGTTTTGTAGGCAATTCTAACTACATGAGCCACTTGTTCAATTGACCATTTTTGGATCTTGATTTTTTCTTCAATCAATCGCTTTAGGTTAGTCGTTAAGATGGTTTTACGACCACGATGACTAAGTTTAACTTCATGGTCAGTTTGAGCCTTAACTGCGTGATACTCACCAGCTAAGCGATGAACCTCATTAAAGATAGTGGTTTTACTAAAGCCTAAATAATCGGCAATATATTGAAGTGAGTGCTTTTCATGATGAAGTGTTTCGATGACAACGCAGTCTTCAAATGATAAAATAGTGGTGCTCATAAAGGTCCTTCTTTCTAGTGGAATGTTGTGGTGACACCATTAAAGACCTTTATGGGTTTTTCTGTCCACTAATATGTTCAACTTAAATTTTACAATCTACCA
>NZ_RHNY01000005.1 GCF_003946345.1 Levilactobacillus tongjiangensis
GGGTTTGATACTAAGTATCAAACCGCCCTACACATATTTGGTTTGTCGAAACAATGTTCAGTTTTCAAAGGTCTACCAGTTATTAACGAAACGATTAACGCTCCGTGACAACTTTTAAAGTATATCATGCTGTCAAAATCCTGTCAATCAATTTTTAAACAACTTTTTGAATAAATATCGAAGTTATCTGAATCAATTGAATAATTATTCTCAACAACGTTTACTACTATATCAAGAATCAAGCAGACCGTCAAGCCTTTTTTCAAATTCTTTAGTAGTGAAATCTCGTTGCTGTCATAATGTTTGTTCCGGTTAATGACAACAAAAAATAGTTTACCAATATCCAGCCGTCCGGTCAAGGGTAAAATGAATATTTACTGAAATAAATTGCAACTTTACCCGTTAACGTCGCCGATCAATCCCCGCTAATCACCCAAAAACCCCCACTACCGGCAATGGTAGTGGGGGTTCATTCGTATCTATGGTCTACTTCAATTCAGGTGCATCGGTCTTATAGTCCGTGGTCTTACCATCATTCTTAGCTAAAGCACTCGTCTTTTCCTTCTTTTCCGCCTCAGCCAATCTCTCCATGGCTGGTTTGTACTTATAAGTAAAGGACGACTTATCAACCTTGGTAAAACCAGTCGGCTTGTAGAACCGCAACAGGTCACCATAAATCACCCGATCAGACAACGAGAGTTCCGTCGTTACGTGGTTCTGCAAGCGATCAACTGCTTTCTTCTGAGCCGTCGTCAATTTCAGAACGTCCCCGGTCTTCGTATCATAGACAGTTCCCCCAAGCTTGGTGTACTTAGGTGAAACAAAGTTACCATTCCGGAAAGCAACCGTCTGATTCCGATTCTTAGCCAGCAAGTCTTGACCAAACTGCACTGTATCCGTGTTCTTGACCCCCAACAGATCTAATAACGTTGGCAAGACATCAATTTCTCCACCATAGGTGTGATTGATGCCCCCTTTGAGTCCGGTAGCGTGAATCATGAACGGTACCTTTTGGAACTGAGCCAGATCAAAGTTAGTGACCTTACTCTTCCCTAACAATTGTGCAATGGCTGGCCGGTGATTATTGGAAATACCATAATGGTCCCCATACGCCACAATCACACTGTTCTTGTACAGCCCCGCCTTCTTCAAGTAAGTTAAGAATTCAGCAAAAGACTGATCCAAGTAATGGGCCGTCTGAACGTATGGATCCACAGTCTTGTCCCCAGTCTTAGTAGCTGGGAAGTCCGTGTTCTTCTTATCTAGTTCATATGGGTAGTGGTTCGTCAACGTAATCAGCTTTGCATAGAACGGCTGTGGTAACTGTTCAATGTATTTTGCCGACTGCTTGAAGAAAATCTTATCCTTCAGTCCATACCCCACGGTATAACCGGACTTCTCCGTATAGTAACTGGAACTAAAGAAGTATTGATAGCCCCATGACTTATAGGTGTTGTCCCGGTTCCAGAAGCTTGGCACATCCCCATGGAATGCAGCCGTCGTATACCCAGCCTCCTGGCTCAGAATAGCCGGCGCTGCCTGGAACGTATTTTGCGTCCCATAGGTCGTCATTGCTGACCCCTGTGGTAACCCAAACAGAGAATTTTCCAACATCATTTCAGCATCAGAGGTTTTCCCTTGGGCAACTTGATTGTAGAAGTTGTCAAAAGAAAGGGTGTTCTGATTATGATAGAACTTATTTAGAGTCGGGGTGACTTCTTTCCCACCGACCTTATAGTCGAGCAAGAACTGTTGGAAACTCTCCAAATGAATGATAAAAACGTTCTTGCCCTTTTCCTTACCGTAGTAAGAAACATTAGGACTGACCCGATTCTGTTTGAGATACTTCAACACACTCTTCATATCACTGGCATTGGCACTCGCCCGCGTTGCGCTTTCCTTTTGTGTCTGGTAAGCGTTAAAGGCCGCGTACTCGTTCAAGCCGAGATACTTTACGATATAGTTGTTGTCAAATGTCCGCGTCAAGAGTCCTGACCGGTCAGCGTTCGCCATCCCGAACTCAGCAAACATGAGACCAAACGATAGAACTGTGATTGAGAAAGCATACCGCCGCTTAAATGGTCGCGCATCAATACGAATCACGTGCGTCACCAGTAACACAATCAAGACAATGATATCCAGATAAACAAAGAAATCATATAAATGGGTAATCTGAGCCATACTCTTCCCCAGATTATTTCCAACATCACTGGATCCCTTCATGATCCCAAATGAGAGAAAGTCCGAGAATTCCCGGTAATAAAGGACGTTCGCAAAGATCCACGTCGACTCTAACACATCGATGATCATCATCAGCCAGTAGGCCAACCGTCCCCGGAAGTAGAGGGCAATACCAAATACCAATAAAGTTGCCGGTAGTGGATTGATTAGCAGTAGAAACTGTTGCACACTCCCCTTTGCACCTAAAGTGAATTCGGTTTGATAGGCAATATAAGTCTTTACCCAAAATAGAACGATGACTAGCAGGAAGAAGCCCATTCGAGTATTCAACCAGTTGGTCTTCCGTTTAAAAAAGTTCGCCATGAGACAGCCTCCAGAAAATAATTAACATTACTACAGTATAGCTGATATCGAAGGGTAATCAATTCGATTCAATAACCTTTGAAAAAATTCAATGTTTAGCCTAAAAAAAAACAAAACTATGGCACCCATAGTTTTGTTAGTTATCCGTCAGTAAATCGAATAATTCGATAGCGACTAAATCAATGTTATCAAACTCGAAAGTTGTTTCCGGATTGTGTTCGGTTAATGTGTAAGTGTGGGTCAGTTGGTTAAATACGACCGTAGCTTGTTCCACGCCTTCTTTTTCAAAACGACGGGGTTGTGGCTCGTCGGTAGCATCCTCTTGCATCGCCTTTAAGCGATTGATAATGCCAATCAGTTGAGATTCTTCCATGGTTGGTCCCCTTTCTAGCTTTCATAATGATTTTACCAAACTTGGGCCACTATGGCACGCCCAAATCCAGAAAATCTTAGTCATTTACCTGATTCTTCTCTTCAACGACTTTATCTGGACGGATTACCATCGCAATGAGACCAGCGAGCATCCCCAAGTAATAGGTCAACAGACGCCATAAAATCATCGCTAGGACTAATTTACTATTCGACGTGATGTAACTTCTAAAAATCATTTCGAAGCTATACTCCGCTCCCCCAGAACCTCCTGGAATCGGAAATAGTGAGATTACCATCACGATTAGAATATGCAGACTGGTTACCATCACAATGCTGGCCGACGTGTAGCCGAGCGCTAGCATAATAAAATACGGAATTAAGTAGTAAAACATCAGTTGGAAGAAAGTAATGACAAAGACTCGTAACATGAGTTTCCCTTGGCCACTGATACGAACACTCTCCGCATAAAACGAATCAATCTTTCCGTTGATGTTAGCTTCCATACGGTCAAACCGTGTCGGTTTCATAAACCATCGCATTGGGTACAGGACGACACCCACCATCTTTTTCGTGAACGCGTACCAGAACATGACCATTAACAGACCAACAATCACCGCAAAGTGAATGGTAAATCCGAAGACGACCAACCAAGCCAGTGCGTGCAACTTATCCTGAATGCTATGGAACCCAATCAACAGCGCAAACAGGAAGTTGATGACAATCATGGATTGGTACACCACAAACTTCATCAACAGGACCGAACTAGCTTTACCCGCGTCGACCCCGGTCTGCATCAACGCAATCAGTTGGGCTGGTTGCCCACCAGATGAAAATGGCGTAATCCCATTGAATAATTGTTCGACCATGGGAATCCGCAGGGCGTCTTTAAACGTGAAGCCTGTGATGCGGTCAGAAATGAAGACCTTTACGATCCACGCTTCCAACCCCAAGTAAATCAACATACACAAGACGGCGACCCCAAACCACCAAAAGTTAATGTGCACGAAATCATTGATTAAAACTGAAAACTTAATGTCACGGAGTGAATAGGCAAAAATGGCAATCCCCAAGAGTAACATTACAGCTAGTACCCATTTATTTCGACGTGACATTCAGTTACCCCTCTTTAGCTTGTTGCTGATAGAATTTAAGCCAAATCTCCGCTAAATGTTCTTCGGAGTATCGGTTGGCGGCTGCCAGACTCTTCTGACGCCAATGTTCTAGAGCAACTTCATCCGTCGGTAACGTTTGAAGTTGCGCATTCATTTCATCATAGTCCTTGGCTGGTTGATAGTCCCCAGCAATAATCGCCTGGTACAGATCCAAGTCCCGCAACAAAACGGGTGTCCCCGTGCTAAATGCCTCTAAAACCGACATGGGGAATAATTCATTGAACGATGGTAGCAGAAACAAATCTGCCATATCATAATAATCAACGAGTTTGTCTCGATCAACGATTCCCGGGAAGCTCAAGTTAGCTGGTGGATCATCAACAACCTTCTTCAGCGCAGCGTAACCATCCGTCATCCGCCCAAACGAAAAGCCCCCAGCCCAGATAAACTGGAGGTCTGGATTGTTCCGAGCGAGCTTGATGAAGTCAAATAACCCTTTGCGTTCCTGAATCTGACCAGTTCCCAAAATTGTGAACCGATGATCATCATACCCATACTGCTGTCGTAACGCGACCTTTTGTTGGCCATCTACCGGATAAAATTCATCACGACTAACAAAATTTGGAATGTACGTCACCTTTTTTTCAGGGATTCCCGCCACCACTAACTTCGGAATAAACGTTGGATTGACCACCACGATGTGATCCATCCGTTTGTAAAAGGCAATCACATACTTATAGAAGATCGCCCGAAACGGTTGGGGAATCTTAACACTGCCCTCCAACGTTTCCGGGAGAAAATGGACGTAGCCCACCTTGCGGCCCCGGTGTGGGAGAAACGTCGATAAATAGTATGAGAAATTAATCGTGTGATAGTGGGTCAAGTCGACCCGGCGGTACTTATTCACGGACACATCAAACTCGTCACTCAACCGGGTGCGCAAAAGATTCATGAGTTCCAGGTAAGCACTCCCCACACCCTGACCCTTGACGGAATCGGCTGCAGAAAACATGTTGATTTTTAGCATTCAAAAACTCCTCTAATCAGTAAAGTCCGGGGTATCCTCGTGGGAGCGCTCATAGCTAGCCTGTGCGTCCTGATAAAATTCAATCACGTGTTGCCCAAACGTATCCGCTGAAATCTCAGACAGCGTCCGCGCCAACAAGTCAGGATCCTGCTCTTCATCCCCATGAAGCAGGTAATCAACCACATTTTTAATCATGGTCTCAGTCGTGCGGTAGGTCACGCCTAAAGTTCGACTGGATAATAGATCATCCGTATACGGACTGGTCATAACCACGATTTTAGTACCGGCCGCCATGGCTTCGATATACGTTAATCCTTGCGACTCCGAATCGGAAGACGACAGGAACACGTTGGCCATGTGATAATAACGGAAAACCTCATCGTTATTGACCTCGCCAGTGAAGGAAACGTGGTCAGTCAGACCAGCTTCTTCCGTCTGCTTGACCAGATCTTCATGAGCTGGGCCTTCCCCAACAATCAAGAGTTGGGCGTTAGGCACCTGTGCTAGAATCTGCGGCATCGCGGCAATGCTGGCCTTAATGTTCTTCTCATAGGCCAACCGGCTCAGTGATAAAATGACCGGCGTATCGGGCTCGTAGCCCAATTGCCGCCGTAAGTTGGCCGTATCGGGTTGCTCGTACTGGTGTAAATTGACTCCAGTCGGAATCACCCGAATCGGTGCCTTGACCCCATAATCAGTTAAAGTCGTTAACACCCGGTCACTGGGTGCCACCACCCCAGTGAGATGATAACAAAAAGCTAACGTCCCCTGTTTAACGTGAACGGGCTTAAGAATCTTGCCATTCGCCACGTAGTGTAGATAATCTTCATACATGGTGTGATAGGTGTGCAGGCATGGAATCTCCAGATTCCGTGCCACAAACTTACCGATCCACCCCATCGAAAACTCGGTTTGGGTGTGGACCACATCCAAATTTAACTCCTTCGCAATCTGATAAGCCTGAAACAGCCCCCGGACAGCGATTCGGCGGTCAGTAAAGGACACGAACGGAATACTCTGGAACCGAAAAACGTTGCGTTCATAAACATTCTTCTCAACGTGTGGGTCGGTCGTGGTGAATATGTAGACCTGATGGCCTTGCTTTTCCAGCTGGTCCCGTAACGTCTTAATAGACGTTGCCACCCCACTTACTTGAGGGAAATAGGTATCCGTAAATATGCCAATGTTCATCGCCAATCCCCCTTGATTTTGTGCTTGATTAAAAAAATAACCAGTATCTCTATTGTACAATCAACACAATTATATGGGTTTGCCTAGGTGATTGCAAACCACAACTGGCTACATTAAATAAAAAGAACGCTTCCAGAGATAGGCTACTCCAGAAGCGCTCTATTATGGCCTTATTTTCGCCTAAGTGAAACTACCCATGTACTGGTATAACATCATTTAACCACGTCTGGTGCGACCGCTTGGACCATCGTGATAACCTCCTGGCTAGTGCTGGCCGAATTTAAGACGGTTTCCACTAAGGACGCCAAGTCATGGGCCTTCAATTGCCCAATCAACTCACGCGTCCGGCCAAGTTCATTGGCTCCCATTGAGAACTCATCAAGTCCCATCCCCAACAATAGCGGTACGGCAATCGGGTCACCTGCCATTTCGCCACACATCGCCACTGGAATACCGGCCGCATGACCGGCCCGAATAATACTATCGATCAACCGTAAGACGGCTGGATGATAGGGTTGATACAGGTAGGCCACGTCAGGATCTGTTCGATCTGCGGCTAACGTATATCCAATGAGATCGTTGGTTCCAATACTCATGAAATCCACTTCTTGGGCAAAGCGGTCCGCTAAGATTGCTGCTGCTGGAACTTCAATCATCATCCCCACGTGAACTTGCCCCAAGGGAATATTGGCAGCCGTCAGCTGCGAACGCTCATCATTGTAAATAGCTTTGGCCTGCCGAAACTCATCCAGCGTTGAAATCATTGGAAACATAATATTAAGGTTGCCGTACGCCGACGCCCGCAAGAGTGCCCGCAGCTGACTGCGAAACATTTGCTGATGCGCTAAGCTTTGGCGAATAGCTCGTGCTCCCAGGAATGAGTTTTCTGTTTGACCAGCCACCTGATACGGTAAGGATTTATCCCCACCGATGTCTAGTGTCCGCATGACCACGGGACGTGGCGCTAATTTCTGCAAAATATCACGGTACGCCACGAACTGTTCGTCCTCGGAGGGTAATGAATCGGTCTGCATATAGAGGAACTCCGTCCGGAACAACCCCACTGCCTCGGCACCACCTTGAATAATGGCCGGCAAATCGGCAGCCGTTTCCATATTCGCGGCCAGCAGAACGTCCACCCCATCCTTCGTTAAGGTACCGTGATTCGGCTGTTCCGCTAGCTTGGCGGAATTGGCACGCTGCTTGGCCATCGTCACCTTAGCATGGTAAAGCTCGGCTGAACTCGGTCCCAACGTAATGTTGCCTAGCTTCCCGTTCATCACGATTGTTTCGCCATCCCGCAGTTGCGTGGTCGCTGTTTGTGCGCCGACCACCGCTGGAATGCCCTTGGCCCGGGCCAACAACGAAACGTGCGCGACACGACCACCCAAGTCCGTAATGATCCCCAGGATATTCGACATGTCGGTTGGAAAGGCCTCATTAGAGACCAGTTCATGGGCCACCAAGATAACGGGTCGATCAATCAACGCAATATCAGGTAACTTGACCCCCAACAAATGAGCAGTCAAGCGTTTCGTCACTTGGTGCAGTTGGGTCAACCGTTCTTCCAAATATGGATTATCCTGCAACGGCTGGTCGACTGTTTCTAGTTGCTCGACAGCTCGACTCAGTGCCACCTCAGCGTTGAGTCGTTGTTCATTAATAATCTGCTCAACACGTTTGACGAGTTCAGGATCCTTTAACATGGAAATTTGGTGACAAAAAACCTGAGCACCATCAGCGCCCAGGTTCTTCGTTACGCGAGTTTTAATCGTCTCAACTTCCGAGGTAGCAGCGTCAAGGGCCTGATGGAATCGTGTCAATTCGTAATCAAGATTTTTGATTGACCGGGGGGCACAGCTGAGGTCTGGATCAACCAGTCGGTAGACCGGCCCACAGACCACACCGTCACTCGCGGCAATTCCCTTGAGCATCGCTCTCATTAGTCAGACAAACCCTCTTTTTTCATTGTTTCAGCCACAGCACTCATGGCGTCAGCTTCGTCATCACCGTCAGTCGTAATGGTAATGTCAGCATTTTGGCCAACACCCAAGGACATAACACCCATGATAGACTTCAAGTTAACGGACTTGTCTTGGTACTGCAAGCTAACTTCAGAGTTGAACTTGCTGGCTGCTTGTACTAATAAAGTTGCGGGACGTGCATGGATTCCAGTTTCTGCTGTAACATGAAATTCGCGTTTTTCCATAATTGATCGATCTCCTTTAAGCTTAGGTTGACTACTTACCGACATAACCCGCCTTGACCTTGCGCATTGGCCAAACAACCATTCCACGAGCTACGCCTACCTACTAAGAATATCAATCTCAGCAGTAAATTACAAGCGCTTCATGAACCGCTTACATGAAAAAATTAAGATTCCGCATCTTCACCAGCGTCATGATCGTAGTGATAGATGAGTTGGCCGTTCTTTTCAGCCTGACCCACGACTCGCTTTCTGGTTTCAAATGCCATGAAGGCCCGCTGAAACGCGGGAAACTCAGCGGGCGTTACCGTAAAACTATCTATTTTCTTATCCTTTAATTGGTTCATTAAATCGGTATAGTCTTTATCCAACTCGCCACCCCTATTCTTGATGCCTTTCATATTCTACGGTGAAAATCGCCTTAGGTCAAAAATTTAGCAATTTCTCAAAAATGTGGTCGTCATTTTAGCATTCTACCTACGAGAGTGCTAAAATGTAGTCGTTCGCTGGAAATAGCCCAGCTACCGGGATTCATCTGCCAAACAAAATACTTGCAAGGCGAGTTGAACGCGGTATAATGTGGTCAATGGTCAAGAAAGGTCAAACGGCTTTTTGCAACGACCGCGTGGGGTTTCCCACGAGAATTCCAGGCAAGAAAGGAGACGACAAGATGCTATGTCAAAATTGCCACCGCAATGAAGCAACAATTCACCTCTACATGAGTGTGAACGGGCAGCGGCAACAAGTTGACCTATGCCAAAATTGTTACCAACTGCTTAAGCAGCAACAAAACGATTCTGGAAATGGAGGTGGCCGTATGGCACAAGATCCATTCGGCTTTGGTAACCTGGATGATATTTTCCGGGCCATGCAAGGCGGAAACAATAACCAAGCAGATTACCGGCAATCTTCCGCACAAAACGGTCAGCCAACCCAACCATCCGGCGGTCAGGGTTCCGGCGGGAAGGGCCTACTCAGTCAGTACGGCTTAAACCTGACGCAACTCGCTAAGGATGGTAAGATTGACCCCGTCATTGGTCGGGACAAAGAGACGGCTCAAGTCATCGAAATTCTCAACCGCCGGACTAAGAACAACCCCGTTTTAATTGGGGAAGCCGGTGTTGGGAAGACTGCGGTCATCGAAGGTCTTGCGGAACGCATTGTCGAAGGCAACGTTCCCGAAAAACTTGCCAATAAACAAATTATCCGCTTAGACGTCGTTTCACTGGTTCAAGGAACCGGGATTCGAGGTCAGTTTGAACAACGGATGCAACAATTGATGAAGGAAGTTCAATCTAGTCCTGATATCATCCTGTTCATTGATGAAATTCATGAAATTATGGGTGCTGGAAATGCCGAAGGTGGCATGGACGCTGGCAATGTTTTGAAACCCGCCCTCGCCCGCGGCGATTTCCAATTAATTGGGGCGACGACGTTAAACGAATACCGCGACATTGAAAAGGACCAAGCCTTAGCACGGCGGTTCCAACCCGTAACGGTGGACGAACCTAGCGCTGACGAAGCGATTGAAATCTTAAAGGGTATTCAAAAGAAGTATGAGGACTACCACCACGTTCACTACACGGATGACGCCATTGAAGCCGCCGTTCGGTTATCCGATCGGTACATCCAAGACCGTTACCTGCCTGACAAGGCCATTGACCTATTAGACGAGGCTGGGTCTCGGAAGAACCTGACGATCAACGTGGCTGATCCAAAAGCGATTGATGAAAAGATCAAGTCAGCTGAAGACCAGAAGCAAGCAGCTTTGAAGCAGGAAGACTACGAAAAAGCCGCCTACTACCGTGATCAAGTCACTAAGTTAGAGAAGTCCAAGGAATCCGCAACGAACGCGTCTGATAACCAGTCCGCTGAGGTCACCGTCAAGGACATGCAGGACATCGTTGAAGAAAAGACGTCCATCCCTGTTGGTGAATTACAGGCTAAGGAACAACATCAACTGCAGAGCTTGGCCCCTGACCTTGAGAAACACGTCGTTGGTCAAAATGAAGCTGTCGACAAGGTTGCTCGAGCTATCCGTCGTAACCGGATCGGTTTAAACGGAACGGGTCGACCAATTGGCTCCTTCCTGTTCGTTGGACCTACTGGTGTTGGGAAGACGGAATTAGCTAAGCAATTAGCTAATGAGCTCTTTGGTTCAGCCGATGCAATGGTACGTTTCGACATGTCTGAGTACATGGAGCCGCATTCCATTTCTAAGTTGATTGGGTCCCCACCTGGCTATGTTGGCTATGAAGAAGCGGGCCAATTAACCGAACAAGTTCGGCGCCACCCGTACACGTTGATTCTGTTGGATGAAATTGAAAAGGCGCACCCGGACGTCATGAACATGTTCTTACAAATTCTTGACGACGGTCGCCTGACCGACTCACAAGGTCGGACTGTTTCCTTCAAGGACACGCTGATCATTATGACCAGTAACGCCGGTACCGGAGATGCCGAAGCCAACGTTGGTTTTGGTGCCGCCGCTGAAGGAACCACCCACTCAGTCTTGGGCAACTTGACCAACTACTTCAAGCCAGAATTTTTGAACCGGTTCGACGATATTATTGAATTCAACTCACTCAGCAAGGAAAACTTGATGAACATTGTTGATTTGATGATTGGCGACGTTAACCAGATGTTGGCTGGCCAAGGCCTCCACATCCACGTAACGGAACCCGTTGAAGAGCAACTGGTGGCTAAGGGTTACAACCCTGCCATGGGTGCGCGACCACTCCGGCGAGTGATTCAAGAAGAAATTGAAGACCGTATCGCTGACTTCTACCTCGACCACAGTGACGTTAAGAACTTAGTTGCTAAGATTGAGGATGGCAAGATTACTCTGGCCGCCGATAATGACGCCCCAAAGCCTTCTGCTGAAACTAGTGACGATGCTTCATCTTCCAAATAAATGACTTTTAAAGAAACGGTCGTGCTGTGACGCGACCGTTTTTTTGTTGCCCAACATTCCGTAACATCCCCTCCCAGCATCACCGCATACCTGTAATCTACGCAAATTATCTTCATATTTTTGTCTCAACTGCTAAATTCATCACCTATTTCAACCGGTCTAACCGTTCACCTCACAATCTCACTGCCAACAATCTGATCTTATGGCCATCATCGTGGGTCTCGCAACACAGAGTTATCAGTCGCGGTAAAGAACTGCTCCCTGACCGTCTTCCAGTCCCAATGTAGGGCACCAACCCACCTACCGTTGGAAAAAGGCCTGCCGTCAACGGTTGGAATGCGGTATACTGTATTTTAAAGGAAACTTCTGGAGGTGAACTGACATGGCATTTTTTGACTGGCTACGTAATCTGATTGAACCTAATCAGAAACGCCCCGCTCGGCGACCACGACACGCCATTCAACGACCACAACGGTCACTGGATTCTGCCCCACATGAACCGACGGTAACCCCAGCGCCAAGTGCCACGCCCGTTACCCCACCCATTCAATTGACTAAAAATCCTGATTTTTACGTCTCTGAACAACCGCAAGCTTTGCCCCAAGCGACGTTAGTTATTCGCTTAGTGGATATTCATGACCAGGCCCTCCAACCGGCACTTGTGCTGACAGGTAACCTGGGTAGCTCGGTTCATTTTCACTTTCCCGAAATCTCAGGCTATGCGCTCTGGGACATTCACGGGTTCACGCAAGACTTCATCTCCCCCTACGGTCTGACGACGTTAATCTATGACCGTTGCTGGGGCCAACCGGTGATCAGCTACTTAGTCGACTTCGACTCCGGAAAGCTGTTACAGCTTCCCGTAATTCATCGCGGCCGGTTAGACGAAAGCTTCTCCCTAACCCCTCCTGACCTGGCCAACTACCATATCTTTCAAGCACAGGGCCGTCAACGGGGCATCTTTACAGATCAGACCCAACAGGTGGTTTACTTTTACCGACGTAAGTCCTGGCAAACGGTCCAACGCGTTCATCAATTTGTCCGTCTGACCACCGACCATGACGTCTTCGACGAACCAGCCGGCCAGCTCTACGGTTACCAGTTCCCGGCAACCTCGTTGTGGCGCCTATTTGGCATCATCACGCTAA
The DNA here is from genome assembly GCF_003946345.1 of Levilactobacillus tongjiangensis. Lineage (GTDB taxonomy): Bacteria > Bacillota > Bacilli > Lactobacillales > Lactobacillaceae > Levilactobacillus > Levilactobacillus tongjiangensis. Next base: position 12,515 of record NZ_RHNY01000005.1, read on the forward strand.
CCGATGGGAGCGTGTGGTACAACCTAGGTGGTGAGCAGTGGCTGAACGCAACCGAGACGACCACCCAGGACCACCGGCAAACGACGCCGGAATTGCCGCACCGTCGTAACTGGCAACCCCAACCATTCAACCAGATGGGAACCGTCGATTACGTGCCGGGCAAGTCTGTCTCCTACTATCAGGAACCTTACGGTGAAGTGGCTGGTCAACTTAAGCATGGCACCGACCTAGACATTCGTGTCCGCATCGTTGATGACCAGCGTCTAGTCTGGTTCCAGATTGGACCAGACGCTTATATCAACGCCCGTTACGTGAAATTAGCCCCTACTGAAACTATCTAAACTTGAACGAAAAAAGGAACCGTCAAATTCTTTAAGCGAATTTGACGGTTCCTTTTGATTTGCCGGTAGGAAACCACCGTTGCGGTGATGATTTCCTCAAACTTTCTAGTCCAGTTCGGCCCGCAATCGTGCTGGGCGTTGCTGCTGGACACGTTTCGTTAACTCTAACACCAGTGTTGGCAAGAACATTCCTGGAATCACCACCAACCAAGCAACCGCTGGTAAGGCGACGAGCCCGAACATTGCTTGGAGCCCGGGTACCGTGGCAATCAGGATCACCAACGCTACTGCCAACAAGAGGGACCAATTGAGCACCGGGTTGCGGCGCAGACTCCCTAGCGTCAGCGGCTGACGATCTTTGATAGCGTAAATATCAATCATGGACCCAACAGCCAGCACCAGGAAGGTCATCGTCATCCCGACCGTGGCTTGATTATTGGTCAGAACGAACCGCCCAAGGGCGTATACACCAAGTGTCAGGAAGGTAAATGTCGTTGCGCGAATGGCCAACCGACTCCCTAACCCACGGGCGAAGAGACTTTCTTCGTTGGCGACTGGTGGTTGTTCCATCGCTTCCTTTTCACCCGGTTCGCGACTAATGTAGAAGCCAGGAATACCATCGGCCAACACGTTGATCAGTAAGAGCTGTTCCGCTATCAGCGGGGCACCCCAACCCATCAGGACCGCACCAACCATCAAGAAAATCTGAGCGAAGTTCACGCCAACCAGGAATTCCACGGCCTTCAAAATATTTTGGTAGACCGTTCGACCTTCCTTAACTGCCGCGATAATCGTTGCAAAATTATCGTCGGTTAACACCATATCTGCAGCACCTTTGGAAACTTCGGTCCCAGTGATTCCCATAGCGATTCCAACATCAGCTGCCTTCAATGCGGGCGCATCGTTGACACCATCTCCAGTCATGGCGACCGTCTTACCAGCCTGCTGCCAGGACTGAACAATTCGAATTTTATCGGTTGGTGACACTCGAGCGTAGACCGCAACATTCTGAATCTTTGCTGCCAACTCATCATCCGTTAACGTTCGCAGTTCATCGCCTGACATCACCAGTTGACCAGGTGTCAACAGACCAATTTCTCTAGCAATTGCTTCGGCCGTCACCATGTGGTCCCCCGTGATCATCACGGACTTGATACCCGCCCGTTTGGCTTCCCGAATGGCAGGAATGACTTCCGGCCGGGGCGGATCAATGATTCCCACCAGACCAGCAAACGTCAGATCAGTTGCCAGGCTCGCCCACGCTACTTTGGTGGTCGTTGGCACGACTTTGTAGCCGACTGACAGAACACGAAGTGCTTTCTGACCAAACTCATCATGAATCCGCTGGGCCTGGGCCTGTTCACCCTGGCGCCAAGCTACCGGTAACCGGTCAAAGGCTCCTTTCACAATGACGAGCTGTTCATCGTCAGACAACCGATGAATTGTCGCCATCGTTTTCTTAGTAGAATCAAACGGATCTTCAGCAATCCGGGGTGCGGCGTGTTCAAAGGCTTGCCGACTATGATCATGACTCGCCAACCACCGGACGATTGCTAATTCAGTGGGGTCACCGGTCGTCTTTTCCTCACCAGCCACGACCTGAATCTCAGCGTTCGTCGCCAAACCTAAGTACTTCATTAGGTCGGCCCCCGCTGGTGACAAATGTTCCGCAGCCATTGGATTCTGGGTGTTCGGTGTCCAGTATTGGGTAATAGTCATCTGATTTTGCGTCAATGTCCCCGTCTTATCGGAAGCAATCACATCGACGCCCCCAATCGTTTCAACGGCGTTGACCCGCCGCATGATGGCATTACGCTTGGCCATTCGTTTGACCCCATGGGCCAGGCTGATGGTCACGATAATCGGTAACGTTTCGGGAACGGCCGCCACAGCCAGTGAAATACCAATCATTAAGCTATCCGCCATCCCCTGATTTTGCATCCAAATACTCAGGGCAAAAATAATGAACCCACCAATAATAGCAAAACTGGTCAGCCAGCCGGAAAGCCGGTTCAAACGGCCCTGCAACGGAGTGGCCCGCTTCTTCGTCCTATTCAATAGGCCGGCAATTTGACCCAATTCAGTCGCCATTCCCGTTGTAACGACCTGAATCACCGCTGTCCCAGCAGTCACAGCCGTTCCGGAAAAGACCTGATGAGTATCGCGTAACGCTGTGACGTCCGTCAACGTCTCTTTCGTGACTGGGACACTTTCCCCAGTCAACACAGCTTCATCTACGGCCAAGTTTGTGCTGGACAGAACGATACCGTCCGCGGGAACTTGGTCTCCCGCTTTCAGCAACACAAGATCCCCCGGCACAACATCTTTCGCTGGCACAGACTGGGCAATCCCTTCCCGCCGAACTGTTGTGGTCGGTAAGCTCATGGATTGCAGCGCCGCCAGCGCTTTTTCGGCCGAAGCCTCCTGGTACATCCCGATCACCACGTTGATGACCAGGATAGCACCGATAACCAGCGGCTTTGTCCAGCCTCCACCCTGAGCCACGGCCATGTACGTGGCTAGTCCCACCGCGAACAGTAAGACTAAGGAAGAGACGTCACTTAAATGATGGGCGACTTGTTGCCACCAATGTGGTTTCCGTGCTGCCACCAATTCGTTAGCACCAACCTGAGCCAATTGCAGCTGTGCTTGTTGCGTTGTCAGCCCATCTTGACCCGTCAATTCTACGTTATTCATCTCTTTTCTCTTCATACCATTTTCCTCCGTCGTATAAATGAATCACCCGATTAATTACTATATACTTATTAAAACGAAAAGTTTTGTATACAGTATGGACGAATTGTGAAGATTCCTAGAAATTCAAAAAAGCCGGTGAAGGATTTTCATGAATCTTCCGTACAAGCTATTTTATAATGGATTTCATAGCCTTTAGTTGGCAATAAAATTCCGGGTGAGCCGAGAGGCAGCCAGATTTGGGCTCAGGCGCGTCGTTCTGCTTTGTCAGTAGGTACTTTCCCTACTGGCTTAGCAGAAGACCAAGCTTGGAGACTCGAATCTTTCGAGGCTTCAAGTTGCGTCCGCACCGTTCCAGCCCATATCTGGCTGCCGGTAAGCCGGTAAGCCATACTGCATTACACACTACTATCGTGGTTGTGACACGCTTTAAGTAGCATTCACACTATTTATAAGCCTTCAGCAGAAAAAAGGACTGGCCATCTGCCAGTCCTTTACGCTATCGCTAAAGCTTATAAGTTCTTGTCCATGTTGAAGGTCAACTTCGACAGAGTCAGTCCCTTTTCAATTAAGTCATTGGTAAACTTCGTCGTAGTTGCTCGCATTGCTGCAACCACCTGATGATTTTGCTCAGTCAAATAAGCGGTGAGTTCATCGCCACTCAATTTTTGAGCGCCTGCCAAAGTGTTTGCTACGTGCGTCCGCAAGTCCTGCTTGGCTGCCGTGACGTAATCCGTGTCTTGTTCAATGAAGTTCCGGTAATGTGATTCAACGATCATCGACAACTTCCGGTACATCCAGTAAGCACTCTGGTCGTCCAGATGAACTGGCGTTTCACTGTAAGAAGGATCCGTGTCAGTGACGTTCGCAAAGAATGGCACGTACGGACTGAAAGCAGGCACCCCAAAGCACAGCCAGAAGATGGCTGAACTTTCAGCGGGAACGTCATTTCTCAGTTGTAGGACGTGAGAGTTCTGCGTCCGGTTCATAGAAATTGGCCGGAACTTCTTCCGATCAGCTTCTGGTCCCTGACCCAGTGGATCATACTTGGTTTCGTTGTAGTGCGAACTCAAAATGTATTCCACATCTTCCACACTAATCTTGTGGCTGGTCCGGCAAATGAATGGCAATTCGCTGGATTCTGGATCCTGTTCAATTTCTGGATTCAACACGTGTTGGCCAAACCAGACCCGCGGTGTGTTATAGTGACGATCCTTTTCCGTACTCGTCCCAAAGATATGCCGGAAGTTCCAGCCGTTTTGGTCCGGGTTCAGATGGTTCGTTGTCACAAATTCCTGAATCCCGTCGGAGAACATGAAGTTATCGGGATCATCAAACGTCACTTGTTGAATGGCAACCTGATTAGCAGCCACAGCGTAGGCGTCATCAGGAATCCGTTGGGCAACCCAGTGATGACCGGTAACGATTTCCATGTACCAGACTTCATCGTGGTCGGAGAATAGTACCCCGTTACCTTCAGGTGAACCATACTGTTTGATCAAGTTACCCAAGTAACGAACGCCATCCCGAGCAGAATTGATGTAGGGAAGAACCATCGTCTGCAAGGAATCTTCGGCGAGACCATCGGCAACGAGCGGATCGAAGGCCAGCGCTTGTGGATTACCATACACACTTTCGGTGGCACTCATTGCCACGTTCTTCTCGTTAAAGCCACTTTCGGCGTAAACCCCTTCTTTATCAACCTCAACGTTGGGTGTTGCCAAGTAGCGGTAACCAGCATTAGGGATCGGTGCAGTAAACCCATTTTGGTTCGAGACCCAGGTCCGTTCTGGTTGATCATGTTCGGCCGGGTGAACGTAAAATCGTTGTGGTGTCAGTGGTAAGAAGGTGTCGTCGTTCCGGGCGATCATCGTGGACCCATCCACCGTGGCGAGCTTCCCCACCAGCACTGTGGTACATGCAGAAAGATGCTTTGCTGCTTTCATGTTAAATATCCAACTCCTTTAAAAGTTCTACAAGCAATAGTGTACCCCTTTTCTCGCGGCAAGACTAGCTTCGGCTTTTAACCCCCACGTCATCAAAATGGTAACACTTTCAAAAAAAGTGTTGACATTAAAAACGAATTGTCTAAAATAGAGTTGTAATCAATTGAGATTTATTTCACAACCAGCTACTTGTGAATACTATCTCAATAAAAACTTGTTTTGGGAGGCAACATTCATGAAAGTTACAGTTGTAGGTTGTACACATGCGGGTACCTTTGCCATCAAGCAGATTTTAGCAGAACACCCAGACGCAGAAGTTACCGTTTACGAAAGAAACGATAACATCTCCTTCTTGTCCTGTGGTATCGCCCTTTACTTAGGTGGCCAGGTCGCCGACCCACAAGGCCTGTTCTACTCCAGTCCCGAAGAACTGAAGAGCTTGGGTGCCAACGTTCAAATGAATCATAACGTCTTAGACGTCGACCCTGACCAAAAGACGGTAACGGTTGAAGACTTAACTTCACACGAACAAACCACCGAAAACTACGACAAATTAGTCATGACCTCTGGTTCATGGCCAATCATCCCTAAGATTCCTGGCATTGATAGCGACAAGGTCAAGCTTTGCAAGAACTGGGGCCACGCACAACAATTAATCGAAGACGCCAAGAGTGCCAAGCATATCACCGTCATTGGTGCCGGCTACATTGGTGCTGAACTGGCTGAAGCTTACTCCACCACTTTTCACGACGTTACCCTGATTGATGCTATGGATCGTGTTATGCCTAAATACTTCGACCAAGAATTCACTGATGTTATCGAAAAAGATTACCAAGATAACGGTGTCCAACTCGCCATGGGTGAAACCGTTCAAAGTTTCACGGACAATGGTGACACGGTGACTATCAAAACAGATAAAGGCAGCTATGATACCAACCTGGCCATCCTCTGCATTGGTTTCCGGCCAAACACCGGTCTCTTAAAGGGCAAGGTCGACATGGCCAAGAATGGCGCTATCATTACCGATGACTACATGCGCTCATCCAATCCAGACATCTTCGCAGCCGGTGACAGTGCCGCCGTCCACTACAACCCAACCCACCAGAATGCCTACATCCCCTTGGCTACTAACGCCGTTCGTCAAGGAATCCTGGTCGGGAAGAACTTAGTGAAGCCCACGGTGAAGTACATGGGCACCCAATCCTCATCTGGACTGGCCCTTTACGGTCGGACAATTGTCTCAACGGGATTGACCTTAGCCGCTGCTAAGATGCAGGGCATCAAGGCAGAACGGGTTCTAATTACCGACAACTACCGGCCAGAGTTCATGCCAACGACCGAACCAGTCATGATGTCACTGGTATTTGATCCAGATTCCAAGCGAATCCTGGGTGGTGCCTTGATGAGTAAGTACGACGTGTCACAGTCTGCTAATACCCTCTCGGTCTGCATCCAAAATGAAAACACAATTGATGACCTGGCCATGGTCGACATGCTGTTCCAACCAAACTTTGACCGGCCATTCAACTACCTGAATATTCTGGCACAAGCCGCACAGGCGAAGGTTGCCGAACTCGAAACTGCTAATTAACCACTAAAAAGATGAGCCACCCTTTAACGTTTGGGTGGCTCTATTTTTGCTTATTTTTAGATGCCTGTTAGGCTGGTTATAACACCGATACCATCTGGCAATCCAATGTGGTCTTCCGCCTTACCGGCCGCCAGATATGATCTGGAACGGTGCGGACGCAACTTGAAGCCTCGAAAGACCCGAGTCTACAAGCTTGGTCTTCCGCTAAGCCAGTAGGAAAAACACCTACTGACAAAGCAGAACGACGCGCCTGAGCTCATATCTGACGACCTATCGGCTTACACAGCATGCCATTACCAACAAAAAATGCTCCATAAACCTGTAAAAAATTGTGTACGTGAGATTCTCAGCATTTATTACGTTAAACCACAGGCGACTTTGGAGACACGGATGCTTCATGGCTTCAAATCGCGCGAGCAGCCCGCCCTTTGGCTGAGGCGTCCCCTAGCAGGCTGAATCTCTGACCACCGGAGTGCGACCAATTTAGCAGCCCAGATACGTGGCAATAATGGATTGACGCCACCCATTTATCTTTCCGTTCACTTCGTTTGCCCTAGTCTAAGGGACGTCATTTAACGTCCATGTCATGGTTCCTTCATAGGTTCCTTCTGCCGCCCCACTATTGATTTCTAATAATAAGCCCTGGTCTTCACTCCAGTCAGCAGCCACATCGGTCACCACGTCCGTATCGGCTGCCGTTCCTTGACCCACAGTGACTGGCACCTCATTGATGACAGTTGGTCCGTTAGCATCGTAGTAGGACAGTTTCCCAGCCAAACGCCTGCCATTGGCTGTTTGAAATGGTGTGCTGGTCACCTGAACCACCCATTTAGCACCAGCCTCGCGGGTATCCAAGACCTGGACCCGCCAGTCCCCGGACCGTTTGATGCGTTGACTCTCCCCCGTCAGCGTGACGTCGCGAAAAGTACTGGCTTCCGCGACGGACTGAAAGACCAACTGACGGGATACTGTCAGCGTATGGGTCAACGTGTTGGAGACATTACCATAGGGATCCTCCACCGTGAGCGTCAACCGATTGTCCCCCGCCTTTAACAATTTTGCTGGAACCGTCATCGTAAACTGACCGCTTGAGTTGTCCGTGCCCGCAGGTATCTGAAAGTCTGTCAGCGCAGTCCCATTAAGTTGCGGATGAACCGTGATATCTGTATTCTCCAAGTGAACGCCATCCGGAATGACCACCTGCGCGTTCACCCGACCATCGACCCCCGGTTTCACCGTCTGGCTATTACCAGAAAGCGATAGCAAATGCAGCTCGAATTTTGGATTAATGATCACCGCTGGGGTAGTCGCCGTGACCACCCCATTGACTGCCTTAAAGGCACTACCAACGGCTGGGACAGGTGTCGGTACCTCAACGTCGGCCGCCACTCCGGTCAGAGAAATGGTAGCGCTTGCATTTTTATCAGACAGTGCTTTGGTTAATTGATAGCTAAGCGTTTGCCCGCTCAGTCCTACCAATGAAATCTGATTACTAGATCCGTCAGCATAGGTGATAGTCGCTCGCTCATACGTGAGGTTTTGCGGTAAATTCAGCTCGGCAATCACATCCTTCCACGACTGCTTACCAGCAACGTAGGACAACTGATACGTCAGTTTAAATGCATCCCGACTCTTCAGAACGTCATCATCCGTCAGCGTTTTACCAGCTGTCATATTCGTAAGGGTTGCTTCTGCCTCGGCGTCAACGAGTCCCGGAACTTCTTCGAACACCACCAGGTTATTCTCATAGCTGTCTCCCGTAGCCCCGGTAAATCCCCAGCGAATCTGACCGCTGTTGTCGGGATCGATTTTTTTGCGATCCAGTTGTACAGTGGCGGAATGACCAACTTGGTCCGTCCCAGTAATGGGGTTCTTATCATCAAACGTGTAGGTCATCTGCTGCGTATTTGCCTGCCAGTCCAAGCTTAAATGATGCCAGGAGCCGTTGGCTAACAACGTGTAATCACCGTTGATCACCCCATTGTGGGTCTGAGTGGCGTAATAACCAACGCTATAAACTGGCAACCAGGTAGAAGTCCGTTGCATCTCATAGGTATCCTGATCACCCGGATAATTACTGGCAATGTGGGGGCCCTTCAAGCCAAGGTCAAATGAATCGGCATCCCCAGCGTTGCCGTAATTGGTTGACGTATTCAGATGCGTATCAAACTCCAACGCCCAACTATTTTGAATGGCTGACTGGGCCAACTTCTCCGAGGTCGTTTGCTTTTTATCCGTATCAACGCCCCATACACCTAGCGTTTCTCCGGAGACCGTCTTACCAAAGCTGGGCGTCGCAGCTAAGCCACGGCGATCATTTTGAAAAACCAATGCCATCCCGTCAGCTGCCTTCTTCCCAGTATTCCCGAAGTAGAGCCACATTGAGGCCGATTGATTTTGATCCAGGTGAAAAAAATTATCCGCCGTCGACCAGAGGGCTCCAAACTGCTTCTTACCGTTGGTGACCTTAGCCGCCTGAGTCCCAGTAATTGCTGGGTTAGTCGTTCCCACCACCGCAGCCTGATTATTACTAGTCGTCCCTGGGGTGAAGATATTATCCAAGGAAATGCCCTGGGGAGCGCTTCGTAGCGCTTGATCGAAATCTGCGTCTGCCTGCGCCACCACCCCCGTCATTGCCAGTACCCCAACACCAATTAACAGCCCCCACCATTTTCTGACTGTCATCGCAATCGCTCCTCTCTACCCCTGAAATTGTGGGCAGCAATGGTGTGCCCCCATAATGATTCTGCAAATAGTTTAGCACGATTTTATTTATAACAAGTTTTTTTGCCAATTCTCGTAGATAGCCATTCGAAACTTGACCGGTTATGTAAATAATCCGTAACGCCATTGTTAATAGCGACCAGCCAACACTTACACGCATTCGCCACGGTACGCAAAAATGGTTCCAGAAATCTTGATCAGATTTCCAGAACCATTTTGTTGCTGCTAGTTTAAATGGTGTCCTCTTAGACACTTAATCTCTAATTAAAGTTTGGCCGTCAGTTCAACGTCAGGATACTTATCCTTGAACCAACGTTCAGCAAATTGGTTTTCGAAGAGGAACAGTGGCTCGCCATTGTTGTCCTTCACCAACAGGTTCCGGGATGAAGACATCCGTTCATCCAGTTGGTCGGGGTTGATCCACCGGGCCGTCTTCTTGCCCATTGGTTCCATGATAACTTCTGAGTTGTACTCATTTTGCATCCGGAATTGGAAGACTTCAAACTGCAGCTGCCCCACGGCACCCAGAATGTAATCGCCAGTTGAGTAGGAGGTGTAAAGTTGCACGGCCCCCTCTTGCACCAGTTGATTGATTCCCTTATGGAAGGACTTCTGCTTCATCACGTTCTTAGCTGCGACCCGCACGAAGAGTTCAGGCGTAAACTGTGGCAGCTTTTCAAACTTGATCTTGTTCTTACCAGTATAAATGGCATCCCCAATTTGGAAATTCCCCGTATCGTAGAGGCCAATGATATCCCCAGCAACGGCCTTTTCCACGTTCTCACGGGTATCCGCCATAAACTCGGTCACGTTGGAAAGCCGTAATTTTTTCCCAGTCCGTTCCTGCATCACGTCCATGCCACGGTCAAACTCTCCGGAGCATACCCGGACGAAAGCAATCCGGTCACGGTGATTGGGATTCATGTTTGCTTGGATTTTAAAGACAAACCCAGAGAACTCTGAATCGGTTGGCGCCACATCCGTATCCTCTTCAGTGTGATGAGAGGCTGGTTGTGGGGCATACTGGAGATAAGTTTCTAGGAACGTCTTAACACCAAAGTTTGCCAACGCTGACCCAAAGAAGACGGGTGTTTGATCCCCACTGGCAATTTTGGCTTCATCGAATTGGTTACCAGCTTCACCGATCAATTCCATGTTATCACGAGCATCTTGGTACCACCCGTCATCCTGTAAGTCATTTGGTTCAACGAGGTCACCCTCATCATTTAATGGCAAGTATTGATGGTCCTCATCGTCCGGACGGAATAAAGCCACGCGTTGGTGGTAACGGTCATAGAGGCCCTTTAATTCACGACCCATCCCGATTGGCCAGTTCATGGGATAGCCTTCAATGCCTAAGACATCTTCAAGTTCAGCAATCAGGTCCATCGGATCCCGACCATCTCGGTCCAGCTTGTTCATGAAAGTGAAGATCGGAATTCCCCGCATCTTACAGATTTGGAACAATTTCTTAGTTTGTGGTTCGATCCCCTTAGCGGAGTCAATCACCATGACCGCGGAGTCAACCGCCATCAACGTCCGGTACGTATCTTCAGAAAAATCCTCATGTCCTGGGGTATCCAAAATGTTGATACGCTTGCCTTGGTAGTTGAACTGCATCACGGAACTCGTGACCGAGATACCCCGCTTCTGTTCAATTTCCATCCAGTCAGACTTGGCGAAGTTTCCACTCTTCCGGGCCTTAACGGTACCGGCTTCCCGGACAACGCCTCCGAACAGCAGGAGTTGCTCAGTAATCGTCGTCTTCCCGGCATCGGGGTGAGAGATGATGGCAAAAGTTCGGCGCTTAGCGACCGCTGATGCTAATTCTTTTTCGTTCATATTTTTTCCTCACAAAATTTTATTTTCGTTTTTAAGTTTATCCAGTGATTTTCAATTTTACACAGCGCTTTGATTTTAACACATTTAGCGGCACAATTCACTGTTTGTTGGGCCGAGCCACTTTTCGTGGTATGATAATACAATGAAGTTTATTTAGAAACGGGTGAAACTATGTCGGCGAGTACCGAAGCCTTTTTAATACAAGCACTCTTTATTCTAGGCGCCATCGTAGTGGTGGGTGCCCTGATTGCACTCCTAGTTGCTAGGAGCCAACGGAAGCCCTTGCGACCAATGATGAGTGTCATTCTCTGTGGTGCAGGATTAGTAGTCATTGCGGCATTGCTCAGCACACTCCTCTTCAAGAGCTATGACAATTTTCAGGTCAAGAAGGATCAATACTACGAGATTACCAGCCTGACCAATAATATGCACGCTTCCTTGGCCAGCAGCCGGACGACCAATCAGCCGGTCAGTCCCCAAGCTAAGAAGGCCAGCAAAAATGTGACCTACCTGATCAAGAATTTAAAGCAACCGAAGTCTTCCGTCAGACTTGCTGAAACCGCCCAGCATCAGCTGACACAGGTCAAGCAGCCGGACGTCCAGCTAGTTCGCCACAATTACCGGCAAATCTTACATCACTATTTTGCGCAGTTGACGGATTCCGCTAGTACCCAACAACGACTAACGAAACACGCCTACGATAAAGTTGTGACCTATCACTAAGACCTGCCGACCAATTGAATCTGAAGAAGTAGCGTGGGACCAAAGACAATCAACCAGTAAGCACACTGTTTAGCAAAGTAAACCGAAAGACAAGAAATGGGTCAAGGACAACAGTCCTTGACCCATTTTGCGCTCTGAACGGATATAGCTGAAACATGCAACTAAAGGCAGTCAGCTCCGCTTAACCCCGATAGACAAACAATCCAAGACCGGGATTATTCGCCTATCGACGTTAACGCTCACTGACTAACCGCCTTTGGTCCCCACTCTCTTTTCGTATAAACGAGTTTAGCTATTCTTCTCAATTTGTTGAACGACGTAGTTCACAATCTTCAGGGAACTCAACCCGTCATCAATGGCACAGAAGCGACGATAGAAGTCCATGAATTTAGTATTATCACTCATGTCTGGTGTCTGCAGCTTGGCAGCCACCAAGTCGAGCAACTGGCTTTCGTCGTGAGCGATTTCACCCGGTAAGTCCTTCTCGTAATCGAGGTAGAAGCCCCGCAGTTCATCCTTGTACATGTGATAGTCGTACGGGTAGAACAGAATTGGCCGCTTAAGGTAAGCGAAGTCGAAGAACACGGATGAGTAGTCGGTGATCAACATGTCACTGACTAAGTAAAGGTCGGAAATGTTGGGATGGTTGGAGAAATCAAAGACGACCCCTTCGTACCCACTAATGTCCAACGCATTACTGATCAAGTAGTGCATCCGTAAAACCAAAACCGCGTCCTGGCCAAATCGTTCCCGGAATTCATCCAGGGAGAACGGCAACTCAAACGTGTACTTCCCCTTCTCAGCAAACTGGTTATCCCGATAAGTTGGCGCATAAAGCACGACCTTCTTGTCCAATGGAATTCCCAGTTGTTCCTTTAAAGCCACTACATCGTCCGGCGTACTGTTGATCAGTTCGTCGTTGCGTGGATAACCAACCTTAAGAATCTGGTTGTTGAACCCAAAGGCGGACCGGAAAATCTTCGTGGAGTAGTCGTTAGGCGAAACCAGGGCATCCCACCGGTTAGCTTCACGTACAAAGTTGGCGTGGTACTTGGCCGTTGTGGTGCCAGGCATCGACACATTTTCGATGTCCAGTCCCAGCTTTTTCAGCGGTGTTCCGTGCCAAGTCTGAATGTACGTCACGTAATTGGGCTTACGTACCCAGGATGGGAAGCGGGCATTGCTGATCCAGAAACTCGATTTTTCCAGCGTCCTGACCCACTTTGAGGTCCGGCGAATAACAAACGGAATTCCATTTTCCTTACAGAATTTCTTCTGAACCCGGTCGATCGACCAGACAAAAGTGAAACCCGGATAGAGTTGTGTAAACAACCGATAGATTGCGTATGGGGAATCACTAACCTGACGCCCACCAAAACTTTCAAAGATAATCGTTGGTTGATCGTATGGTCGGTGACCACGCTTAAACAACCGCCGCATCCGAAACAAGTTCGCCTTATCCATCAGCATGGACAACAGCCGCGTGACGCCACCCACTTTGCCGGGCACATTAGCCAAACGCTGTGGTAACGTAGGCGCAGCCATCTCCTGCACACGAATCCCGTTGTCATACCGCTTCTCCAAAATCACTAAGCGGTGACTGCTCGTAATGGCTTGCGTGACTTGACCTGCTAGTGACTTAGCTAACACAACCCGCTGTTCCAGGTCTTCACCATCAACGGTCGACCGGATGAACAGTTGCTGGGTCGTGTTCGCTGCTAAATCAGATAATGGAATGGCAGCGGTGAATAATCCATGAATTCCCATCTTGGTGATGGGCCACTCTGCAGAACTATCCTGCTGCGTATTCTTTAAAACTAACCGTTGATTTTCAATGGGTTGGTTGTTCAAGCGACTGCGGCCAATGACCTGCAACTGATCGTCCTGCAAGTTGATTGCATTAATGGTGAAATCAGATTTAGCCTGTTGCGTATGCATATTGAATAACGCCATTCCGTTGGCATCACTGTTCACCTGATAGAAGCTGGTTAGGGACAGTTGATGGCGGTCACTCAGGTATTCACTTTCCACCTGAATAAGGCCCCGCGTATGCTGTTGCTGCAAATTAAGGTACAACTCCCAACTAAACTCACTCTGCCCTTCCTGAGCAAACTGCAAGTCGTTGGCATCCACGCGAATTCGAACTACTTCAGCACTGACAACCTTGCTGATAGGAAACGTGATGGAGGCCTGGGTCTGCTTTTCCAAGAAGGTGACCGCTAAGTCATCGAATGGTTCTGGGACGTCGATCAATTCAAGTTCGAGTTCCTGTTTATTTTTCTTATGATGTAATCCAGATAAAATCGCACGCACGATGGAAAAACTCCTTAGTAATTAAAAATCAACTGGTTCGGCATCTGTGGAGAGAACGCTGCGTTGGCAGCAAGGTCCACGTACAATTGCGTGTCTGACGTCAACAAGCGACTCAAGACCGCCTGGTAAAAGGCATAAACGTCTGCGAATCGACGGTAGTTGGAGTAGGCCAAGACACCATAGTACGTTTCAGTCGTACTGATGATCGATGTGTGGTCGATGGCTTCTGCTGCCACTTTTTCCTTTTGGCGTTGTGTCATATTGGCCTGTTCTGCATTCTGCTTGGCACCAGAAAATTCAACAGCCGTCATGACAGAGTTTGTACTCAAATTATAAACCTGTTCAACTGGCCGTTCATGACGAACGAAGCGCAAGACCGCTTCTCCCTGTTCATTGAGAATGTAGCTTGTCTGAGCAACCTCGTCAACGACCTTTTCAATGGCCACCACTTGGCCGTCCAAACCATATGTATCCGTCTGAACTAACTGATCGGCCTGATATTGACGCAAAACCATTGGGGTTTCATCATCCAGTTGACGAAGCTCGGCAACCAAGTGACCTTCATTTAAGTAACGTTTAACCTGTTGTTGGTCGTCCGCAAACAGGCGTTCATCGAAGCTAGTTAAATCAGGTGCGTTCCGTTCATCGCTGGTCAGCTTGAGGCCCGACTCGTGACGGAACATATCTGCTAACGTTACCAGCTCAACGTCCGCTACCTGCCGATGCTTCTTGGCCAACCGATTCAAGTATTCCCGAACCAACCAGGAAGCGTCAAAATCAATCAACGCGACCATCACACTCACCCGCGCTCCGCGAGCTAAGGCCTGCAAAAGTTGCTTTGAGAAATTAGGTTTGTGCATCCCGTTCAAGGACGTCACTAGAAAAATAATCTGTTGCATTCGTCTGCCTCCATTACGCGCTCCAAGAAAAAATCCCTAGTCTACGACTAAGGATCATCACCAACACTATTCCTTTTCCTGCCAGTCTTCTTCCTCTGTCAAGCCAAGGTCGTGCTTAATTTTAGTCGTGGAGATGCCTTCCGTCCGTGGTAAGTAAACAACTTCACAGTAATCCTTCAAGAAGTCGAACTTCCCTTTCCAGTCGTCACCCATGACGAAGATATCAATATCATTTTCTTGCACGTCGCGAATCTTTTGGTCCCACGTGGTTTCAGGAATCACGTGGTCAACGTACTTGATGGCTTCCAAGATATACTTACGGTCTTCGTAAGACGTGTAAGCGCGCTTACCCTTCTCGGCGTTAAATTCGTCGGAAGAAACGCAAACGGTTAAATCGTCACCTAAGGCTTTAGCCCGCTTGAGCAGCCGGATATGACCCTTGTGTAATAAGTCGAACGTTCCATAAGTAATTACTTTTTTCATGTAGAATCTCCTACTTTATCTGGTTAATCTCTCCGAACGCTCTCGTCGGAGGTTTTCGCTAAAATTCCAATAACAAACTAAATAGTAGCATATTGAGCCGTGACGTCAACTTCAAACCACAAACGTTAGTCTTTTCTTGAGAAGTTGACCGGTAATTCTGCCGCCGGTTTATCGGGATGTTCCAACCGCCAAATACTGTAAATGTACTGAACGACCGTCTTAACTACCGCATACAGTGGCACCGCTAGAATCATTCCTAGCAACCCAGCTATGTTCCCAGCCGCTAGCAAAATGATAATAATGGTCAGAGGGTGAATCTGGAGGGACCGGCCAATAATGTTCGGATAAACCAAATTACCATCGATCTGTTGCACCACAATCACCACAATAATCACGTACAAGACCATATTCGTACTGATGGTAAAAGCCACAATGAGTGCCGGGAGAATCCCGATGTACGGCCCCACATACGGAATCAAGTTACAGAGTCCGCCAAATACGCCTAGCAACAGCGCGTACCGTTCACCGATCACCATGTAGCCAATCGCCGTAAACGTCCCGACGAATAAGCATTCGAGAATCTGCCCGCCTACGTACCGGGCAATCGTGGCGTTCATCCGGCTCAACAGCTCTGCTGTTTGATCCGCGTGTTTAGCTGGCAACCACCGGCGAACTGCTGGCATGAACCGTTCGCCATCCTTCAACATGTAAAACAGCATCACAGGCACTGTAACGGCCGTGACGGTCACTGTCGTCACGGTGCCAATGATTGTCCCAATTCCGGTTGTTAAGCCGCTCATGAAGCTCTCAGCGTACTTAGACAACGCGCTCTGCAACTGGGTCAAGTATTTGGAGAAATCAACATCCTTAAATAGCGGCTGCTTCATCAGATTTGAAAAAACTGCTTCGCTGGATTTGGCAAAATCAGGGATGTTGCCAATCAGGTTCGTTACCTGAGTAACCAAACGGGGAACAATCCACATACCCCCAGCAACAAGTACCGCCACTAAGAGTAAAAAGACGATAGCAACCGCGCCGGTCCGATTAATGTGAAATCGCCGCCACCGAACCTTCTCCAGGAGCCGAACGATTGGATTCAGGAGATAGAACAATACGCCAGACAACAGCATGGGTGCAAAGATAGTCGAGAGAAAGACGCCAATTGGTGAAAAGAGAAAGCTGATTTGGGTACAGACCCAGATCAATGCCGCGACAATCAGTAATTCAACGGACCAAAACATTAAACGCGAGTTGGCAAACCACTTCATGGGCAAAGTCCTTTCAAGCATAGATGCTAACGGTCAAACAGCTAGATTATTTCTTATGTATTCGTCACAACGTTCAGCAACGTGGTCACTGACCAGCACTGGCATTATTTTTAAAAAAAGGAGCGAGCCACGAATGGACTTGCTCCTGGTGGTACGGAAGACAACTCTTACTGATCATTCGAGCGCCGTAGTAGCTCCTGATACCGTTGATACCAAAGGTCGACATAGGCTTGGGAAAAAGGCCCCTTATGATGATTGATCCAATCGACAAGCGTCAAGACGTTGGCCTTCAAGATGCGGTCCGTCTCTTCACCGTAGTTCCACCGTTGGCTAAAATCCTCATACTCGTCAACGTCGAGTAGGCGTTTTTCACCATCCGGAAAGACCTTCACGTCGAGATCATAATCAATGTATTTAAGTGCCTCTTTATCCAAAACGTATGGGGAAGCCAAATTACAGTAATAAGACACCCCATTGTCTCGAATCATCGCAACAATGTTGAACCAATAATGCTTATGAAAATAAACGATTGCGGGCTCACGTGTCACCCACCGCCGACCATCGTCTTCAGTGACCAACGTGTGGTCGTTGACGCCGATGAGGGCGTTCTCGCTTGTTTTGAGTACCATAGTGTCGCGCCAAGTTCGATGCAAACTTCCGTCGTGCTTGTAGCTTTTGATCGTAATGAAGTCGCCTTCCTTAGGTCCTCTAGCTTCGCGCGTCATGTATAAACCCTACTTTCTAAGTAACGGGTAACTATAAAAATTCACTCAACATTATACCAGATTCGAGCCCCTTTGAATAGGTTCAGACCGATTCTGGTCGACAAATTCCTTGGGTAACAGCTGAACTTACGGTAAACTTAAGTGAATTAACGAGGTGAATCAATTATGGCACAAGCACCACTTAGCAGTTTTGAACCAATGATCCCCCAGGTTGCCGAACTTTTAGCGGATGATGACTAGTTAACGACCTTCTTCAATAACCTCACAATTGGCTATCAACGTGAATGGGCCCGCTACGTATTTGGCGCCAAGGCCGCGGCTACCCAGCAACGCCACATCGCTGATATGCGGTTGATCTTAGCAGCTGGTTACAAATCCAAACGGGCTTACGGCAGCCGACCCCATAAATAAGGAACCCCCTCGGATTAATACCTAAAGGTTGAAAATTTAAAAACTGTTACCAAGCCAAGAATAGTAGGACGTTATCGGCTTAAAACTAGTCTTACCCAGCCACATGCAGCGGTCAGAGATTCCGCCTGCCGTGGGGAACGCCTGCGGCCTGAGAAACGGTCCTTCGGCTCGGTTTGAAGCCTGGAAAAACCGCCAGTCTCCAAACACGTCCCACGCTGTAAGCCGAAAATCGGCTAACACCGTCGACACAGCAGGCTCCACCTCTGACCCCCTCCGGTTAAACGGGTCCTTGGAGACTAAGCTAGCGTACATGCTTGAATAACAGCACTTGCTCAATATTATTGGTGCGCCACTAGGTAGCCGAGAGTGAGTCAACTTTGGACTCAGCCGTGGGATTTTCAAGTGATTTTCTTGAAAATGGCAGCTTGAAGACGTGTTTTACCGCTTCAAGCGAGGGTCAAGACTACCCTTTGACTTGTCCCGTCCTTCCCACCGCGTTCCGGTCCAAATTTGGCAAATGGTAAGACGGCAATTTTTTACTATGTCTGACCCACTCCTGGTTGTATCAGGCATAGTGGGTGTTTCAATACTTTCAACCTTTAGTTAACACTCAAAAACCTCGACGGTTAGCAAGTCACAAGCTAACCGTCGAGGCTTTTTCACGACTATCTGAAAACTTTTAAAGACCATTTAAACTTGCTATACCAACGATATTATCGTACAAGTAGGTAAATTTAGTGTAGCCATCCACCTTATCGGCTTTCAACTATGGGCTGGAACGAGCCGAATACGCCCGACCTCATAGCTGGCGACTCTCAACCCATATAGTATTTCGCTACCAACTGACTTGCTATCAGTCAACTATTATAAATAGCACGTGTAAGACCACTGAATGCGTTAAAACATAATCAAAGCTGGAGGAGGCCAAGGATGTAGCCAGCTGTGGCGGTGGTGTTTGCTGGTGATCTTACCAGCTTACAGCACGGGCGACTTTGGAGACACGTGGTCTTCGTGGCTTCAAATCGAGCGAGAAGCCCGTCCTTCGGCTGAAGCGTCCCCATAGCAGGCGGAATGCCTGGCCTCCTGCGTGCGACAATCACCGCTAACCACTGAATTGTAATGTCTAAACCCAACCGTTAACTGTTCAATTGCCCCGCTTCAAGCAGGTTCCAAATGGAAATGGCAGACGTTTGGGCCAGTTGGTTGGCCCGGTAGTAGTTGGTCAGAAGAATCACACCGTCCTGTCCATCCTTGCTGACCAAACCGGCCGCTTCATACCCGTAAGCCAGCCCGTGTACCCGAATGTAGTTCGGGTACACGTAGGCCCCACCACCATACATGGAGGAAGACCCCGGTGCCAGCAACGTGTTGACATCATTTTGGGGATATAGCTTACCTAACAACATGTTCCGTTCACCAACAAATAAATCATGCGCCGACATGTAAACCTGCCCCGTCCCAAACTGATAAAACATGGATGCCCGGGACTCCGGATAGGCTGAGTCGTAGTTTGTCCCCACGTCAGCCGCATTGTTATTCTGATACCCCTGTGAATACGTCCGCCGTTGGTCCATCCGAAAGACGAAGCCCGTATGGGTCAGATGCCACGGCTGAATGATGTTTTCCGTGAAGTATTGGCGGTAACTCTGTCCGGTAACCTTTTCAATAATCCCTGCCAAAAGCATAAAATTAACCGGTGAGTAGTCCCACTTACCTATTGCCTTGGGATTGCTGATGACGTTACGCAGGATAAAGCGGACCATCCCTCGTTCCGAGTTCAAACTGTCCGGAAAGGCGGTCAACGTCAGGCCGCTCTTCATATCCAGCATATCCCGCAACGTAATCAGATTAGCGCCCCTAATTTGCGGGTAGTATTTGGCCAAATTGTCATTGAGCGACAGTTTGTTAGCAGCAGCCAGCTTCATGATCAGCCCAGCCGTAAAGGACTTCTGTACGGATGCCAACTGGTAAATGCTGTTAACACCATTCTTCTTTTTCTGATTGGCATCAGCATAGCCAAACCCTTTTTGGTAGATCACCTTGTTCTGATGCATCACCAACGCCGTCCCCACAAACCGATTAGCACGCAAGATGGTATCAATTTCCCGACTTGCCGCCGTTTGCTTGGGCACGACTTTCTTTGGGGGCACGACCTTCTTCGGTTGTGGCTTCGGTTTGACCGGCTGTACGACTGAACTGCTCGATGACTCCGGCTGGGCGTCCGAATTGGTTTGACCACTGAACCACCATGCGAGACCCCCACCAAGTCCTAATACCAGCCCCAACGCGATAACTGCCCCCATCGTTTGTCTCCTCATTGCAAGCTCCCCCCTTACTCTTATTCTCAACTAATCGGCCGATTCCCCTAAATCAGCAAGCCATGCGCTAATGTCATCCAGGTTGAAACCCTTTCGGTACAGTGCCTGCTTGGTCTTATATTGACGTTCAGAATGACTCAACGTGCGGTAACGGTGCCACAACTTTTCCCCCTGCTTCACCAGAAGATCATGTTGCTGATCAACATCGGGTTTCAAATCTAACGTAGCCAGCATCTTACTGGCATCATCGTTGTCAAACCCTCGCGTCAGCAACCCCTGACGAATCTTTTGTTGCTGGGTTCCAAACGCCTGACGGTGATACCGTTTCGCCAGCTTCTCAGCTACTGCCGTCCCCACGGCAAGGCGTTCCTCTGGTGTATAAAGGGTCAACGCATCGTCAATGCCTTTTTCACCCACGCCTTTTTGACGTAGGTGCTGGCGAATCACTCGTGGGCCCTTATCCCCGGTGTGCATCACGGTCCGCACGTAGCTGGCGGCGTAATGAGCATCATCGACCAAAACCAATTCCCGTAACTTCTGCAGGGTTAAATCAATGGTTTCTGGTGGCACTTCCAAGTCGGCCAACTTGTCCCTGACCTCTTTTTCGGTTCGTAACTGTTTAGAGAGGTAATCTAACGCCCGGTTATAGGCCTTCGCAACGTTATCAGCATCGACTAGTTGAGCTTCTAATTCCTTATCGACTTCCATGCCTTTAAATAGACTGAAATCAATCAGTACGCTCTCACTCACTGGAAAAGCATATTCTCCGTCAACGTAGACGTTATAACGGCCGCTACGTTTTTGAGCTTCAATCATGGTAATGACGGCCATTAATGTCACATCCTTTTAGAAATTTCGCCGAACAACTTGTGGCTGTTCTTGCAATTATTCTACCAGTTCTCAGGTGCTCGGGGAAAGCGAA
The DNA here is from genome assembly GCF_003946345.1 of Levilactobacillus tongjiangensis. Lineage (GTDB taxonomy): Bacteria > Bacillota > Bacilli > Lactobacillales > Lactobacillaceae > Levilactobacillus > Levilactobacillus tongjiangensis. The sequence goes on from NZ_RHNY01000005.1 coordinate 33,715, forward strand.
CAACCAGATTAGTTAGCCAATTAACTTTTCGCGTTGACGATGTCCTGCTATAATTAGCACAACTAAGCAACTTGAAGGAGTGGTCTGATTTGGTAACAGCACACGTAGTCTTTGCCACCATCACCGGCAACAATGAGGACGTGGCAGACATCGTCACGGAAAAGTTAGAAGAACTGGGCTGTCAGGTCAAAGAAACCGAAATCTCTCAGACTGATGCCGCAGAGTTCAAACAAGCTGACATCTGTGTCGTTTGTGCGTACACCTACGACGAAGGATCCCTGCCCGATGAGGGGGTCGACTTCTACGAGGATCTGCAAACGTTAGACCTTAAGGGCAAAATTTATGGCGTCGCTGGGTCGGGAGACACGTTCTATGGCAAGTACTACAACACCACCGTTGACCACTTTGAAGCGGCCTTTCAACAGACCCACGCCACTAGTGGTGCCACCGGCGTCAAGATCAATCTTGAACCCGATCAAGCAGCTATTGACCAACTCGATTTATTTGCAACTCAGCTGGTCAACACCTACCGACAGGGTCACGCGGATTAAATCAACCAACCAGAAACGACTCACAGCGACCTGCCTTGATACAGGTCACTGTGAGTCGTTTTGTTTAAACTGTTAAAGTTCCTATTTTTTAATCTTGGGCCGCACGCCATTCTTCTTCAATCGGTACCGCCGATACTTAAGCAAATTGGGTAATGCCAACGACTTTTGTTCCTGAATCGCCCCAACAATGAGTTCTTGAATGGCAGCATTCAGTACCGCCCCGAACATCAAAATTAGGCCCGTAAAATCTAACCAAAACATCAAGAAAATAAACGTTCCAATCGTTTTGTAGCTATCGATATTGTGGACGAAGTACTTAACGTAAAGTGAGAAGGCTTGCGATAGCAATAACCAGCCTACCGTCGCCACTAGGGCTCCCGGCCACACGAACCGCCACTTTAATTTAGCGCTAGGCACAAAGTAGAATAGAATCATGAGGACCACAAACACCACGAAAAAGGTCAGTGGCCACTTCAATCCGTTGACATAATCTAAGATTGCCGTGGGTAAGTGTAGTAATGGCGTCAATTGTTCCAAAACAATCTGACCAAAACTAAAGAAGATCATTAACACAAACATTAGCGCAATCAGGACAACCATCCAGAAAAACGCCACGATTCGATTGACGATTCCGTTTTGATTTTTCGCAACCCCGTAGGCACTGTTGACCGTTCGTTGAAACGCAGCTACTGCCCGTGAGGACGACCAAATAGAGATGATGACCCCAATGGACAGCACCCCCCCACTTCGATTGTTGAGGAAGGAGTGAATAATGGGTTCCATCATGTCGAAGATTCTCTCCGGCATCAGCGGTTCAATACTATTTAGGACCGTATCCGTCTGAATATCGAGGTACGGTAACAGGCTCGCTAGGACCAGTAACGCTGGGAATAACGACAAGAGGGTATAGTAAGCCAGCACGACAGCCGAGTCGGAAACGTTGGCCATTGTGTAGTGCTTGCTGATGGTTTTAATCACTTGCGTAACTTGTGTTGCGCGCTTGCGCCATTGAATGGCCACTGTTTTCGGCCCCCTTTCGCTTTAGAATGACCCGTAATCCTCAGCGAACTTAAGTGTGCTGATCATTTTTTCCAGCGTCTTGCGACTAAAGCGAACGCGCTTAGCCTGCCGGAATGATTCGATGAAGGTCGCCAGGTCTTGATAGTTACCGACGGCCGTACAATTGTACGCATCATTGGGATTGAGCTTTGTCTTATTGCCGACGACCAGTGAGTTACTGTGATCATACCGGTCGTAGTAGTTGTAATACACTAATGGCTTAACAAAGTCGATAATTCGTTCATTCTTATTTTCTAGTTTCTTATGCATCGTGATTTCACTGTTAATGTAACGCACCAACAGCTTGGAAGAAAGCTCCGACTGGGTAGCTGGGTTACTGATTCCCGTATGCAACGTAATCGATCGCTGTCCCCGCCCTTCCTGCTCAAGGCTCATTGTGTACCCCTGGGTCAGGGATTCGTTCTCTTCTGACAAGTTTGGCAGGAAAAACCGGTCGAGGCGACCAGTCAGCATCTTCGTTGTCTCTTTTTCCTTTTCGCGACTGGACAAATTGACCGCCGAAAAATCATCCAAACTGGACGAAAAAATTTCTTCCGACAAGTCATGGAAAATCATGCCGCGCCAATACTTACTTTCCACGTTAATGACCCCAAATGACGTCACTAACAGATTATCAATCTGCATGACCCGCCAGGAATCACCCTCGTTCATTTCCTGCGTCACAGGATTTTTGACCTTATTAGCAAAGTGAACGTTTCTTAAAATTTTGTAGTCAAAGCGTTCATTCTTCTTTTTTGCGGCTTGATGAATATCCCGCATAATTTCAGATAATTGCTCAGTGGTCTTAATTTCGGCCCGGTCATACGCCGTCTCAGCCATTCGCATTGCCTCCATTGATGGCAGCTTGGATAGCTGCCAAAATCCGTTCTGAAGCGTGACCGTCGCCGTAAGGATTCTCGGCTTGGGCCATTCGATCATAAGCTGCTTGGTCGGACAACAGGCTTTCCATAGCCGTTGTGACCCGTTCTGGGTCGGTACCTACCAACTTCAAGGTGCCATTCTCAACACCCTCTGGCCGTTCCGTACTGTCTCTGAGGACCAATACCGGTTTGTTCAACGAAGGGGCTTCTTCTTGAACCCCACCTGAATCGGTCATAATCAGGAAACTCCGTGCGGCAATGTTGTGGAAATCAATTACGTCCAACGGATCAATCAAATGAATCCGATCCATCCCATCTAATTCCTCGTGGGCCACGCTCTGAACAGCGGGACTCAAGTGAACTGGATAAATCACTTCAACATCAGGGTGTGCCTCAACCACGCGGCGAACAGCCTTTAGCACCGCGTGCATCGGTGCACCTTGATTTTCCCGCCGATGCATCGTCAATAAAATCAAGCGACGGTCAGGATCGACTTGATCCAAAACGGCATGATGATAGTCCGCATCGACCGTCTGTTTGAGCGCGTCAATGGCAGTATTCCCCGTGACAAAGATATGATCGTCAGCGTGAGCCTGCTTTAACAGGTTCTGCCGGGACAGCTGGGTTGGTGCAAAGTACAGGTCACTCAACACATCCGTTAGTTGCCGGTTCATTTCCTCAGGATAGGGTGAATACTTATCCCAAGTCCGTAACCCTGCCTCGACGTGGCCTAACATGGTTTGATGATAGAAGGCACTAACACTGGCCGCAAAAGTCGTGGTCGTGTCTCCGTGGACTAGGACGATATCTGGTTGCGCGTCCTCGATGACCGCATCCAGTTTGGTGAGCACCCGCGTCGTGATTTGGCTCAACGACTGCTTAGGCCGCATGATATTTAAATCATAATCTGGTTTAATTTTAAAGATATCAAGCACCTGGTCCAGCATCTCCCGGTGTTGCGCCGTAACGGCCGTAATCGGGGTGAACTCGGCGGGACGTTGTTGCATTTCTAGGATGATTGGTGCCATCTTAATGGCTTCCGGACGGGTACCAAACACCGTCATAACTTTAATTGGTTTCGTCACAATTCTTCCTCCAGTGGTGTTGATTAGGTCAATTATAGCAGAAGCCCTGCCTTCATGATATTAAATACGAATTTTACCGGCAAATGTGCTAAACTGAAGAAAAAATTTTTACCCTAGACTCAGGTGATGAATGGTTTAAGCTGGCCGCCTATAGTGGTCAGCAGTGGCAGTGGCGTTTGCTGTGGGCCGCTTCAGTCAAAACAGCCCTCACTTTTACACTGCTTTAATGCCACGACCATTCGCGAAGTTCGGCCGTTCATTCGCAGCGCAAGTAATTTGCCGGGTAAGACGTTTCCGCTTCCAAGGCCGTCGCTAGTGGTATCAACGCTTTCAGCTGGCCGAGCATGTGACTCATCGTCGCACAAATTTAAAGGAATTGTCATGGTAAGCCCCCAATAATTGAGGTAAGATAGTAACGTTGTGTGAAAGGAATGTCTGTGATGAAAAAGCTTAGTCTGGTCGTTCCTTGCTATAACGAGGAGGAGTCAATTCCCTTATTTTACCGAACCGTTAGCAAGGTGATCGATTCAATGAACACCCCTACACCGACGGTAACGCCGGAATACATTTTTGTGGATGATGGGTCGAGTGACCACACCTTAAACGAAATGAAAGAGTTACACCAAAAGTATCCTGACACGATCCACTTTCGATCGTTCTCTCGCAACTTTGGGAAAGAGTCGGCTCTCGCTGCCGGACTTCAAGCCACGACCGGGGACGTGGTGGCAGTCATGGATGTCGACTTACAAGATCCACCTGAGTTATTACCAAAGATGCTCGCGTTAATCGAAAACGATGGGTACGACTGTGTTGGGACCATTCAAAAGGAACGTCGTGGCCAAAGTAAGCTGCGGGCCTTCCTATCAACGAGTTTCTATAGTGTTATCAATAAGATTTCGGACGTGCGGATCGAACCAAACGCCCGGGACTATCGCTTGATGACTCGCCAATTTGTTGATACCGTGCTCTCATTGCCTGAGTTCAATCGGTTCTCAAAGGGAATCTTCAGCTGGGTCGGCTACAAGACGACTTACCTAGCCTATGAAAGCCAACCACGTGCTGCTGGAACAACTCATTGGAGTTTGAAGCAATTATTCTCTTACTCAATCGAAGGTATCATTGATTTTTCCAATGCGCCGCTTCGCTTGGCCACCTGGGTCGGCAGTATTTCATTCATCTTGTCGATCATTGGCTTGATTTTTGTCATTGTCCGCGCCCTCACCGTTGGGGGTTCAGTCGCCGGCTGGCCATCACTCGTCGTTATCCTCTTATTAGTCGGTGGGATTCAATTATTCTGCCTGGGGATATTAGGTCAATATATCAGTAAGATTTACCTAGAAACAAAGCACCGCCCACAATACATTGTGCGCGAAGAAAAATAAGACTTACCTGGACCCGAATGCTCGCAGAGTGTTGTGGGTCCTTTTCTTTTGCTTCAAAATAGGCGACCAATTAGTCCCGGTCGTGAATTGCCCGTCTAGCGAGGTTGAGCGGCATTAACTGCCCTCTGTACACGTTGCGACGATAGACGTTCAGCGTACAAAAAAGGTCCGAGACAATTGTCTCGAACCCGAAATTTAAATAGTTTAGTGAATAATGAGGTTCATCAGTAAGACCATCAACAGTCCGACCACCGAGATGACCGTTTCCAATGTTGTCCAAACCTGGAACGTTTGCTTAACGCTCAGGTCAAAGTATTCAGAGAACATCCAGAAACCAGCATCGTTCACGTGAGAAGCAGCCAACGAACCGGCACCGATTGCCAGGGCAATCATGACAGGGTCAGCCCCCAACGTGTGCATCAATGGTGTGATCAACCCGGAGGCCGTCATCCCAGATACCGTCGCAGAACCCAATGAGATCCGTAAGATAACAGTAATTAACCAAGCCAATAGGATTGGTGAGAAACTGGAGTGCATCATTAACTGTTGCACAGCCTTCCCCACACCACCGTCGATTAAGACTTGCTTAAAAGCAGACCCACCGGCGATAACCATCAATAACATGGCAATCGACTTGATAGCGTCTTCCAGCGTCCCACTGATTTCCTTCATGGTCCGACCACGATGGAAACCCATGGACCAGATGGCAAAGAGTAAGGCAATCACCATGGCAATCACTGGATTCCCCAGCATCGTGATGACAGCGTCTAAACCATGTGGATTCTTCGGCGCAGCCCCCCCATTAACGGCCATTTGATAAATCGTTGCCAAAATCATGAAGACAACTGGGAATAATGATGTGAAGACGGACAGACCAAAGCCTGGCGTTTCCTTCAAATCAAATTCCTTCACTTCACCAAAGGCGGGTAAGGACTTCTTAACGACGAACAAGCCGGGATTGAACCGCCGAATGACACGCGTCCAGATAGGACCAGCGACAATCACACACGGAATAGCCACGATGACTCCGACCATCAACATCTCACCAACGTTGGCGCCCAAAGCGGTCGCAACGGCAGTTGGTGATGGTTGTGGTGGTAAGAATCCTTGTGTAGCTGATAACGCGGCGGCCATTGAAATCCCTAGATAAAGGAACGGTACATCGGCTTCAAGCGCAACCGCGAAGACGATTGGCGTAACCAATACCAGCCCCACTTCAAATAACAGGGAAATCCCAATCAGGAAGGAAGCCACCACAATGGCAACTTGGAGACGACGCTTCCCAAAAATCTTAATCAGTGTCCGGGCAATCCGGTAAGATCCACCAGCATCGGACACTAACCGACCAATCATGGCACCAAAACCAAAAACGATAATCAGTTCGCCCATGGAGCTCCCAATACCGTTTTTGATTGACTCCGCAATATTTGCGGGGTTCATGCCTAATCCAAGCGCTACCAAAATTGAGGTAACGATCAGTGATACGAAGGTGTTTAACTTTACTCGAATGATTAAGAAGAGCAACAGTAAAATACCTAATAACAAAATCACGAACTGCATTTTTCTCTCTCTTTTCTTATGCTTAATTCTGATGAACGACCTGCCGCAGTCGATTCAACTCTTTCGCATAAGAACCATTGTATGAAAAATATTTTCAACTTGCAAGGGGGCAATTGAATGTTATTTACAATTCATGCGTGAAAACAGTCGTGAAAACGCTATCTGACAATCATCACAGAGATTGGAGAATATTTTGCCATGTAGGCAGCCTGACTCCCAAAGTACTTGCGAACGCCGGATTGGGACAGCGACCCAATGACTAACAGGTCTGGTTGCACCTCAGGAATAATCTTTTTCACAATAGTTTCCCCGGGGTCCCCTTCACCGATCACAAATTTTACCTTAGTAATACCAAAACGTTCTGCCAAGTTTTGATACTGTTGTAAATGCTTTTGTAAGTCCGAACGTTGACCGTGAACGTAATCCTTGCTCAACGCCTGGTAGATATTCATGTTATCCGATTCCAACACTGAACAGATCACCAGTTCAGCGTTGTCAAACTTGGCTCGGTTCATTGCGTACCGAAAAGCCAACTGCGCATCAGGAGAGTCATCGACCCCGACCAAGATGCGCGTAAATTTCTTAGGGTTCATTGATTCAACGTTATCCATCGAAAAATCATCCTCCTTGTTTGACTACCCCCATTATAGATGAAAACAGTCCCCATGGGGAGTCCGAACAATTGAAAGCTTTTAAAGCTGAGTTATATCATGCCTTCCGCCAGCTACGGGCTGGCAACGGGCTAACTTGAAAGGCCCGAGTCTACCACCTTGGTCTGCTGCTGAACCCATAGCTGGCTACCTCCCCGACCTCTGACGTGCGACCACCTTAGACTAATTTAGCAGTACTGATACTTGTTAGTAAACATCATGTTCACGTAACTTAGCGTTCAACCAGCGGAAACCATAAATCACCAGCGTTGTAACCAACCAGCACCCCAAAACAACCGCCACTACCAGGGTCAACGTTGCCAACTTATCCGGCCCCTGCCACCAGTCCTTGAGTAACTCCCAGGCCTGAATCTTACGGTGAAATAAAAGTGTTAGCGGTAAAAAGACAATTTCAAGCCCAATACCCAAGCCAAACAATCCCCAGGCATCTCGCATCGATTTTCGAAACATTAACTCCCCTCCTCTAAGTCTAGAATACGGGAGATTAGGTGACTTGCCAAGCCGTATTTGTGAGGGATTGAATTTATGACGAAGATTCCCCTTAAATAGCAATCTCAAACTATTCTCAACCTTTTTTGAGTCACCTATTTGGCAAATCTCTTCCTATTAGTAATAATCTCACAATAGGTTCCAACTTATTATGTTGGTAAACCGGTGGTGGGGTTGTTAATTGGTGGTATGTAAAAACGGTCACAGGATTTTTCCCGTGACCGTTGCTGAAACGTGCAAAATCAGGCAGCTAGCTCCGCTTAACCCCGTTAGCCCAACGACCCAAGTTCGGGTCGCTACGCTAACGACGTTAATGCTCACTAGCTAACCGCCTGATTTTACACTCTTTATAATTGGCCCCACCCGGACTCGAACCGGGATCATTCGCTTAGGAGGCGAGTGCCCTATCCAGTTGTGCTATAGGGCCATAAAAGATCCGTAATTTATTCTGACACGGATCTTTTTAATTGTAAAGGACTACTTATTTTGGGCGTCTTGATCACGCCACTTTTTCCGCATTCCTTTGTTCTTGGTATGCCGGTTCTTGTGCTTCTTTTTCTTAGTTGGGTTCGGTGTCTCCACCTTGGCCGCAGCTGCCTTGCGGGGCTTCCGCTTAGCTGGTTGCACTGGGCCGTCTACCGTAGCTGCCGCCTCAACTGTGGCTGACTGCTTAGCCGCCGCAGAAGTTACCGCTACTGGGGCTTTCTCCACTGGTTTAGCCGTTGCTACCGGACGTTCAGTGGTCAATGTCCGCCCACTGAAGTATACGGGTTCTAGCTCATAATCAGTTTCCTTCAAGAGTTTCTTCAAGTCCCGTAAGTCATGGTCATCCCCCAGGCTGATTACTTGGCCTGGTTCCCCCATCCGACCAGTCCGACCGACCCGGTGAACGTATTCGTTGACCGAGGTTGGGAGGTCATAGTTGATGACAGCTGGTAGCTTCGGAATATCTAATCCCCGTGCCGCCACATCAGTCGTCAGCAATAACTTGATGTGCCCTAGTCGAAAATCCTGCAAGGCCTTTTCTCGTTGTACCTGGCGCAAATCACTCGTCAGGCTGGCAGCAGACACGTGGTCATGGTAAAAACGCGTCGCCGTTTTCCGTAAAGTGTTGGCTTGCTTGAAGAAGACCAACGCCCGGAAATTAGGCATTGCCAATAACCGTTTGAGCATCTGATCACGCTTGCCCATCCCCACTTCTAACATCCCGTGGTGCACTTGACCTTGTGTATCATCTTGGTCCCGCACGTCAATTCGTTCAACGGTCTGGCCAAACCATTGGTCCAATTCATGAAGAATCGGCGTATCAGTTGCAGAGAAGAACCCAAGTTGGACGTCCGCTGGCGCAGCCTGAGCAATCGAACGAACCGTATCTAACGTGTCACCCGTTAGCAGGTCATCCGCTTCATCAACAATCATGAGGGAAACTAGATGTAGCTTCAATTTCCGATCACTGACTAAGTTCAACACCCGACCAGGGGTTCCCACTACGATTTCTGGGCGCTTCTTCAACCGTTCCGTTTGCCGTTTCACATTAGCGCCACCCGTTAAAGCTGCGACCTTCAAGTCCAATAGTTTAGCCCAGTCCCGAATAACCCGGCTGGTCTGAATGGCCAACTCTTGAGAAGGTTCTAAGACAATCAACTGAATCCCATCTCCCGGTAACAGGTTTGCCAGGGCTGGCAACGTAAACGCCACCGTCTTCCCTGAACCGGTTGGCGCAAGCCCCAACACGTTCTTATCACCGACCATGGGGTCATAAACGGCCGTCTGGATAGCGGTGGGTTCGGTGTAACCTAAATCTTTAAAATGCGCCTCAAATTGTTTTAACATACTGTTTCCTTTCTGCTAGTGCTCATCAGCCGGAAAGCGGAGGTTACCCGCTACCCGTAAACTGTAAAGCACATCGTTAACGGTGATACTCCACTTGAGCCACCGTTGATAATCTTTTTCATTTTGCGTTTCTTCTGGTGCCAACAGGACCCGGGCAAAGTCGATAACTTCTGGCAACATAGGATTCTCCAAGGCTGGTTCACTTAGGTCCGTCAACGCCCCCTGATCATCGCGCAACCCAACTTTCGTCAGTTCACCAGCGCTGTCGATTTCAATTGTTTCCTTGAGTCCGTAAATTTCAGAGGAAGCATAGGAATTGCTGGTCTTGCCATAGGCAACGGTCACGTCATAATCCGTATACCGCAAGACTGCTAGCCCCTTGCCATCCCCACCAGTCGCAATCAACGTTGGAAACAGGGAGACGTTCTCAGGTTGGCCAAACAACGCGATAGCCAAGTAGATAGGATAAACACCGAGGTCCTGTAAAGCACCAGCGGAAAATTCCTTGGTAAAGACGTTAGGCGCCTCACCGTCGAGAACTTGATCATACCGAGACGAATACTTCATGAAAGTCAGGGCCGCTCCTTGAACCGTAGGTAACCCGGTCAGCGTCTTTTCAATCTGTTGGAAGTTTGGTGTATGCACGTGCCGAGCCGCCTCGAAAAATTTAACCTGGGGATGCTGTTTGAGAGCCGCGAGAATAGCCGTCATTTCTTGACGATTGCTGAAAGCTGGCTTTTCCACGACAATTGAAACGTCGTGCTGAATGGCCACCATGGCTTGCTCAAAGTGCAAACTGTTTGGCGAGGCAATGTAAACAGCGTCCAAATCTGCCTGGGTCAACATTTCCTCGTAATCCGTGTAGCTTGCCTGGGCGTGATTCTTGGCAGCAAAGGCCGCCCCCGTATCAGCATGGCGAGAATAAACCGCCGCCAACTCGTAAGACTTACTCAACGCCAATGCCTCGACCAGCTGTTGCGTAATCCAGTTAGTACCTACCGTTCCCATTCGAATCATCATGATCCCTCCAGCATGTTTTAGTTGATAAACTCATTCTAACAGTCGGACTCTCTCTGCGATAGCATAAGGATTAATTTTCCCCAAAAAGGAGGGATTTATTGCAGCATACCCAGCCAAAAATGTTATATTTAAGAGGTAATCACTTACGGCATTGAAAACAGCTTAACAACTCGCTTTCAAGCTTAACGTAAATTCATTCAAGGGAGGGATTACCGGTGAAGGGTCGAGAGATTGCACTTTTTGGTATTTCACTAGTTGCCGGATTAACCGGTGGTTTTTCGTTGCGCAAGAAACAGCAGACACAACCTAGTGACTCACCGTTGTTTTACGTTGGCACCTGGCAGTTTGTTGACCCCCATAACCAACGCCAACACCGGTTAGAAATTAGTCCTAATCTTGACGTGCAAATTGATGATCACCAGCTTCAAGTCCGGGTCAAGGACCTTAACGAGCAGCAGCTCACCTTTCAGGACAAGTTTGGCTATCATTTGACGATTCACGCCAATGAGCGTCAACCCATTTCATTCTTCGATGAAGCTGACGACTGTACTTATGCCATGCACCCACTTGATGGTGACTCCTAAAATTCTGACAGACTAACGAACTCACCCGCCAACTTTGACACAATCAAAGCTAACGGGTGAGTCTTTTTGTCGTTGTTTAATTTAACTTATCCTCGGGTAAAGGCCCGCCAGTCCTGCTTAGTGCCATTGAATACAGAACGCGCCACGGTCTGTTCTTGCCCATTCTGTGTGACCGAACCATCGGCATCGTATTCGATGAACTTAACTTGCTTCGAGTTCGCACTTAGTTTACCACCAGCGATCCAATAGTCCTGGCTGGGTAAAACTGGCTTCACAAATTGGGTAAGCACCTGTTTATTAGCAAATACAATAACGCCCTGCTGATAGTGACTCCGTAACTTTTCAATCAGATGTTTCAGTTTCTGGCCCTGAAGCGCCATATCCTGACTATTACTATTGTATTTACCATAGTAGTTAACGGCCACCATAATCGGCAACGTCCCAGAATTATTGCCGACCGTTGCCTTAAAGTGATGGTACTGGCGTTTGGCCGACGTGGTGAAACTAAAGGTGTGAATGACCCCCACCTTGAGTGATGCCCCCTGCGAACGTGAATAATTGTCGCTAAAATCATCGTCGGTATACGTCGCCCCAGAGGTTGCCTGGAGGTAGACAAAGGTCACGTGGTTGGCTAGTTGCTGAAAATCCAGGTAACCACTGTCTTGATTGAGCGTCACCCCGCGCACCGGATAGTTGGCCAGTTGTTCACGCTGATGAGACTGCCATTGATACCAGCCAAAGTAACCAGCTCCGGCGAACACTAACAAGATAAGCACAACTAACCAACGCCGTAACCGATGGTGGCGGCGAAACGTGTTGTCATATATAGGTTGATAGTCTCGTCGTTTCACCGTCAGTCACCGTTTCTCCATAACCTGGAATGATTACCAACTATTATACCATGTTGCCTAGGATTCGTGGCGGGTCTGTTCGATCACGTCGCGAACCTTGGTTAAAATATGGTCGGTTCGTGAGGAAATCCTCAGAACCGTCATCATAAACAGACTGTCCAAAATCGCTAGTTGTGAGATTAACGAATACATGCCCTCGGAGCGATAATTCACTTCATCCGTTAATGAAAGAAAGGCCACATCCGCACGTTGGGCCAATGGTGACCCACTGTAACTGGTAATGGCGATGATTGTCACATCATTTCGCTTGAGTTCGTCCACAATTTTTAAAGTTTCATGATTCCGCCCCGAGTGGGAAATAATTACCGCACAGTCGTCCTCCCCCATCCGAGCGGCCTGCATTAGCTGAATATCGTAGTCCGGATAATACGTTACATTGAGCGACGTCCGCATAAACTTGTGATATCCGTCCAGTGCGGCAATTGAGGAGCCCCCTAGCCCAAAAAAACTAACCATCTTCGAGTTGATCAATTTTAAAACGGCCCGAGCGAGATCCTGTTCATTCAAAGCTTCATTAGTGGCCTCCAAAGAATTCATCGAAAAGTGAAACGTCTTACTTGCAATGGTAGCAAGTGAATCACCCTCGGCCAGTTCTGGAAAGGAACTGGGATGCGAAGTGTCTTCAATAGACGTGTGCATCAATGCCATGGTAAACTCCCGGTAGTTAGCGTAGTTCATGCGCTTCACAAAACGAGAAATGGTGGCCGTAGACACACCTGCGGCGCTCGACAATTCTTTGATCGTCATTTCACTGACGACTGCCGGACTGTCCAACGCCAACTGTGCCACTTTTTTTTCAGTTCGAGATAATTGGTCATAGGTTCCCCGAATCTTGCCAATAGTAGAACGAGCGATGGTCACCGTCCCCTTTCCAAGTTACGAATTTTGATTTAATTTTATTTTTGTAAACATTTTACATCATTTCTCTTGAAATGTGAAACTTTTTTACATATAATACTCATTGTCAGAAAAATTTCGTATCTTGTAAAGGAGATTAATTTCATGAAACTCGGATTAATTGGTTTAGGTAAGATGGGTCTTAGCTTGGCTATGAACGCAATGGATCACAATCACGAGATCGTTGGTTTTGATTTAAACAAGGATTTTGTCGACAAGGCTGTTGCTGCAGGTGCTGAAGGCGCCGACAGTTTGGAAGACATGGTTGCCAAGTTACCATCACCTAAGATCGTTTGGGTCATGGTTCCAGCTGGTAAGCCTACGGACTCCACAATCGAATCATTGAGCACGTTACTCGGCAAGGGTGACATCTTGATCGATGGTGGGAACTCCTACTACAAGGACTCACTTCGTCACAACGACATCTTGAAGGCCAAGGGCATCGACTTCTTCGATTGCGGTACTTCAGGTGGTATGGAAGGCGCTCGTTCACACGGGAACTTCATGATCGGTGGGGACAACAAAGCAGCCTTTGAAACGATTCGCCCACTTTACGAATCCATTTCCGAAAAAGACGGCTACCTTTACACCGGCCGTGCCGCTTCAGGCCACTACTTGAAGATGGTCCACAACGGGATCGAATATGGTGAAATGCAAGCCATCGCCGAAGGTTTCGAAGTACTTGAAGCGTCCGACTTTGACTACGACAACGAAGCCGTTGCCAAGGTATGGAGCCACGGTTCCGTTATCCGGGGCTGGCTCATGGAACTTGCTGAAGAAGCCTTTTCTGAAGATCCAGAATTGGAAAAGATTGCTGGTCGGATGCATGCATCTGGTGAAGGCCAATGGACTGTTCAAGAAGGTTTGGACAGCCACGTACCTACGCCAGTTATCGCTTTGTCATTGATGATGCGTTACCGGTCAATGCAAGATGACACCTTTACTGGTAAAGTCGTTTCAGCTTTACGTAACGGTTTTGGTGGTCACGCCATGGACAAGGCTGACAAATAAGCTTTAAATTAGCAACACGAAAGGAAGAGCACTATGGACTACATGATTGGGGTCGATATTGGAACTACCAGTGTCAAGACCGTATTGTACGATACCACAGGTAAGATGCAGGGTTATTCAAACAACCTGTATCCCCTCTATCAAGATGTTCCAGATATGGCTGAAGAAGATCCAGAAGAAATCTTCTCCGCTATCATTGATGGTTTAACGACCGTCCTGCGTAAGGCAGACTTAAAGAACGGCCAATTACATGGCGTTTCTTTTTCAGCTGCCATGCACAGTCTCATCTTGTTAGACGAAAACCACAAGCCATTAACTCGGGCCATTACTTGGGCCGATAACCGTTCCGTGAAGTATGCGGATGAATTGCGGGAAAATGGTGTGGGTAAACAACTCTACGAAAAGACTGGGACACCAATTCACCCGATGACCCCCCTGAGCAAGTTGATTTGGTTGCGCAATGAACAGCCTGACCTCTTCAATCAAGCTCACTGGTTCGTCGGCATCAAGGAATACGTCATCTACAAGTTATTTGGCGTCTTGCAAGAAGACTACTCCATCGCTAACGCTACCGGGATGTTCAACATCTTCAATATGGACTGGGATGACCAAGCCTTGGAAGTTGCTGGTGTGACGCGTGACCAACTTCCTAAGTTGGTTGACACGACCGCTCAAATCTCTGGCATGAAGAGCGACTATGCGGGTGTAATTGGTATCGATCCACAAACCCCATTCATCATGGGCGCTTCCGACGGTCCTCTGGCTAACCTGGGGGTTGATGCAATTAACCCCGGTGTTGTCGCTGTGACCATTGGAACCTCTGGTGCCGTTCGGGTCGTCACTGACAAGCCGAAGATCGACCCTAAGGGCCGGGTCTTCTGTTACTACCTATCCAAGGACCACTGGGTCGTTGGTGGGCCAGTAAACAACGGCGGAATCGTCTTCCGTTGGGTCAGAGATCAACTCTTCGCACCAGAAAAGATTACGGCTGAACAAATGCACGTGGACTCTTACGACCTCTTAACTGAGATTGCTGCTAAGGTCCCTGCTGGTTCAGACGGGCTGATTTTCCACCCATTCTTGGGTGGGGAACGGGCACCTATCTGGGATGCCAACGCTCGTGGTTCCTTCTTCGGATTAACCCGGACGCACTCACGAGCTCACATGGTTCGTGCTGCGCTGGAAGGAATTGTCTACAACCTCTACACCGTGATGCTCGCCTTGGAAGAAGTCGTTGGCAAGCCATCTAGTATTCAAGCAACGGGTGGTTTCGCCCGTTCCGAACTCTGGCGGCAAATGTTAGCGGACATCTTTGAACAAGACGTCACGATTCCTGAAAGTCCTGAAGGAACGGCCTTAGGGGCTGCAACGTTAGGGATGTACGCCTTAGGGATGATTGATGACCTAGATGCCGTGAAGAACTTCATCGGTGTGTCTAACGTCCACCACCCTAACCCCGAAACTTACGATGCTTACCGTGCCTTAGTTCCGATTTACATTCGCCTTAGTCGGCAATTACAATCAGAATACAAGAACATTGCTGAGTATCAACGTACTTATGTTCACCAATCAGACACCAAGTAGTTTGGCGACTTTAGTACTTTCAGAAAACCAACTAAATTAATTAACTTTTTTGAAAGTTTCTTATGTACAAACGAGAATTTATCAAGTACAATATGTCTACTTGATTGAGAAGCCAGCGCTTACACCGTTGGCTTTTCAAAATTTTGAAAATGAAAGGGCTTACTTCCAATGGAACTTATAGCTTTACTCATCGGGGTCATCTTCTTATTGGTCCTCATTATTAAATTTAAGATCAATACTTTCGTTTCCCTGATTCTTACCTCCGTCCTTACTGCAATTCTCTTAGGAATGGACTTAACCAAAATTGCCATGACAATCGAGTCCGGGATTGGGAGCCAATTAGGCGAGCTGTCCTTGGTCTTTGGGTTTGGTGCCATGCTGGGTCGGTTAGTTGCCGACGCCGGTGGGGCCTACGTTATCGCCACGACCTTAATCGACAAATTCGGGAAGCAGCGGCTGCAAATGGCCATTATGCTTGCTTCATTTATTCTCGGTATTGCCCTCTTCTTCGAAGTCGGAATGGTCCTCTTGATTCCTATCGTCTTTGCCATTGCCGTTGAAGCAGAAGTTCCAATTCTCTACCTCGGAATTTCTATGGCAGCCGCTCTATCCGTTACCCACGGATTCCTGCCACCTCACCCCGCACCAGTTGCCATTGCGCAAGTGTTAGGTGCCAACGATGGTAAGGTTCTCTTATTCGGTTTAGTAGTTGCGATTCCTTGTGCAATTATCGCCGGTCCAATGTTTACGAAGTTAGCACAGAAGTTCGCACCAGATGCCTTCAATCAAAAAGGAAACTTGTCTTCATTAGGTACCATCAAAACGTTTAAGCCTTCCGAAGCACCTAGCTTTGGTTTATCCGTTCTGACTTCCCTCTTCCCCGTTATCCTGATGGCCATCACGACCATCTACAAGATGACGGTCGACGGTGGGACCACGCCTACCAAGAACGCCACCTTGCTGGACCAAATCGTTGCCTTGATTGGTGACCCAGCCATCGCGATGTTGATTTCACTTATGGTTGCGATGTTCACCATGGGTTGGGGCCGGAAGCGTAAGACCGCTGATATCATGGCCACTCTGGAAAATGCTGTGAAGTCCATCGCTATGCTACTGTTAGTTATCGGTGGTGGTGGGGCCTTCAAACAAGTCCTGATTGACGGTGGTGTTGGTAAAGAAGTTGCCAAATTGTTCATCGACTCTAACATGTCCCCATTAGTTCTGGGTTGGTTAGTCGCTGTGGTTCTCCGTATCGCTCTGGGTTCCGCAACGGTTTCCGCACTGACTGCTGCCGGAATTGTGGCCCCATTGATGGCCCAATCTGGTGTTGACCCTGCCCTGATGGTTCTGGCCATTGGTGCTGGTTCCTTAGCCGCTTCTCACGTGAACGATGCCGGGTTCTGGATGTTCCGCGAATACTTCGACTTAACTGTTAAGCAAACGTTAAGTATCTGGACGGTATTGGAAACAATCATCGCCGTGGTCGGTCTGCTGATTGTGCTGCTCCTGAACCTTGGTTTCCACTAACAACTGACCTTTAATTAATTTTTCTGACAAATTGATCTACTTTGGGCTTCCGGGTATTATTCCTGGAAGCTTTTTTTGTATAACTACATCGATACATAAAAGGTGGACAATTGACCGCCTGCGGCTCTGAATAGTCATTGCTTCCAAACAATAATGAACCTCCCCAAAGTCAGGACCCGGACAGGAAAACCGCAGCCTCAACGATGTTATCAAGCGTTTTAAGCCTGGTAACATCATGGGACAATCTAGGAAACTTATCGCCTTTCTGAGGCTGTTAGTTGCACGGCAAGTCCCCCCTTTGGTTTGCTTCGGTCCCTACAGTGGCCCCTGTCCAACAGTGGTGCCTCCACATTTCCAATTGATTTGATTAAAATTCTCATCCACCCAATAAAAGGTAAGTGCTATAATAGTTGAATCCCGCATAAAGAGAGAGGAGTTTCAACTTACCTTGGCAAAAGAACTACGCCGAGAAATCGGCACCTTTACCGCCCTAGCCACCGTCATGGGTACCGTGATTGGAGGCGGGGTCTTCTTCAAAACGGCTAGCGTTATTGCAGCCAATCATTCGGCCAATATGACCCTCCTTGCCTGGGTGGTTGGTGGTCTGTTAACGTTATGTGCTGGGTTGACCAGTGCAGAACTCGCGGCCGCCATCCCACGAACGGGTGGCGCCATGCGTTACCTGGAATACGCCTATGGTAAGCCACTGGGATTCTTGATGGGCTGGGCGCAACTACTGGTCTACTATCCAGCTAACATTGCCGCCTTGTCCATCGTTTTTAGCACGCAGTGGTTGGCCCTATTTCACCTCAGTAGTGCGTGGCAGTTACCCATAGCCATCCTCTGTGGCGGCAGTATTACCGCCCTTAACTTTCTGGGTGCCCGGGTTGGTGGAACCGTCCAATCGGTCGCTTTAATTTTCAAATTGCTCCCCATAGCCGTCATCGTCGGTGTTGGCCTGTTTGTCCCCGCTAACGTGCCTCTAAGCTTCTGGCCGATCTCCACTGGCCATCACCTGGGATGGGGTGGCGCCTTCTCGGCGAGCCTCGTTGCCACTATGTTTGCCTACGATGGTTGGATTGGAATTGGGAATATTGCTGGTGAAATGAAACGTCCTGAAAAGGACCTTCCCCGCGCCATTATTCTCGGTCTAACGCTGATTACCGTCATCTATACCTTGATCAACTTAGTCTTTCTCAAGACCCTGCCCATTGACCAAATTGCTGGTAATCAAAATGCAGCAGCCGAAGCTAGCATCCACCTCTTCGGTCAGTTTGGTGGTCGCCTCGTGACCATTGGTATTTTGATTTCCGTTTATGGCGCCATCAACGGTTATACACTGACCGGTATGCGCGTCCCCTTTGCCATGGCTGAGGAGGACAACTTGCCGTTTTCAAAATACTTTCGACGGCTGTCACGTCACACCTATGTCCCCTACTTCGCTGGTAGCGTTCAGTTTGCTATCGCGCTAATTATGATGTTGTTAGGTAGTTTTGACCTGTTGACGGACATGTTGGTCTTCGTCATGTGGGTCTTCAACTGTTTCATCTTCATTGCCGTCTTCCGCTTGCGCAAACGGGAACCAGAACTAAAGCGACCTTATCGCGTCCCCTGGTATCCCATCATCCCGTTGATTGCTCTACTTGGTGGCTTTTTCATCCTCATCACGACCCTCGTGACTGAACCTGGCTTGGCTGTCACTGGATTGGTACTCACTTTACTGGGACTACCCATTTACTACTGGCATCAACGACCAACGTTGAAATAACTTTACTGATTTTTGTACCATCTAAAAACGGCTACACAAGTTTTCCAAACGGAAAATCTGTGTAGCCGTTTATTTTAAATTAAAATTGTTGTTCACTTATCAAAAATAAACTTATTCTGCTGGCTGTTCCGGCAAGGGTGGCAGGTCTGGGAACAACCGCCGCAGATGCTCCACTGGATTATCGACTTTAGTCTCTCGTTCGCCGAGAACCTGTGTCACGCCATCAAACGTGAACATCAAGAGATCTGCACCATCTTCATCACGGACCTGATAAAACCGGACCCCCGCCTGTAAGGCCGATAAAATGAAACGTTGCGATTGCGGATCAAGTCGCCGCAGTTGGGGCAATAGGTCCTTGGTGGTCGTCCGCTCCTGATACCAACGCCGCGCCACCGACTGTCCAAAGGCCATCAAACTATCGTCCTCAATGTGCGTCAACATCTTAGCTGCCGGCGTTAATTCAGGGTGCATCAACACCTCTTCCAAGTCATCGATGACTCCCCAGTGTTCGGTGTGTGCGCCAATCTGATCGGCCATTTCCCGGAGATCAGCGAAAATTCGCTCCCCCTCGTCCTGGAACTTGGTGGGCGTTAACGGATTCTCCAACGCTACTTCCTGGTTCTTGGCCCGCGCAATGGTTAGCTCATCTGCCAGATTATCCGGCAACTGTTCCGTTAGCAGGTAAATCATGAACATTTTAATGAAGTATAGGGCGTGGCGACTGACGCCGTTCCCGGTGAACGGCGTATTATCGAAGTCGCGTAGTTCCAAGTACTGGATGCCCCCCGTCAAAAAGTCCCGTTCATTGGCCTGCCCCTTCAATCGGACCGGACCATAAAATTCGTGAGCGGAGAAGTAAGTCCCGTCATCAATCAAGCGCTGTAACTGTGTCAGATGAGCTGGCAGCGACGTGTAGGTCACTTGCTCCTGTGGCAGGTTTACGAAGCCATACCGACTGTTGCGAATGCTTCGTACCGGATTATGCAAGGCTTCCGGCTTCAGGTCAAAGAATCCCTTCTCAGCAATCGGACTAGCCCCAAAGAGATACGTCAACAGCCACTGATGCCGCACAAAATTTTGTGCAATTCGGAAATACAACGCATTCTTAAAAGCAACCAGTGAGCTAAACTCTGAGGTGTAGTGACTGTACAGGCGGTGAATAACGGGATCTGGCAGGCTGTAATTCAAGTGAACTCCCGTGAGACACCCGTGTTGGAGCCCGTACTTTTTGACCAGGTATTCACGGTAAGGCCGCATGGCTGGCCTCTCAAAATGGTCTGCCACAAACTGCAAGTCGTCGTGATCCATGACCGGTGGCATACTCAACGGCCAGATTCGGTCTGGCCCCTCAAGTGAGCGATAAGCGACCGTCTGGAGTGTATCCAATTGGTCTAACGTTCCGCCGATGTTGGGGTTCGGGTCCGTAATAATTTCAAGTTGCGTTTCAGTAAAATCAGTTTGGATGTACGGATGAAATGTCCGGGATCCCAGCTTGCTAGGATGTGGCTGTCGACTTAACCGGCCCTGTTTATCAATGCGTTGTTCTTCAATCTCTAACCCGACAAGACTGTGATAAAGTTGTTCCGATAAGTTTTCTTCACGAATAACCGCTAATAAATTGTCCAGCATGGCGGTATCATCCCCTGACCTTCAGTTTGATTAACTTTACCCTAAAGTGTAAACAATATTGATGCCCCTGTCACTCTTATTGTGGCATATTTTACAAAAAATATGAGGTCCTCACATTCTTGTGTCATCCCGTTATTAAGAGAGCCTTGCGTTGAATCACCAGCTACGCGTTCATCCCTCCCATTCACCGCCTGACAGGATTACGTCAGCTAAGCCAACATGAACTGTTCGACCACTTGCCAATCTTCAGGTAAATCAGATTTTGTTGTGAATTCTACGTATTCTGACTCACTCCATCGTTAGGGGGTGACATTTTCTCGCTGAATTTCGTTAGTAAATTAAACGCAGCTAAAAAAGGTCTGGAACCAAAGTCCCAAACCCTTACTTATTCAGTCGAAACGTTAGCGCTAGAGTAGCTAGTGGCACGCTTACCGAACCGTTTCGTGAATCAACGTGAATGGCTTAGCGCTGGCACTAATTTCAATGTTCGCGTAGAGTCGTTCCTTAATGTCAGCAACGTCTTCACGATTGCTGTAGATAGTCAGCAGCGTGTCGCCTTCCTTGACGGCGTCCCCGACCTTCTTATTCATCATGATACCAACGGCGTAATCAAGCTGGTCATCGGCCTTCTGGCGACCACCACCCAGTAACATGCTGGCAATTCCCATTTCATCAGCCTCAACTTGACTCACAACCCCACTGCTCTTAGCAAGCAGTGGAATCTTGAACTTCGCTTGGGGCATAATTTCGGGATGATCGATCACATTTCGGTCACCGCCCTGAGCAGCAACCATGTCGCCGAATTTCTTCAGTGCGGAACCATCTTCAATGGTCTTCTCACACATTGCCCGGGCCTCATCCAAGTCCTTCGCTTTACCAGACATAACGACCATGTGGGACCCTAATGTCAGTACTAAATCAGTAATATCAGCCGGAGCTTCGCCCTTCAGAAGGTCAATGGATTCCTTGATTTCCAAGGCATTCCCAATAGCGTTTCCCAGGGGTTGGTTCATGTCTGAAATAATGGCCATGCAGTCCATGCCAACACCTTTACCAATTCCCACCAAGGCCTTCGCCAATTCACGGGAATCATCCAATGTCTTCATGAAAGCCCCCGCACCGGTCTTCACATCAATAACCAACGCATCGGTGCCAGAAGCAATCTTCTTACTCATGATGGAGCTAGCAATCAGTGGAATTGAGTCCACCGTATCCGTCACGTCACGCAGGGCGTAGATCTTTTTATCAGCTGGGGCAATGTTGCCAGTCGCACCAACGATGGCAAGTCCCTGGTCTTTTACCTGTTGTAAGAAATCTGACTCACTGATTTCTACTTGGTATCCTGGAATCGCTTCCAATTTATCCAAGGTTCCACCAGTGTGCCCAAGCCCCCGCCCAGAGATCATGGGAACAGGGATACCGAGCGCAGCAACAATTGGTGCTAGTGGAATACTCGTCTTATCACCAACACCACCCGTCGAATGCTTATCGACCTTCATCCCAGGAATACTGGATAGGTCCAAATGGTCCCCGGACTTCATCATCGCCATGGTGAGTTCGGAACGTTCCTCATCCGTCATGTCCTTGAAGTAGGTCGCCATTAAAAAGGCACTAGTTTGGTAATCTGGAATTTCACCGGAGACGACACCGTCAACGAAGGTTTGAATTTCTTCCTTAGTCAGTTCGCCACCGTTACGTTTCTTATCAATAATGTCTACCATTCTCATAATTCAGCCACTCCATTTCTAATCGACTGCTGGCTTGACCGCATCAGTAGCGGGTGCCAGCTTCAATAGTTGTGCTGCTGCGTGTTGATCAATAATGAGGCAGTTCGGATAACCACCTAGCAGTGCCGCTCGTACCGCCGGCACCTTCGCGTCACCGGCAGCCACCAGAATCGAATGATCCTTTTGCCGCAAGTTATCGAGATCAATGCCAATGGTTCGTTGGTTTAACGTTGGCGCAACGATTTCACCATTCTCGTCGATGTAGCGTGAGAAGATATCCCCCACTGCATGTTCCTGCAAAAAAGCTTGTTCATTCGTATGCAGGTAGCCCAACTGAAAGACCAATGCGTTGCTACGGACGGTACCAACTGAATAGATTGCGATGTTGGCTTTGCGTCCTAACTCAAGTAAGTATTGAATATGCCGCTCCGCTTCCACCAATTCCTTAGTTTGTTGGTGGTCAAAAATCACTGGTAGCGGCAAATACTGGGGTACTGCGTGAAAAGCGTTGGCAAAGGCGTCAATGCTTTCGTAAGCGTAGGTGTGCTCCGTTGAATAACTGACACTTCCCTTGAGTTGAATGACCTCTACCCCGGTCAGGGTATCCGGCTGCAGGTTTGACCCAATTGCATAAATGGTCTTGCCCCACCCGATGCCAATCACATCATGCTCTTTCACAATTGTTTCTAAGTAGCGCGCGGCGTATTGTCCCACCGCATTTAAGAGTTCATCCGCACCAGTCGACCGACTAGGCACAACGTGAACGTCGACGTGATAGGCTGCGGTTAACGCTTGTTCCAGCGTTTGCACGTCCTGCACGGGGTCCACGATTTGAATGCGTACCACCCCTTGTTCCCGCGCAAACTGTAGCAGCCGGGATACGGTTGGTCGCGAGATTCCTAGTTTGGCAGCAATCTGACTTTGACTTTGATCAGCTTGGTAGTACATCTTAGCGACCGTTAACCCTTGGGCCAATCGCTGTTCCGTCGTCTCCGTCATTAGATTGCCTCCTCATTTGTCTTATCCTTTAACGGCCGCCTCCAAAGCAACCTTGATCATGTCGTTAAAGGATTTTTCCCGTTCTTCAGCTGACGTTGATTCGCCGGTCATCAAGTGGTTACTGATAGTCAGAACGGAAAGTGCTCGGACGTTGAACTTAGCAGCCAACATGAAGAGCGCTGCCGATTCCATTTCCGTGGCAATGACACCGTAGTCCACCAACTTTTGACGATCCATTTCATCATTGTAGAATCGGTCTTCCGCTAAGACGTTCCCCACCCGTACTGGAATGTTCAGGTCTTGAGCAGCGTGGTAGGCCGTGTCTAACAAACCAAAGTCACTGATTGGTGCATAGTAGATTCCGCCGCCAAACGTGTTATGAATAATGGAAGAATCAGTTGTGGCAGCCTGAGCCAGCACCACGTCACGAACGTGCACGTCGGGACTCATCCCACCAGAGGTGCCTACCCGGAACAACTTCTTAACACCATAATCGTTGATCAATTCATGCGCATAGATGGAGATGGACGGAATTCCCATCCCAGTACCTTGTACGGAAACTTTTTTACCCTTGTAAGTCCCAGTGTAGCCAAAGGCATTCCGAACCCGGTTATAGCAAACTGGATTTTCTAAGAACGTTTCAGCAATGTACTTCGCCCGTAATGGGTCACCTGGCAGTAAAACAGTGTCTGCAATTTCGCCTATCTTTGCTTCCAAATGATTACTCATGATTAGTTCCTCCTAAAATGGTTGTCGCAACTATTTCAAGTCTGCTAAGAAACTGTGGCCTTCTTCGTTACCAGCCACCCCAAAGTTATCCAACACAGTCGCCCCAAAGTCAGAGAATGGTGACCGAACACCGAGACTCCCACCCTGCTTAAAGCTTGGTGAGTAGGCCAATAGTGGTACCTGTTCACGGGTGTGGTCCGTTCCTCTAAAGGTTGGGTCGTTCCCGTGATCGGCCGTAATCAGTAAGAGGTCGTCGTCATGCATGTTGTCCAAGACCGTCCCTAAGCGGGCATCAAAGTCCATCAGCGCTTGACCAAACCCATCTGGATTCCGTCGGTGGCCGTACATGGCGTCAAAATCAACTAAGTTAATGAAGCAGAAGCCGGTAAAGTCCTCCGTCATAACGTGGTCAACGTGATCCATCCCATCCATGTTACTTTCGTTATGGTAGCCTTCATCGATGCCATGACCTGAGAAGATATCATTCGTCTTACCCACAGCCACTACGCGAACGCCAGCTTTTTGCAAACGATCCAAGTCGGTTTCACCAGTTGGTTCCAACGTAAAGTCCCGCCGGTTAGCGGTCCGCGTAAAGTGGTCAGCATCTGGACCTACGTATGGCCGGGCAATGATTCGACCAACCAAGTAGTCGGGGCCATTAACCAATGATCGGGCGTATTCGCAAATCTTGTACAGCTCTGCCAAAGGAATCACGTCTTCGTGTGCCGCAATCTGGAGAACAGAATCACCAGAGGTGTAGACAATCAGGTCACCCTTAGCCATCTGTTGCTCCCCCAGTTCTGCGATGATTTTCGTCCCAGATTCAGGCCGATTGCCAATGACCTTTCGTCCTGAGAACGCTTCCAATTTTTCGATGATATCAGCGGGGAATCCGTTAGGGAATGTATCCAGTGCCTGACGCACAGGTAACCCCATCATTTCCCAGTGACCATCCATGGAATCCTTGCCGGCTGAGATTTCCCGCATCTTACCATAGTAAGCCTTAGGCGCTTCAGCCACCGGAACACCCTCGATTGGTGTTTCGTGCAAATTAGATAATCCCAGTTTTGCTAAGTTTGGTAAGGCCAGCTTACCTCCGAAATGATGACCCACGTGACCCAGAGTGTCGGAGCCCACGTCGCCAAATTTATCGGCATCCGGTGCAGCTCCCGCACCAACAGAGTCCATGACTAACCCAAAAATACGTTTGTACTTCATTCTGATAACCCCGCTTTCACAAATTAACTTCTAGTAGCCCGACTTAGCCTGTGCTGATTCACCCGTTAAGATAGCGACCGTTGCACTGACCCCTAACCGGCTAGCACCAGCATCGATCATGGCTAAAGCTTCGTCCTTACTATGAATCCCACCAGAAGCCTTCACGCCTAAGCGGTCACCAACAGTTTCCCGCATCAATTTAACGTCTTCCAGCTTAGCACCAGCAGTTGAGAAACCAGTAGAAGTCTTCACGAAGTCTGCACCAGCCTTTTCGCTCAGTTGGCAACCGCGAACGATTTCTTCATTGTTTAACAAGCAGGTTTCCAAGATAACCTTCAATAACTTACCCTTAGCGTGAACGGCAGTTGCTAAAGCTTTGATGTCCGCTTCAACGACCTCGTCGTTGCCAGACTTTAATTCACCAACGTTGATTACCATATCGATTTCTTCAGCGCCATCTTCAATAGCTTGCGTTGCTTCAAAGACTTCACTAGGTGTTGCCATAGCGCCTAATGGGAAACCAACAACGGCGATTGGATTTACATCCGTGTTCTTCAATTGCTCAGTAACGAACGGAATCCAGTAGGAGTTAACACAGACGGAAGCCGTGTTAAATTTGGCAGCTTCGTCACAAGTTTGCTTGATACTTGCCTCAGTGGCATCCGCCTTCAAGTTGGTGTGATCCATGTACTTTGCGAGTTCTTCAGTCGTTAATGTCATAGTATGAAACCCCTTTCATTTGTCTATCATAGAATACCGGAATCCTGCACATTTGTAAACCCCTTCGCTGCACCAATGTTCATTTTGCCTGCTTCTTGTGAAACATTTATCTTTCATTTAATGTAAATCAGGTATATCGTTTTACTATAATTATTGTAGTGATACCAAGCTTTCATAAACTCAAAATAAAATGATTTGGTTCATGGTCATGACGTTCAAGTGGGCATCTTTGTTGTCAAAAATTCTTTTGAATTTTTTATATCTGGTCTGCTCGAGTAGTCAGTCATTACCATAAAGCTCTCATTAACACACCACATTCCCGCTAAGAGGCCGGGTTAGACCTTTCCCTATAACTTTACCCTGGATCACCCTGACGACCTTGAACAGTCCAACTAAGCGGTTCTAACTTTGTCCCCTTAAACTATTACCACCTGAAAAATCCAAGCAAGAAAAAATCGTCTGAGATCAGTCTCAGACGATTGGTTAACTTCTTCTGTTTTTATTTACCGGACCAGCCCGGTACTCCCCCACGGAAGTGTCGCCTTACTTCTTGGCCGCGCGCTGGCGCAAAGAACGAATAAAATCGTTTTTGTTTCCAAAAAAAAGGTAATCCTTAGGAATCTGATACAGATCGGACAAACGATCAATGGTGGTAATCCCCATGTTCGAGCTGTCTCGTTCCCAGGCGGCTAAGGTTTGGTAGTGAACTCCCAGCTGTGCCGCAGCCTCTTTCTGAGAGTAACCAGCGTTATGACGGGCGGCTTCTAGTGTGATTTGTAGGTTCTCCATCACGCACCCTCCTTAGAAACACTTTCACATCATAAATGGTTTTATTCGTTTTGTCAATTGCCAAATGGTACACCCAATACTTTTGTTTGATTGTGGACAACTTATTCGTTATAATGACGAATGAAAGGTTTTTACTAAGAAATTTTACTAAGGAGTGACTGCGGTGCCCCGTCACAAATTAACGACATTTGAGAGAAGTCTTCGCCAAATCATCGCGCAGAACTTAAAGCAGGTCAGCCAAGGAATGACGCAAAACGACCTGGCCACCAAGACGGGTATTCCAACCTCCACGCTTTCAGGTTATTTTGCCCAGCGCTCCACCCCTAGCCCCGGAAACGTGCAGCGCATTGCTGACGCCCTCGACTGCAACAAATCCGCAATCGACCCGCGTTTCAACGACGCCTTCCTACATAGCGACGCCTGTTTTCAAACCGTTTTCGTTCAGCTTTCAACAGAACGACAAGCTTCCGTTCTCAAATTCGCTCAGGCTCAGTTAATTGAGCAAAATACGCAACGCCAGTAAAACCTGTACGCATCAGCAAGCGATGTGTACAGGTTTTTTACTAAAATTAGAATTGGGTTGCAGCATCCGGTCATGGCTGTCGAGGTGGCCCGCTGTAGGGAAAGTTTACTGCCAAAGAACGGGCTTTCGACTCGCCTTTAAGCTCTAAGGACAGCACTTAAAACGCATCCTACGCGGTCAGGTCAGCAACCAAATTAACTGCGGCCGTACTCACCCAGCCAATGGGTAAGAAAAAATGGGTCTGGGACAAAAGTCCCAGACCCATTTTGCACTCTGAACATATATGGTCGAAACGTGCGCCAAAAGGCAGTCAACTCCGCTTAGCCCGATAAACAAACTATCCAAAATCGGGATTTTTCGTCTATCGACGTTAATGCTCATTGGC
Organism: Levilactobacillus tongjiangensis; assembly: GCF_003946345.1. Taxonomy (GTDB): domain Bacteria; phylum Bacillota; class Bacilli; order Lactobacillales; family Lactobacillaceae; genus Levilactobacillus; species Levilactobacillus tongjiangensis. Next base: position 61,247 of record NZ_RHNY01000005.1, read on the forward strand.
TAACCGCCTTCTGTCTCACTCTCGCCAGTGAACTAACCTATTTCTTTACTAAAACCGTAACACTTTCAACGTGTGGCGTTTGTGGGAATTGGTCAACTGGTTGGATTGGGCCGTCAATAGCGTAACCTAGTTCCTCGAACCGTGCCACATCGCGGACCAACGTGGCTGGGTTACAGCTCACGTAGACAACCTTCTTAGGTCCCATCTCAGCGGTGGAATCAATCAAGCTTTCGGCCAGGCCTTTACGTGGTGGGTCAACAACGACAACGTCAGGCTTCACGCCATCCTCTTGCCATTGGGCCATTTGCGTTTCTGCCTTAGCCACAGCAAAGGTAACGTTGGCCAAGTGATTCTTTTGGGCGTTGACCTTAGCGTCTTCAATCGCTTCGGCAACCACATCGACACCCAGCACCTGCTTAGCATGCTTAGCCAAGGCCAAGGAAATCGTCCCGATACCACAGTAAGCATCGATGACAGTCTCTTCGCCAGTCAGGCCAGCCTTATCAATAGCCATTTGGTACAGCTTTTCAGTCTGTTGAGGATTGACCTGATAGAAGGAACGCGCCGAAATGGCAAACGTTAAGCCCATCAAGGTATCTTCAATCGTTGGCTTACCGTACAACGTCCGGGTCACGTTACCCATGATCACGTTCGTCTTCTTGGCGTTCACGTTTAAGACAATACTCTTGACCTCAGGCAAAGCCTTTTGGATTTGGTCGACCAATTGCGCCTGACTAGGCAGCTTTTGGGTACGACTGATCAGGACAATCATCATTTCATGACTGTAATAGCCCCGACGTACCATGATGTTCCGGATAACACCCTTGTCACTGATTTCATTGTAGGCAGGAATTTCAAACTGACGAAGTAAGTCACGGACCTTAATGATGGCTTCATCGATAGCGGGATCCTGAATGTAGAAATCCGTTAATGGAATGAGGTCGTGACTGTGCTGCCGGTAAAACCCGGTTTCCAGTTGACCTTTGATCATCCGCACGGGAACTTGTGCCTTGTTCCGGTACTGCGTCGGATTGTCCATCCCCAGCGTTGGCGCAACTTCAACTTCCTGATGATTCTTCTTAAAGAGTTCTGCAATTTGATGTTGCTTGAACTTTAATTGGGCTGGGTAAGCCAAGTGTTGTAATGGCGCAATTCCAGTCTGACGGTACGTCTTGTCAACGTCTGTAACCCGGTCAGCAGATTCGCTCTGCCATGAAAGGGCCCGGGCAAACCCGTAGCTCTTAGCGACCTTGGTTACTAAGATCGTGATCTTTTCTCCTGGTAAGGCGTTTTCGATGAACAGTGGAAAGTCATCGACTTTGGCCACACCCATCCCCTGATAAGTCAGGTCGGTAATGGTAACGTCAATGCGGTCATTCTTTGTTACTGGTGCTTTAATTTTCATAACTACCTCAATTTCCTTTAATGAGAAAGGGATTTTGCCGAAATCAGTTCGCGCAAAATCCCTCCAGTTTCTTAATCTTCCTTTGCATTATCCGCTATCTCAGGTAATTCTTCAACCTGTTTCACGAAATTCTGCTCAGCTTCCAAGAATTCTTCAGTTTCATGAGTCACTGCAGAATCTGGAATAGCATCTAGGTTGGCGTACATTTCAATGTGTTGCCGCAGGTTCCGGAACTTCATCGGTGCATCACCACCATATTCCCCATCCAGATTGATCATCATTCGGTCGTCTACCGGCCGGGCAATCACCTTGCTGGTCTTCTTGTAAATGATATGGGAATCATTAATGTGCTTACCCCCGTTAAGGACCAAGCCCATCAACCGTAAAATCTCGGGCATGCTGGCCGTCTTGACAATGATCATGGTGAATTTCCCATCATCCAACGCTGCATCGGGCACAATTTGCTCAAAGCCCCCGATTGAGTTGGTCAGGGCCAACAAGAACATTGACGCCTTCCCCCGGAAGTGACCATCATCGTACGTCAGATCCATATCAATGGGTTTGATGCGTGGCAGCAACTCGGCCCCCTTCATCAGGTAAGCCAAGTAACCAAAAATTGATTTCAAGTTAGACGGAACGTCATAGGTTAGCTCAGTCAGAAGTCCCCCACCAGCAATGTTGATGAAGTACGTCGATCCAGCTTCCCCAATATCCATCTTGATGGTCTGATCCTTCAGAACCACCTTGGCCGCCGCCAACGGGTCTTCACGGGGAATGTGAAGTGCCCGGGCATAATCATTCGTGGTCCCGGCAGGAATGATCGCCATCTTTGGCCGATGCGGTAGGCCGGCAATTCCGTTAACAACTTGGTTAATGGTGCCGTCGCCCCCAGCAGCCACGATGAGTTCGAAGCCGGCCTTAGCAGCCCGTGTCGCCTCATTTTGAGCAGAATTGGGAGCCGGTGTCGTGGCGTAGGCACTCGTCTCGTACCCCGCCTGCTCGAACACCGCTAGAATATCGATCAAGTCCTTCTTCAACGCTTCGCGTCCTGAAGTTGGATTATAAATGACCCGTGCCCGTTTACGCATGATGTGCCTCCATTGTCCTAGTGCTTTAATGCAGTCATCAATAATTTATTGACAACTTGCGGGTTAGCTTGTCCGTGTGTCTGCTTCATGATTTGACCAACCAAGAAACCAACGGCCCGCTTTTTCCCATTGTTGAAGTCTTCGATGGATTGCGGATTAGCTTGCAAAACATCGTCGATAATTGGTTGCAGCTTAGCTGGGTCTGACAGTTGAACTAATCCGTGCGCTTCCACGTAAGCCTTAGGTTCTTCACCATTTGTGATGGCCTTGAAGACCTTCTTGGCCATCTTGCTAGAAATCGTCCCGTCAGAAACCAGGTTGATCATTCCAGCCAAGTTAGCAGGCGTTAATTTTGTGGCTTGTAAGTCCACGTGGTTGTCGTTCAAGTAGGCGTTAACGTCCCCTTGCAGGTAGTTGGCTGCCATCTTAGAATCAGCCTTCAGTGCGACCGTCGCGTCAAAGAAGTCAGACATTTCCTTGGTCTGCGTGATAACCATGGCGTCGTAATCCGTCAACCCAAGGTCGTTCACGTAACGTTCACGCCGCTTGGTAGGCATTTCTGGCATAGCATCGCCGAGTTCCTTGATCCAGTCGTCACTGATGTTTAAGGCTGGTAAGTCTGGTTCTGGGAAGTAACGGTAATCATCTGAGCCTTCCTTAACCCGCATCAGAATCGTTTCGCCGGTCTTTTCATCAAACCGCCGCGTTTCTTGACGGACAGAGCCACCGGACATCAGGACTTGTTGTTGGCGCTTTTCCTCGTATTCCAACCCACGTTGCACGTAGTTGAAGGAGTTCAAGTTCTTTAACTCGGTCTTGGTCCCAAACTTCTTTTGGCCTACGGGACGAACGGAGATGTTAACGTCGACCCGCATGGAGCCTTCTTCCATCTTCACATCAGAGATCCCAGTAAATTGAATTCGTTGACGCAGAGCTTCCAGGTAGGCATACGCTTCAGCAGGTGAAGCAATGTCTGGCTTAGATACGATTTCAATCAGCGGCGTCCCTTGCCGGTTCAAATCGACGTAGGAGTAATCGCGTTCATGTGTGTTCTTCCCGGCATCTTCTTCAATATGCATTTCTTCGATACCGATTTTCTTCTTCACACCGTCAACGTCGACTTCCACCCAGCCGTCATGGGCGATGGGCTTGTCAGCCTGCGTGATTTGGTAAGCCTTAGGATTATCGGGATAGAAGTAGTTCTTCCGGTCAAAGTGTGTGTGTTGTTCAACATCAGCGTGTAACGCCAGAGCGGCAATAATACCGTCGGCAACAACGCCCTTGTTGGTCGTTGGCAAAACCCCAGGGTATCCCCAATCGATAACGTTGGTGTTGGCGTTAGGGTCGACCCCGAATTCAACGGGTGATGGGCTAAAGATCTTCGAATGCGTCTTCAACTCCACGTGGACTTCTAGTCCAATGGTTGTTTCAAAGTTCATTAGTTTTGGCCTCCTAACGTGGGTACTTGTAAATGAAAGTCAGTGTTCTGTTCGAAGGCGTACCCTGCTTTGTACAAAGTGCTTTCGTCAAATGGCCGGCCAATCAGTTGCATGCCGACTGGTAGATTGTTACTGAACCCAGCTGGCAATGATAACCCTGGTAACCCAGCTAAGTTCACTGGAATCGTCAAGACATCGTTCATGTACATGGTCAGTGGATCCTTAATTTCAGCACCGATACCAAAGGCAGGTGTTGGAGCAACTGGGCCCATGATGAAGTCGTGGTCCTTTAAAACGGCCTTGAAATCATTCATGATAACGGTCCGAACCTTGGCAGCCTTCAAGAAGTAAGCGTCATAGAATCCAGCAGATAAGGAGAACGTCCCTAACATGATCCGCCGTTTAACTTCGTCGCCGAATCCTTCAGAACGAGATTTTACGTAAACATCTTCCAAATTCTGTACGTCCTGTGCCCGGTAACCGTAGCGAATCCCATCGAATCGTTGCAGGTTAGATGAGGCTTCGGAGGACGCGATGATGTAGTAAGCTGCAACCCCGTACTTGTTGTGTGGCAAGGAAACCTCATCCACCGTGGCACCCAGCTTCCGGTAAGTGTCGGCAGCGGCTAAAATGGCCGCCTTAACGTCGTCACTGACCCCTTCAGCCAAGAATTCCTTAGGCAGCCCAATACGCATGCCTTTAACGCTAGTTGCTTCATTCAATTCAGCAGCAAAGTCAGGGACGGCCTGCGTTGAACTCGTTAAGTCATGGTCATCGTGACCAGAAATTGCGCTCAATACTGAGGCGTTATCCTTCACGCCGTGAGTCAACGGACCGATTTGATCCAAGCTAGACCCAAAGGCAATCAGGCCCCACCGAGAAACCCGGCCGTACGTTGGCTTGATCCCAACGATACCGTTAAAGGAAGCCGGTTGCCGAATAGAACCACCGGTATCGGACCCCAAAGCTGCGGGAACTTGACCAGAGGCAACGGCAGTAGCGGAACCACCTGAAGATCCGCCAGGGACCTTAGTTTGGTCCCAAGCATTCTTAGTCGTCTTGAACGCAGAATTTTCGGTTGAACCACCCATGGCAAACTCATCCATGTTGGTCTTCCCAACCGTGATCATCTGTGCTTGGGCCAATTTTTCAGTCACCGTAGCATCGTAGACTGGCGTAAAGTCTGCCAACATTTTAGAAGCAGCCGTCGTCTTCATACCCTTGGTGACAATGTTGTCCTTTAAAGCCACTGGAATCCCAGCTAACGGTTGGTCAGCGGAAATCCCTTGGGCATCAATTTCAGCCGCCTGTTTGAGGGCAGCTTCTTCGTTAAGATTTAAGAAGGCATCGACCTTAGGGTCGGTTGCCTTAATGTTGTCGAAAGTGGCTTGGGTCAATTCCTTAGAACTGATCTTCTTGGCCACCAAGTCGGCGTGGAGACTGGCGAGATCTGTTTTGAAATAATTCATCTGTTAGTTGTCCTCGCTTTCATCAATGATGGCCGGCACTTTAATAAAGCCACGTGCGGCATCCGGAGCGTTCTTCAGTAATGCTTGACTCTGACCCCAGTTATCCGCTACGTCTTCACGCATGACGTTCAGTTGATCAGAAACGCTGCTAGTTGCTTCAACGCCCTCCGTATCCACTTCACTCAGCGTTTCAAACAGGCCAATAATGTCGTCAAGTTGGGGCGTAAAGGCGTCCAACTGGGCATCCGTAAATTCAAGTTTTGCCAGACCGGCAACGTGTTGAACTTGTTCTCGATTAATTCGATTAGCCATCAATATCCCTCTTTCTGATTTATCCGCGATTCTCGATTTATTCCACACGTATTGCAGAATAAACATACATTGTCATTTTACCATATATCCGTGTCAGGCCAAAGATTCTGACAAAATAAGCTACCAGCATTTTAGTCCTCGCGTGGTAACGACTTGCACTACTTTCTCTTTTCATGAACTGACTAGCTATTTAGAACAGAAAAGGAGCCTGGGACAAACGCCCCCGACTCCCTCTTTAGCAAATAAAAGCACTCGCTTCTGCTTTCCTAAAGTTTAATAACTGTTAAATACATGACTACTAAATTTCTTTTCACCACTGGCCCGGTTCAAGAAGCTTTGAACCCCATCGGTGGAAGAAACCGTGATGTCGATTGGTACACTCGATGGCAGATACTTCTGTGCCGTGGTCTGCAAGTACTGCGTGAAGCTGATGATTTCCGTTTGACTGTAGAATTGCGTCGTAATATTGACGTGCATTCCAGTCAACGTGTTCCCACTGTAGTGTGCCTGAGCAGTAACACCGCTCAAGTTGGGGAAGAAGTTTTCAACCTCACTCTTAAAGTTGGAGAACGAACTTGCATCGTTGCTGTTCGGACTGCTAGAACCACTTTGAACGGGGAAGGTCACACTCTTCTCGCCCAACGCGTTCCACTTGTTGACCTTGGCGGTGCCAGCCTTGTTTTCAGAGTAGGCAATGAAGTTCCCACCAACCAGGCTATCGTTGGAAGCCTGACGGTAGATGGCAATTACGATTGGAATATTCTTTAAGCCCGACTTCTTACGCATCCGCGCTAGAACCGTATCCGCCGCCTTCTTGGCATAAGCCTCACCTTCAGCCTTGGTGATCTTCGTCTCAAACGTGGCCCCGTACTGGGTCTTCTTGTAGTAATCAACCGAGTTCACGGCAATCCCAATGGTCATCCCGCTTAACGTCAGTTTGTTATTCTTTTGCGTCATGTAATCTTGTTCCTCAAGCGCCTGAATGTAGATAGGATTCCGCTTGGTGGCTGAAGTCGACCCATTACTCTTAGGGTTCAAGCCCGTGGTGTTCGACTTTGACTGCCGATCCAGCCAATTCTGAACGGTCGAGGTGCTTAGGTGTTGGCCTTCTTCAAAGACGTATTTCTTGGTTGAGAAGATCTTCTTTGAGACCGTCAACATCCCGTTTTCAAAGCTCTTCAGGTTGTAAGTATTCCCGGAGTCTTGACTGTTCGTCACCCCTCGCGACTTACTCGTCTGATAGTGGCCACTCTTAATGACCCCTTCGTAATCCCCATCATTGCTTTGCCCCGTCAGTTGAGTGCCACCGGACTTACTACCTCCGGAAGTTCCCGACATACTAGAACTACTTAAATTACCACACGCGGCTAAAAATAATGGCACTGCCGCCAATGCAATAAATGTTCGTAACCGTTTCACGACTTGTTTCCTCCTAAAGTCATCATTTCGTTTCGTCCATGGCAGCGCGAAGTTGGGCTTCGTTCCAAATTGGAACGTCCAACGACTGTGCCTTGGTTAGCTTGCTACCAGCAGCTTCTCCCGCAATCAAGAGGTCGGTCTTCTTGGAGACACTCCCTGTGACCTTGGCACCCTGCCGCTCCAACCACTCAGTGGCTTCCGGTCGGGTTAACTCCTGAAGCTTACCGGTCAAGACGACCCGTTTGTCCGCAAACTCACTATCACTTGCTACTGGGGTTGTTGGGCCACTGGTATAGGTCAAATTGACTCCCACGGCCCCCAACTCTTGAATCAATTGTTGTACTTGATCACTTGAGAAATAGGTCACGACGCTGTCCGCAATCGTCTCCCCCACCGTGTCGATGGCGGAAATCGCTTCACTATCAGCGGCTTGCACATGAGCCATGTCACCAAACTCGGCGGCAATCGACCGCGCGGCCTTAGCCCCCACGTGACGAATTCCCAAACCAAATAGCAATCGCTCTAATGAATTATTGCGACTATTATCAATGGCTGTCAAGAGGTTTTGGGCGGACTTCTCCCCAAATTTATCTAAAGTTAATAATTGGTCGGCCGTCAGTCGGTAAAGACTGGCCACATCGTCGACTAAATTGCGATCAAATAATTGACTGACAATCTGGGGACCCAAGCCAGCAATGTTCATGGCATTTCGAGAAGCAAAGTGATTCATACCCTCTGCCAATTGTGCTGGACACCGCGGATTGATGCACCGCAACGCCACTTCCTCATCCAAGTGAACTAGTTCTGCCCCACAGGACGGACAATGCGTCGGAATTGGGTACGGTTTTGCATCCGCCGGACGTTTAGCCGCCACAAATTGGGAAATCTCTGGAATAATGTCACCCGCTTTGTGCAGTAAAACCGTATCGCCCAAGCGAATGTCCTTAGCTTCCAAATAATCTGGATTGTGTAGGGAAGCCCGAGCCACCGTACTTCCGGCCAAAGGAACGGGTTCCATGACTGCAGTTGGTGTCACGATACCTGTCCGGCCAACCGTCCACTCAATGTCCAAAATTTTAGTTTGGACCTCTTCTGGGGGAAATTTAAAAGCAATGGCCCACCGCGGAACCTTGACCGTCGCCCCCAGCTCCCGTTGTAGGGGTAATGAGTTGGCTTTGATTACGATACCGTCAATACCATAGGCCAAATCAGAACGTTGTTCCTGATACGCCTCGATGAACGCCGCCACCTCAGTCATATTGTGGGCGACCTGGTAAGTTGCATTGGTGGTAAAGCCTAACTCCGCTAACTCGTCTAGTAACCCACTCTGAGTCCGCGTATTTAACGGTTCATAGTCAGCAATGTTGTACATGAACGTCGCTAACTGCCGGTCTGCAGTGACTTGCGTATCTAACTGGCGTAAGCTCCCAGCAGCAGCGTTACGTGGATTGGCGAATGGCGCCTTACCGGCCGCTTCACGTCGCTCGTTAAGCGCCAGAAAAGCCGCCTTAGGCATATAACACTCCCCACGAACATCAATCGTCAGGGGGCGACTCAACGTTTGTGGAATCGACGGAATGGTCTTCAGATTGGCAGTAATGTCCTCACCAATCTGGCCGTTCCCTCGCGTGGACCCTTGGACAAATTCACCATTCTCATAGCGTAAGGAAATGGCTAACCCATCGATCTTTAATTCACAGTTATAGTCAAAATCCTCATCGACGTTGCCACGAAGGCGTTCGTCAAATTCTTTCAGCTCATCAATGGAGAAGACATCCCCCAATGACAGCATGGGAATATCATGCGTGACTTTGGGTAAGTCCCCCCGCGTGGTGCCACCAACGTTTTGTGTCGGCGACTCCGGCGTTACAATTTTAGGAAAAGCCGTTTCCAAAGCAACTAACCGCGCGTACACCCGGTCATAAACATCATCTTCTACGGTCGGTGCATCGGCGCTGTAATACTGTTGGCCCCACTTGATCAGTTGTGGCCGTAACTCAGCTGCTTCAGCGGCAGCCTGCTCTTCAGTTAAGGTATTAATGGGCTTATCAGTCATCTTAATCCTCCCACGTTAACTTATTATTCAACTCGTTTGATTGGTGCAAACGCTGCTAATAGCCGCTTCACACCTTGTTCTGGAAAGGCGATGTCAAGTTCGGCATCTTCACCGGTACCGTTAACTTTAACCACGGTCCCAATGCCCCACTTCTTGTGGCTTGCCTTGTCGCCAACGGACCAGCTGAGCTTACCCGCACCGGTACCGGCCGGTTCACTGACCCGACCGGTCTTCCCGTGATAAGGGGTAGCAACGGCACTAGCCGTCCGTCGCGCAAATGGCACATCTTGCCGGCTCGGCGCGAGTCCTGACTTGGTTTCGCTGTAGTCCAAGTGCAGCAGTTCTGGCGCAATTTCCGTAATAAAACGGGACTGCGGGTTGTTTTGCCGCCGACCATACAACATCCGTGAGTAAGCGTTGGTCAGATAGAGCTTCTTCTGAGCCCGCGTGATTCCCACGTACGCCAGCCGCCGTTCTTCTTCCAGTTCGTCGTCCTCTAACAATGCCCGTGATAACGGGAAGATTCCTTCTTCCAACCCCATTAAGAAAATAACGGGAAATTCGAGTCCCTTAGCCGCATGAAGCGTCATCAGGGTAACTTCAGCAGGTTCTTCCTCAACATCGTCCTGAGCGGATACCAGGGCCAAATCAGCGAGGAATTCAACCAACCGCTCTTCATCTTCATCGTGATCAGCCTGATCCCAATCCGCATCAAATTTTTGCGTCACGGACAGAAATTCCTCGATGTTTTCGATACGCGTCTCAGCTTCCAAGTTCTTCGAAGCCTTTAAGGCCGCCATATACCCCGTCTGGTCCAAAATAGCGTTAGTGATGTCGGACACACTCATAGTCGCCGCATCATCTTGAATCGCTTTGATAGTCAGCCCAAATTTCTCCATGGCATTACGAATGCGCGCACCGAGATTATTGGCCAGGCTGACGTTACGCGTAGCTTCTAACTCGGTCCAGTCGTTCATTTCCGCAAAGTCTCGTAACTTTTCAAGACTAGTTGCCCCAATTCCCCGCTTAGGTTCGTTGATAATCCGTTCCAAACTCATGGAATCAGCTGGATTGGCAATTAGCGTCAGGTAAGCCAAAACGTCCCGAATTTCCTTACGATCATAGAACTTGTGCCCCCCGACCATAGTATAAGGAATGTTGGCCTTGACCAAGGTTTCTTCAATGACCCGAGACTGCGCGTTGGTCCGATATAGGATTGCAAAATCCCCGTAATCATGATGGTTTTGTTCGCGTTCCTCCTGAATCTTAGCCACCACATAATGGGCCTCATCGTTTTCATTTTGACCCCGATAATACGAAATCTTATCCCCTTCAGGATTCTCCGTCCATAGATCTTTTTTCTTCCGGTTCACATTTTGTTGGATCACATCGTTAGCCGCCTGCAAAATCGTCTTGGTTGAACGGTAATTTTGTTCCAGTAATGTCACGTGAGCATCTGGATAATCGTGCTCAAAATTCAAGATATTTTCCATGTTGGCGCCCCGCCAACCATAAATACTCTGGTCACCATCCCCAACCACACAAAGGTTACCGTGCTTTTTGGCTAACATGTTGACCAACATGTACTGAGCATCATTGGTATCTTGATATTCATCAACGTGAATGTAACGGAATTTATCCTGGTAGTAGCCTAAAACTTCTTGGTCCTGCTTAAACAGTTTGATAGTCAGCATGATCAAATCGTCAAAGTCCATCGCTTGGTTCGCCTGAAGCTCCCGTTGATAATTTTCATAAACGTTCGACACCGTTTCTTCAAACGGATTGCCAGCAGCTTCCCGCATCATTGCTGGTGTCTGAAGCGCGTTCTTAGCGTTGGAAATGGCTCCTAAGACCGAACGGGGGTCAAACTTCTTAACGTCTAAATTGAGTTGTTGTAAAACCCGCTTGATCAGCGTCCGTTGCTCACCCGTATCGGCAATGGTGAAAGCTCGGTTATAGCCCAATTTATCAGCATCTCGCCGTAAGATTCGGACACATAACGCATGGAACGTGGAAACCCACACGTCACTGCCGTCAGGTCCCAACAGCTTGATGACCCGTTCACGCATTTCCTTGGCTGCCTTGTTGGTAAAGGTAATGGCCAAGATCCGCCACGGCATCACATTTTCGTGTTCAATCAAGTAAGCTACCCGGTGCGTTAAGACCCGGGTCTTTCCACTACCGGCACCCGCCAATACTAACAGTGGTCCCTCCGTTTGAAGGACGGCCTCCGTTTGCTTATCGTTCATGCCAGTTAACAATTCTTCTCCTGCCACCGTGAACACAATCCTCTCTGTAATTAGTCTTGAATAGTATACCAAAAAAACATACGTTCCGCTGGTTGTCGGGCCGATTCTTTCAAATTTATTTACCTTGGTAGCCGAGATAATTCAACTTGTCATCCAGCGCAAATAACCGGTGACTTAACCACTTCTAACACCTGTCATTTCTGCCGGAAACAGTTCTTGAGATGGCTTCATTAACATTATTTCAACTTTCAACTACTCTGCTACGCGACTAGCAACCTGATATGTCACGCAATTGAGCTCAGTCACTCTCACAACTCATGCCACATATGAATTGTAATTTTCACATCTGTGTAACCGCAGGCAGCGAACACCAACCAAATAAAAAAGGTTTGGGACAAACGTCTCAAACCCTTTTTGTGCTCCGAAGGTAATTAGTCGAAACGTGCGACAACAGGCAATCAATGAGCACTAACCGCCCTTTGTCTCACTCTCTCGTGGGAAACTATGCTTGCGTCGGCGTATCATCGGCCGCCGTCCAAATTCCCGTATCATCGAGTTGATCTAAAATTAATTTAACGGCACTGCCCTGAACAGCAATGTGCCCCATCACGTCATCGTCTTCTTGGTGACGCAAGTGGTAGAACGTAAAGTGCCAGTTAGGCTTCAACTGCCACTGCGTCCGAACCGCAGACAACTGAGCGGCCGTAAAAGCAACCGTCACTGCTGGTGTCAAAACTTGTGGTTCCGCCAACGGTAAACCAGCGATTGCCCGCAGGTGTTGGCTGAACTCATTGACCGTGGCTGAAACCTCGAAGACGTACCCGGCATCACTTGGTGCTGGTACAATCTTTTTCACGTAAATGGCGCCACTGTTAGTCAGGTAGAAGGAGACTTCAAAGACCCCTACGTAGTTCACGTTCTTAGCAACTTCACCGGCAATACGATGAATTTCACTTGCAACCGCTTGGTCAACTTGCGCTGGCATCCACGTCTTGGACGTCCGGTCGCCATCAGATTGGACCTCAGTGATCGGGAACGCCTGCTGGTTACCAGCTTGATCACGCGCCACCATGATGGAATACTCACGGTCGTATGCGATTTGGGATTCCAAAATATAGGTGCCCCAATCCAACAATCCCGCTGCTTTGGCAATATCTGTCTGCGTTTTGATGACAAGTTCCCGGCCACGTGACCATTCCTTTTGGATGGGTTTCAACACACATGGGTACCCAATGGAGTTGATGGATTGATAAACATCATCCAAGTTAATAATGGTCGCGTACGGGGCAATATTGACGTTGAGCTGTTCGAAGAAGGCCCGCTCTAGTAACCGGTCTTGCATCATCTCCAGCATATCGCTCCCCTGTGGGATTCGCGTATACTGCGCCAAGAACTTAATAACATTCGTGCTGACCCGATCAGAGTCGTAGACAATGGCAGCACAACTCTCCGCAAAGTGTTGTAACTTATCCTGGTCCTTGGTAGTCCCGACAGCCTTAAAATCCGCCAGCTGCAAGGCCTCACTCGTTTCATCAGCACCGTATGCGCCTACGCGTAGTCCCATTTTACGAGCCGTTGTTACTAACATGGCGGCGTTGGCACTGTCGCCAATCACCCCAATCGTATCTCCAGGATACAAGACCGTGTTCGTCAATTTACTCCCTACTTTCTTACCTATAATTTCATTTTTAATTATTAAATACTGAGTCAGTTCACTATCAGTTTAATGGCTCCGAAACAATTAAACAAGCCACCCGTTGCTAATCCTGGGCAAAGACCACCTGGCCATCTTCAAATGCTGCGATACTGGCCAAAGCCTCTAATTGAATGCCAGCGTCTTCAACCAGTTGATGCCCCTTCTGAAAACGTTTCTCAATGACAACCCCCACACCAGCAACCTTGATCTGCGCCGTCTGGGCGATGTCCAAAAGCCCCTGAACGGCCTGCCCATTGGCTAAGAAGTCGTCAACAATCAACACGCGGTCTTCCTTATCCAAGAAGCGCCGATCGATTGAAATGTCATTGTTGACCCGCTTGGTATATGAATACACCTTTGCCGTGTACAAATTATCGGTCAGTGTCAGGCTCTTATGCTTCCGCGCAAAGATTACTGGAACGCCCATGTGAAGCCCTGCCATAACGGCGGGGGCAATGCCGGAAGACTCAACCGTCAAGATTTTTGTGATGCCAGCGTCCTTAAACTGGTGTGCAAATTCAGCACCTATCTGGTCCATCAGTTGGGGATCGATTTGATGATTCAGGAAGTTGTCTACTTTTAACACGTTTCCTGCCAAAACCGTGCCATCTCGGCGAATGCGATCTTCTAAGATTTTCATAGTGTAGCCCGACCTCCATAAAGTGTTTCTTCCATTCTACCTGAACCGACCTTAAAATGGCAACGCGACAGCCCGACATTTAGAAATGCTTAACCCAGCCACAGGCCCAAGCTCTCGGCCAAAGTCGTGGTCAATGCTAAAATTGCTAGGTTGCGGACGGCTAGGATGAAGGTTTCCTTCTTAACTTGGATCCGAAATAAGCCGCGAACATTCTTCACGACGAGTGGGATGCTGATTAGCGCTAACAATGACCAAACTGGTAGGTCGCCCAACCAGACGCTCGCAATCAAGCTCAGGTAACCAACAACGTAGAAGCCAGCAAACAACCATAGTGCGCCCCGTACGCCGAGGTAGTAGACGATGGTCTTCCGGTTCAAGGCCAAGTCTTCCTGAGCGTCACAAATGTTATTAGCCAACAATAACGCCGCAATCGCCATAATAGCAATGCCTGAAGTTAAGAGTACCCGCCCCATGAGCATCCAGGAAAAATACGGGGTGTTATAGAGATTTAAGTAAACAGTGATTAACATAATCATGTAGCCCATGGTAAATCCCGCAAAAAACTCGCCAGTTGGCGTCCCTGAGAGTGGTCGGGGCCCACCGGCATAGACGTACCCCACCAAAAAGCAGAAAACGCCCATCAGTAGTAAGGGCCAACCAGTTCGCCAAACCAAGTAAAGTCCAATCACGCCCGCAACCACCGCTAGGCCAGCCATCAGCAGAAATATCCGCCGCACGGACAGCCGATGTACCCCGATGATGTTCGTGTGTTTCTTCCACTCAGCCGCCTGATTACCAGCCTTGGTATAGTCCTGATAATTATCATTGATGTCCACGGCCATATTGAAAAGCAACATGGCAATAAAAAACAGCGCGGTCACTCCCCAATTAAGATGTTGGTAATTCGCCTGTACAAAGATCATGCCCAATAAAAAAGGCCAAATTGACGCAATTTTCGCTTTGATTTCAACTAGTTCTAAAAAGATTCCCAGTGTCATACCGTTCCCCCCGTTGTCGATTTCTAAATTGATGATAACCTTTATTTGACAACGTTTCCACTAGTCGGTAAGATAAAATTTAACGCGTACATAGTGAGGTGCAGTATGGATCGACAACTTTGGCGGCAATTCCCACAAGTGGAACCGCAATTAAATGCGCTACAAGATTACTTATTAAAAGCCGTACAACTGGATAATCAACCGATTCATAGCAAGATACTTTCGTTGCTACAATCCGGCGGCAAGTTGTTGCGTCCCGGGTATTTTTACCTATTTTCACAGTTTGGTGACGCTGCCACCCCTGCTGAGTTACAGGCGGGGGCAGCCGCTCTCGAAATCTTACACGTCGGAACTTTGATCCACGACGACGTTATTGATGAGTCCCCGACCCGCCGTGGCGTGCGCACGATTCAGATGAAGTATGGGCAACGTAACGCCATCTACGCGGGCGACTTTATGTTTACCGTCTACTTCAATCAAGTCCTTAAGTCAACCGCTGACCGGACTTTAGTTCAGAGTCATATCGACTCAATGCACCGGATTCTACAGGGCGAACTCCATCAGATGGATTTAAACTACCGTGAGGATATTACGGTGGCCAAATATCTGGAAGAGGTCGCTGGCAAGACCGCAGAACTCTTTGCGCTGAGCTGTTACCAAGGGGCCAAGCTCACTGGGGCCCCAAGTTCTGTCACTAGCGTCGCCCGGGAAATCGGCATTAAGATTGGCTGTGCTTACCAAATGCTCGATGATATTCTCGATTACGCTGGTGACCCAAATAAGACCCGAAAACCCATCCTAGAGGATCTCCGTTCGGGTGTCTATTCATTACCTTTAATTTTGGCAATTCCTCAGGCTCCTCGTGATTTCCATCGTCTGCTAAAGAAAAAACACGACATGACTGCTGCCGATATCACCGCGGTTCAAACGTTAGTCGCCCAACACGGTGGCGTCGATGCTGCCCGAGCCCTAGCCAGTGATCACACGGCGCAAGCTTTGGCTTTGATTCAACAATTACCAGCTGGCGATTCTCAAGCCAACTTGGAAAAGCTCACGACCATGTTATTACGCCGAGATCACTAATCAGTCAAACAGCCTAAAAATTGAAAGTTCGAAAACTGTTATCAAACGAATAATAGCATGGTATTATACACTTGAAATTAGTCTCACCCAGCCACCTGCGGCGGTCAGAGATTCCGCCTGCTGTGGGGAACGCCTCCGGCCTGAAAAACGGTCCTCCGGCTCGGTTTGAAGTCTGGAAAACCACCAGTCTCCAAACACGTCCCACGCTGTAAGCCGAAAATCGGCTAACACCGTCGACACAACTGGCTCCACCTCTGACCCCCTCCGGTTAAACGAGTTCTTGGAAACTAAGCTAGTTTAAATCCCTGGATGACAGCACTTACGTAATATTATTGGCGCACCACTAGGTAGCCGAGGGAGCTTCAAGCGAGGGGCAAGACCACCCTTCCCACCACGTTCCGGTCCAAATTTGGCGAACGGTAAGGCACCAACTTTCCACTATGTCTGACTAACCTCAGCCTCTTGCTATATCAGTCATATTGGGTGTTTCAGTGTTTTCAACCTTTAGTCAAACAACTTATTTAGCGATAGCAATCCCCTAGCAGCCACGGCCACTGGGGATTTTTTGGACCGCATTTTCTTTTAGATGTCTAGACAAAAACCTAGGCTTATTTTGGTGTACCCAGTTATCTGGTAGTAACGTGCGACAAAAGAATTCACGCTCAAATAGAACAATTGCTAAATAAATAAACCACCAATCTTGTTGTTGAGACATTTAGTAGTGTTTCTGAGGTCCATCCGCTATTATAACGGTGAAAGGATACTGAACATTCCAACTCCCAACACTGACCTTTCAGTATGATCGACACCTCATTCTTCAAGTGATAGACGACTAAACACAAACACATCTTCCTATGCCACAATTGGCATGAGGCTTCCATTCATTAATGTATCCAAACTCTTCATGTTTCAAAACCCATTGGTACGATGTTCAGTATCATTTCACTTTGGCATGTTGCTCCTAATGGTCATCGCCGTTGGGAGCTATTTTTTTGAAAAAATTTAGCCAATAATTAATCGACCAACGGACTAGATCACCTTTAAAATCAGTCAGCCGACCACTGGTTGCTGGCAAGCACTAATCGCGGTGTAAAGCGATTTTTAAGCAATTTAATTGTCTTTTCGACAGTGCTTCAGTAACATAAAAGTATGGATGAGTTTGAGGTGATTCATTCATACTAACCAATCCGCTGTCCTGTGCGGGACAGCAAAAGAAACAGCGAGTATCGTCGGTTTGGAAACGCCGGCGAGCCTCGCTGTTTTTTTAGAATTTTGTGTTTATTTGCGTTGCGGATCGCTACATGCTTGCTACTACGTGGAACCAACACCACTGAAGGCAATCAAAAACCAACTAGAATGTGACATCTTCTAAACATTTAGCGGTAAACATCCACAGTTTGCGCCGGAGCGCCAATTCATACAAGTATGATATTTAATCTGTCTAACGACCACGGTCCAAATCATACAGCGCTCTGAACCGAGCATTCTTCTGATAGAGGTCCGCAGGCGTCCCCTGCATATCAAAGTGGCCATCTTCAATGAACCGCACCTGGTCAACGTGGTTGATACCCGCCAGATGGTGGGTCACCCAAATAATCGTCTTATCTTTCAAAACGCTGAACACCGTATCCAGCAAGTGTTGTTCAGTGATCGGGTCCAAACTGACCGTGGGTTCATCCAAGATAATAATGGGCGCATCCTGTAGTAGAATGCGAGCCAACGATAACCGTTGGCGTTCCCCACCGGAGAACCGACTACCGGCCTCTTGCACCTGGGTCTGATAACCCAATGGTAACCGTGAAATTAAGTCATCCAGTTCCACGGCTTTGACTGCCTGACGTACTTCTTCATCCGTGGCATTCAGGTTGCCTAGTCGCACGTTGTTCATCACCGTCGTGTTAAACAAGTAAGGTTGCTGGTCTAAAACGCCAAACAATTGTGCCCGCTGTTCCTGCAGTTTTTCAATGGGCTCCCCATTCAAGGTAATGGTGCCACTGGTCGGTTGCTCATCGCCCAGAATCAATTTAAGCAACGTACTCTTACCAGTCCCACTGGGACCTAAGAGGGCTAATTTTTCACCTGGGTGGAGCGCCAATGACAAATCATCGATCACTTGTCGCTCGGCGCCAGGATAGGTAAATTTTACGTGATCCAGCGTCAGGTCTGTTAACGTCCCAATTTCCGTCTGGGCAACCTGTTCCGGAACATTCTCATCCAACCTGTTGACCCGTTTGATGGAGTCCTGGTAGACGGGCCATTCGCTGACTCCCTGGCTCATGTTAGAGAAGGGTTCCACCGTCGGAAATAAGGCTAATCCAAACGCAGCGACCCAGTTAGCCTCTGACTGATTATGGGTAAACATGACGCCCGCCCACCAAACAATCAGAATAACCGCGGCACCAAAGATGAATTGAATCGCAAAATTACGCCACCACTGGAAATGGTGATCTGCCCGCCGCAACGTGGCAATCTCGTCGATGGGTTGATCCTGCTGTTCCAAGAAATCTCCCCGCCGACCAGAAATGAGCCAGTCACCTAAGCCTAAGACCGCATCGGTCAGTTGCGTGTAGAAGGTCCGTTGAACCTGCCGCGCTTGGAACTCTCGCCGGCCATTGACCGCAACGGAAAGTAGCGGCATCACCAAAACGATGACGCCCAGCAACACCAACATGAGTAGTCCAAAGGCCCAGTTGAAGTAACCAATACCAATGACCACGAATAGATACAACAGCCACCCAATTACGAGCGGAAAGACTGTCCGCAGGTAGAGATTTTCAATGTGATCAATGTCTTCAGCTAGAATACTCAAGACATCCCCCGTTTGGTGTGTTTGCCGAATCGCAACGGCTTGCTTTTCAACAGCCTGATACAGTCGCTTCCGAAAGTCAGAAACAATTCGTAAGACCCAGTTGTGACTGGTTAGCCGTTCGGCATACCGAAACGCCGGCCGCCCAATCCCGAAAGCCCGGGCCAAAACGATGGGCACATAAATCATCAAAATGTTGTAAGGATGCGTCGCCGCCCGTGAAATCAGGTAGCCTGAGTTAAACATCAACGCGCCTCCACAGAAGAACGTCATGAATCCCAGAAATAGAACCAGTGCCAATAGCTTCCGGTAACGGCGCAGGTACGGCATGACCCAGTGATCATTTTTAAAAGTTGCAAAGAATCCCTTCATCGTGTCGTCGCCCCTTCCATTTCTGACCGTAAACGTACGTACGCGCCATTTAATTGTTGTAGCTCAGCTGGCGTTCCTTGTTCAACGATTTGACCATGATCCATGACCAAAATGTAATCCATTTCGTTCATCCAATGTAACCGGTGGGTCGCAAAGAAAACCAAGTGGTCCTTAAAGACCGGCATCATCGTCTTTTTTAAGTCAACTTCCGTCTCAATATCCAAGTGCGCCGTGGGTTCGTCAAATAACAATACCCGCCGCGAATCATCCAAGAAGGCCCGGGCCAGTGCAATTCGCTGTGCCTGTCCCCCACTGACGCCGCGAGCACCTTCACCAATTTGGGTAGCCAACCCGTCTGGCAACGTGGCAACCCAATCCGTCAGGCCGGCCCGCGCAACCGCCGCATTAACGGCCTCGTCACTCGCATCCGGCGTATAAAAGGCCAGGTTCTCCCGCAAACTCGCGTGGAACAAATAGGGCGCCTGTGGAATATAGACAAAACTCCGCTGCCAGGCCTTCTGATCTAAATGGGGCACCGCAGTCCCCCGGACACTGATTTGGCCCTCAGCTGGGCTAAGAAAGCCTCCTAAGGTATTAATCAGCGTCGACTTACCAGAACCCGAGGCCCCGATGATGCCGACCTTTTTAAAACCGTGCACGTCAAAGTTAATGTCCTTCAACGTTGCCGCATCATCCCCGTAAGCCACGTTCACGTGACTGAAGTTAACGGTATCATCTGCTTGCCAAACGGGCTCACGAACCGGTAATAGCTCCCGGTCGGTCGGCGTTTCCCGTTGCAAGATATCTAACACGGCCGTCAACGCATTCTTCCCGTTCAACGTCGCGTGATAGTCGTTAGCGAAGTTTCGAATCGGCGCAAAATAATCTGGCGCCAACGTCAAAATAACCAACGCTGGCAACAATTGAATGGTATTATTCATCAATCCAAAACCTAGGAAAACGGCAATAATCGCAATCGACAGGGTCGTGAAGAAGTCGAGCGCAAAGGTCGACGTCATGGCAATCGTCAACGTGGCCATCGTCTTCTTCCGGTAGTCTTCACTCACCTGATAAACGTTATCCGCGTACTGTTCATTTAATCCCAACTGTTTTAGAGTTGGCAGGCCCCGCAACGTATCCACGAAGTGATTGGATAGTCGTTGATAACCAGCGTACTGCCGGTCGGCCTTAGTCTGCGCCGCAAGCCCTAGAATAATCATAAATAAGATAATCAATGGATAAATGGCTAGTAGGAAAAGTGCTTCCTTCCACTGGATGAAAGCTATGTAAATCAATACTAACCACGGCGTAATCGACAAATCCAGGACCTTGCCAATGATCATCATAAGATAGGTCTGAATCTTATCAATTCCTTCAAGCCCCATGGTCACAACGTTCCCCGTTCCTTCCTGAGCAACCACACTCGGTCCCAGGTCGAACAATTTCGCCATAAACTGCTTACGCAATTTTTTGGTCGTCTTTTCCACGAACGGATAGAACAACCAATCCTTCAATAGTGTCAATAAATGCCGAGCTAAAAAGGCCACAGCAAACACCGCTAATGGGAAAACAATTGTTTCCAGCGGTTGTTGCTTCCAGAGCTGAACAATGGCCGTTGCTAGGTACTGCGCTTGAATAATAATCATAATTGCTTGAATCAGCGTTAGGATACCCACCATTAGGGCGGCCGGTTTTACACCTGGAAATTTAAAAACCCGTTGATCAATCACAAAGAAGCCCCCTCGTAACAAGTGATAAAACGCGATTACCTTGATTAACACAACCGGCTGAACACCGGACTCTGCTAACTTAAAATAACCCATAACTCATACTGTAATGATAGCATTTTTACCGTTTCTAAGCGCTACCAAACTGCTGATTTACGAAAATGTTTTTGCCAATTAGATAGCTCACGACAGAACCAATGAACCGGCCCTACCCGTAATTATAAAAATCCCCACCACTCCGAAAAGCGGTGAGGATTTGTTAGCTCAAATTTTAACTCACGGTACCTAGGCGTTCTGCTTTGGTGAAGACAAGCGCTTGTAGAAGACCCAGTAGCTCCAAACAAAGTAGATCAACACAATTGGTAAAATACTAAACGTGAGAATCGTCATCAGATGTAGCGTGTACGGTGAACTTGATGAGTTCTTAATCAGTAACGAGTTGGCCGGATTGTTGGCAATCATGACCCGTGGGAACAGACCATTGAAAATCAAGACGACCACACTGATTAGCGATAACCCGCTTCCAATGAATGAAAGCCACTCGTGGTTACCTAATACCCCCCAGTAAGCCAGGCAAGTGAAGATTACCAGCGCAACGACGATTGCCGTCGTACTCAATGGCTTCTTGTCGAAGAAATCAGTTGAGAAATATAGCAATACAGCGAACAAAACTTCACCAGCAAAGAGGATTGGGTAAACGACTTTGTTCCAAGCCAAGGCCCGATCACGTAAGCTACCTTCCGTCTTTAAACGAATGTAGTTCAACCCGTGGACCAGGCACAGAACAGTTACGGCAACCCCGCCGACTAAGGAGAACAAGTTCACGTAGTCGAAGAAATGGGCGCTCATGTCCCCGTTCTTATCAATTGGCATCCCAGCGATCATCGCAGTGAACAGCATCCCAAACAGGAAGGCCGCACAGAAGCTCCCAATCGTTGAAGCCCATTCCCAGAAGCTCCGCCAAGTTTCCGTCCGCATGTTGGCCCGGAACTCAAAGGAAACACCCCGGAAAATCAAGGCTGCTAAAATCAGGAATAGAATCAAGTAGAACCCTGAGAAGAGGGTTGCATACCACATTGGGAATGAGGCAAACATGGCACCACCAGCAGTGATCAACCATACTTCGTTACCATCCCAGTGTGGTCCAATCGAACGAATCACAACGTCACGTTCGGCATCAGTTTTGGCGAAACTCTTGACGAGCATCCCCACCCCAAAGTCGAATCCATCAAGGAAGAAGAACCCGCTGAACAAGACCCCAATTAAGATAAACCAGATGAATTGCAGACTAGTCATGGTTGAACGCCCCCTTTGAGTAAGGATCCAGGTCAGTATCACTGGCTGCGTACCCATCAGTATTTTCATCGTTGTCAGGACCGGCCTTCAAAGTCCGGTGGCAGAGGACGATCATGACGACCCCCATCCCAGCAAACATCAGGAAGTAGATGATGTTTGACGTCAACAGCGACGCAACGGAGACATTAGGCGATACCGCATCGGCAATCGTCAACAGACCATAAACAACCCATGGGTAACGGCCAAATTCAGTGATGAACCAACCAGCCGTGTTGACAATAAATGGCAGCCACAGGCACAGTCCCATAATGTAAAGGAACCAACGTTGCTTCATAATTGCTTGCGACTTCTTACGGTTGAAGAACAGCCCGACAATTGCTAGTAACGCAAACAGTGCACCGGCACCCGACATAATCCGGAAGCTCCAGAACAACGTGTTCGTTGGAACGTAGTAATTAATATCGCTACCGTACTTTTTATCGTACTTCGCGTGCATTTCTTTGTTAATGGTATTCATACCTTTAACCGTCCCAGTTGTCTTATGGTAGCTCAACAGGTTGAGGACGTAAGGCACGTCAACTGACCAAGTCGTCTTATGGTTCTTTGTATCAAATCCAGAAACAGCCGCCCATTCACCTTTGTTGGTCGAGTCCTTGTAGAGCCCTTCCATTGCGGCAAACTTCATTGGCTGGTTGTTAATTAAGTAACGACTTTGGATATCCCCACTGGCAATTGAACCCAGCGAGAAGATCAAGCCAATAACTAAGGCAACGTTCAATGACTTCCGATAGAATGTCACGTGATCCTTCTTGAGTAACCGCCAAGCAGCACAACCAGCGATGACGAAGGAAGCGGTAACAAATGCGCCGAAAATAACATGTGGGAACTCACTCCACAACTGGGGGTTACTCAGGACAGCCCCAAAACTGACCATTTGTACGTGACCCGTTTGTTGATTGATGATGTAACCCAGTGGGTTTTGCATGAAACTGTTGGCTGCCAGAATCCACAGTGCAGAAAGTGAAGACCCGAACATTACCAGCCAAATAAAGAGCGTGTGGACCCATTTATTGAAGCGATCCCAGGTAAACATCCACATTCCGATAAAGGTGGATTCCATGAAGAAGGCTGCCAGAGCTTCGATGGCCAATGGCGCACCGAAGATATCGCCCATGAACCGTGAGTATTCCGACCAGTTCATCCCGAATTGGAATTCTTGAATGATCCCGGTAACCACCCCAACGGCGAAGCTATACAGGAACATTTTGCCCCAGAACTGGGCCATCTTCTTGTAATCCTCATCACCCTTGATGGCGTACATAGTTTCCATGACGGCAACAACGAAGGCTAACCCAATTGAAAATGGAACGAAGAAGAAGTGAAACACAGTCGTCATTCCAAATTGAAATCGAGCTAGGCCTAGGATATCCAGACCAAGATTTAACATTTTTCTAACCTCCCCAAACGTTATTAGTATAAATAAATAATTGCTATCCTGAACCTATTATATCGAGTGATAAGTCAATTATCAATGGTTAGGCGCCAATCTCCATAAAGTTAATAGAATATATTAGTAATTTGTGTGCAACTTGGTTGTTGACGTTGGTAACACATTCGTTAATGTGTGCTACTCAAGTAAGCGATTTCTGCCGTTCTGATAAGGTTTTTAGGAAAAAATGCACAAACTCGTGCTAAAATAAAGGAGACGCAGAACGTCTAAGGAGGTTTTTGATCATGAAAGAACGGATACTTGCCTTTCAACATTTATCACCAGAACAAACGGAACAGCTGACTAGCATGGGGGTTGATGTCATACCCGCCGACCAGTGGGACACTGCTAGGGACATCAGCATCGTCTTTGGTTGGAGCACGGAACACGGCCTCGCCGTCTTACAAGATCCGCACAACAACGTGCACTGGATTCAAACTGTCAGTGCCGGGGTAGACTACCTTCCTTTGGACTGGATCACCGCGCACGACATCCAATTGACGAATGCCAGTGGTGCCTTCTCAGCGGCGATTGCGGAATCAACGATTGGGTACCTGCTCTACTTCCTGCGGGACTTCAACGAAGCCGTCAAGAACCAAGCCGGTCACTTCTGGCAACGGCCACTGCGTAGTGAAATGGCGACGTTAGCGTCCCAAAAAGTAGTTATCTACGGGACCGGAAGCATTGGTCAACACATCGCTGAACTGCTAAATGGTTTCGGAAATTACCCATTTGGCGTTAACCGGTCGGGCCATGGCGTTTCTGGTTTCCAAGGAACTGTAGCGATGAAGGATGACGCGGACCTTGTTAAAGACGCCGACATTATTATCAACGCGATGCCAGCCACACCTAGCACTGTCCACTACTTCAATACGGACTTCTTTGATAAGCTAAATGGCACCCGGGTCTTTGTCAACGTTGGTCGTGGTAAATCCGTCGACGAACAGGCCCTGATGCACGCCCTACTCTACCAAAAGGTGTTGAACGCTGGCCTCGATGTCTTTGAAACTGAACCGCTCCCAAAGGATTCCAAGTTGTGGGACTACCCGAACGTCTTGATTACGCCCCATCAAACCGGCTTTGCTGGCGCGGAAAATATTCGGGCCATCTTTGGTTACTTCAAAGACAACTTAGCCAGTTGGACACAAGATGGAAAACTCACCGTCAACCTGACCGACCCTAGCCGCGGCTACTAATTGGTCAGCAACTTAATTTAACTAAACGGCAAAACCCCCGCGACGATTTGGTCGCGAGGGTTTTAATTATCTCTGCTAAAGATTGAAAGCACTGAAACACCCACTATGCCTGATACACCCCGGCTTGGAGCAAACATAGTGGGAATTTGGCTCACTCTCGGCTACCTAGTTGCGCTCCAATAATATTGCGTCAGTGAGGTCATGTAGGTATTTAAGCTAGCTTAGTTTCCAAGAACCCATTTAACCGGAGGTGGTCAGAGGTGGCGCCAGCTGTATCGACGGTGTTAGCCGATTTTCGGCTTACAGCGTGGGACGTGTTTGAAGACTGGTGGTTTTTCCAGGCTTCAAACCGAGCCGGAGGACCGCTTCTCAGACCGCAGGCGTTCCCCACAGCAGGCGGAACCTCTGACCGCCGCAGATGGCTGACGGACACAAACCACTGACGTTTTTTAAAATACACTGAATTGAATTCTTCACTCCGCCGTTTCATCCCCTTGTCTCACCGCAATCAGGTCACGAACCGTCGTCACCAACCGACGCCGGGTTAAGAAGAGCGCCAGAATGCCAACACCAATCAACCCGTACCGAATCAACGGCCAGTGATAGCTAGCTAGAAATAGCAGCCCAATGCTCATAAAAATGCCAATGATCCCTAATAGCCGTCGCGGCCGATAGACCCGCACGCCCGACAGTCGCTCACGACAGATACGCTGCATTAGTAGATAGTGGCCTAGCGCGTACGCGACGTAGCAGATTAAAGTCGTGTAACCCGCCGCATAGAACCCTAGCCGTGGAATCAACCAAAAGTTTAGGCCCAGGTTCAACCCGGCACCAGCAATGGTAGCTACCGTCACGAATAACGTTTTCTCGTAGTACAGTTCAAACACCACGAAAAAATTATAGAGAAAAGCGAAAAACACACTCATCGTAATCGGTGGCATGACCCAGATTGCTTGTAGATAAGATGCTGGCGCAAAAATAGCCACTAGTTCCGGCGCAAAAGCAATGAACCCAATGTTAATTGCCGCAATCATCCCCAACGCAGGCAAAGCAACTCGTGAAATATCCCCCGCTCGTCCCGCTTTTATCTTCTGATACATCCAGGGCTCCAACGTCTGTAGCAGCACATCGTTAAAAAGGGTCGTTAACATCGAGATTGCACTGGCTAGTGTGTAAATCCCCGCTACCCCGGCACCCAACATCTTATCGATCATGATGCGGTCCGAACTAAACAACACTGCCTGTGAGAGAAAATGTGGCAGTAACGGTACATTGAAGCAGATGGCGTACTTCCAAAATCTAGCGGAGAAGAACCGCCGTCCTCGACTCATTTGAACGAAGAAGAAGCCCACGTACGCAATCAGTTGGACCAAAGCCAACCCCACGATTCGCGCTGTCACCTTGTCCTGAGCGTGGACCACTAACCAGATACCCACCACTGGCTGGCTAACGGTCACCAGCAGCGTCATCGCCACCAATCGTCGGTAGCGGTAGGCCACGCGTTGCGCTACCGACCAAAAGTTAAACGCCGCGCCAGCCCAGATAATCACCAACATGGCCAACACTTGCACCGTCGGCAGACCGAGCAGTTGATTCACCTGCGTCCTGAATAGCAGATAGCCAGCGGTCCACCCGCCGGCCAAAACGACCGTCAATCCCTGCATGGAAGAGGAAAAAGTCGCTTGTTCTCGGTCAAATTTCACTAACCCCTGCATATACACACCGGCATAGAGGTTCAGTGATACCAGGATAGTCACCACATTTAACCAGGAATTGAAGACACTAAATTGCCCGTACTCTTGCGGGGTCAGCAGGCGCGTAAAGATGGGGGTCGTCAGGACTGACAACCCCCGCTGAACAAACGCACAAATCAGAAACCAAAAGGAGGCCCGCACCTGGACTGGTAGCTGCTTATATTTTGTCATCAACTTTCTCATATAATTTCCCCGAACCTCTTCATTCATGCGAGCAACCGGCTACGGCCTAGCCAACCGGCAACGCAACCAGTAGAACAGGCGACTCTTCACTAGTGACTCTTTCACACAGAAGAGTCGTGCTGCTCCCTCAAAATGCCAGTTGGCCACCCGGAGAATCGTCCGATTAGCTGGTCCATACACCCAATGCTGGCAGCGTGGTGATAACCGACAATACATAGCGCGCAGTTGTTTAAACTCCTGCCGATGACTTCTTAAGGCACTACTAGCCAGTTCTATAATCAACCGATTCCGACGGACCTCGAGATCCGTTTGAAACGCTGTCGGGACACTGGTCAGCATCCGATTGACCGCTTGAATCGCCGTGATTTTCTTAGGATTAAAGCCTGAATTCACTAGCGACTCGGCGTGTTGCCAATACACGTACAATGGCTCCGGCAGACACAGAATCGTCGTCACCCGTTGGATTAATTGGACATTAAACAATTCATCCTCCAAATAAGCCACGTGTTCATCAAAATACATTCCCTGAATGGCAGCCCTACGATAAGCCTTGTTACAAGCATAGCCGCGAAAGCCACCCTGGGTGAAAATTACTTCTAGGAAACTGGGGGCTGCAAAAAGCTGTGGCCGAGCAAATCTCTCGTTCAGTGCCATAGCGTACGTCCGATTATAACTTGCCAACAAGACGTTGAAACAAGCAATATCTGGTCGACTCACCAGCTGCTTTTTCAAAATCGCCAGTGCATCTGCCGCTAGATAGTCATCCGGGTCTAGGAATAACACGTACTGTCCCCGTGCTACTTTTAACCCAGCATTCCTCGCGGCCGAGACGCCCGCGTTGGCTTGAGAAAGCACCTGCAGTGTCGTTGTCTTCACTGTAAATTGTTGGAGCACCGCCAACGAAGCATCCGTTGAGCCGTCGTCCACCGCCAAGATTTCAAAATCTGTGAATGTCTGGCTTAACACGGATGTCAGGCAGCGCTCCAGAAAATGGGCGGCATTGTACACCGGAATAATGATTGAAAAGTATGGGGACTTCATGGGGACTCCTCTCCTGCCGGGCGACGAAAAACTGGTCCCATCGCAAGTAACATCATATAGATTGCAATACATTGTGGGGTAAATGTATTGTCTTGAAAAATACTCATGATAATCAAAATTACTGGTAGATACGCCAACCGCAGACAACTAGCCTGGACTCGTCGCGTCAAAGAATTTAAACGAACCAGATGTTGACGCCCCAGCTGAACAAAAATCAGGCTCAAGATGCCAATTCCCACTAAACCAATCTGATACCCAAACGACAGGAGAGCAGTTTCACCGCCCGTGCTCAACCAGGTGGCATCATCACTCTCCCCAACGTTCAGCACTGCGGCAGCGTTGCCCCCAGTGCCTAGACCATGTCCTAGCGGTCGGGCTAAGATATTGCGCCACGTTTCCGTAATAGCAGTAAAGTGGTTGCCCACTGCCCCACCGAACGTTTGGTAGTAAAAATTACTGTACAGGTAAACCAAGCCAGCAACGAGTAGCAGCACGCCCAGATAAATGGCCCGATCATTTAGAAAATGAAGACACCATTTCAGGCTCCGGTGAATTCCTGGGGCCAGCAATGCTAAACCCAGCACCATGAGTGCCCCCTTCCCGAAGGTTAGGAACACCCCTACCAGGACGATGGTGTCACTGACCACCCGGACCACCCAACTCTGCGTCCAGCGGAACATCAACAAAAACAGGAGGATTCCCACCAACAGATAGCCGAGGTTGACGGGCTCGTAGTACAACGATCCCATCCGCGTCACAGCGTGACCAAAGGCATCTGAGTAAAACCGACCGTCTAGTCCCGCCTGCGCAACAGCGGTGGCCCCCTTAGCACGATAAACTTCATCAATACCAATAGTAGCGTACGCACGATATCCGCCCAGCAGAAAAATCACGCCGACGCCAATAATCAGCAAGGCCAGGTGGCACAATCGTCGACAAAGAGCCGCGACATCAAAAGATGCCAGCCGACTATTTTGCCAA
This sequence comes from Levilactobacillus tongjiangensis, assembly GCF_003946345.1. GTDB lineage: Bacteria > Bacillota > Bacilli > Lactobacillales > Lactobacillaceae > Levilactobacillus > Levilactobacillus tongjiangensis. The sequence goes on from NZ_RHNY01000005.1 coordinate 89,946, forward strand.
GCTATCTGGTAGACCATGAAAAAGAACGTCAAATTTCTAAGATTGGCAATAATCGCCCCCAGCGACCCGTGCCCGAACGCTAGCGAACCCAGTGTGATCGCCAGTAGCCCGAGAAAAAGTCGCGTCACCCAATCCCAACGGATGGTTTTGAGCGGACCGCCAACGAAGAGCCCCACCGTGAAGAGCAATGGCACCTGTGTCAAAAAAGTCAATCCCTGGTCATTTCCCGCTAGGTGAGCGCCCACGCCAATCAAGAAATTTTGAAAAACCAGTAACACCACGATGGCCAGCAAAATTAGCTCGCGCTGTTGCCGTAACTGATTGAGGAACCACCCAGCAACGACGGCAACTAACCAAGCGACAGGAAAACCACCGGTGACGGCCGCCAAAAAAGTTGCCGTAAAAGTCGTTAACAACGCAACGATATATTTAACCGGTAACCCCGGCGTTTGGGAAATAGTTGTCTTCAAATCTTGCTCCTTACCGTGTTGTACCAGCTCTTCAGTCGTGCATAACTCCCTTCCCCACCAACGGCATCAATGATACGACGGCTCCTGATTTTCCACCGGGTAACGGTTAGCGAGGTAGCGGGCTTCCAGGTGACCGCGTAATGGTGAATAGCGACGCTTTGCGCCGTAAGTCGTAACTTGCCAGAGGCGAGATCCTCCGGACAAAAATAGGTTGGTGGCAAGATGACGACGCGCTTATCCTGTAAATATTGGATTTGCTGATTTCGTTGGACCCCCCACTCCTTGAATAACGGGGCCGCAATCGTGACGCAGGTGGTTAGATCCGGTCGATTGCGACACATGAACTTACGCTGTTGATACTGGGCCAATAGGTCTTCTACCATGGCATGCTTACTGATTGCCCCAAACCCGACACCAGTATTCACGCGGCCCGGCTCCTCCATGCCAAAGAACGCATCGTATGTTAAAAACGCATCTAACGGCTCGAGAAGTTCCACGTCCGTGTCTAAATAAATACCACCGTGCCGGGCAATTACGTCTAGACGAGCAACGTCGGCAACAAAGGCAAACTTCTTTTGCGCGTACGCCTGCCGCACATAAGGCATTTGCGTCACATCCCAGTTTGATTCATCCCAGCGTTTAACTTGATAATCCGGACAGACGCGCCGCCAGGACGCCAAGCAACGTGTCACACTGTCAGGTAGTGGTTGACCACCAAACCAGCAGTAATGGATTACTTTAGGAATCATGACGACACTCCCATCCGCTGAATTGCCGTCGTCAACTGCTGGTTAAATTGGTGCGTGTGTGAGGGCAACTGGTGCGGCACGGCACAGGCAGCCGTAAAGATTGCCGCCAACTCGGCCACGTCGTCAACTACGGTCAACGGGTACCCCTGCTGCTCTACCTGTCTGGCGAACGTCAACTGGTGATTGTTCACGTGCTCCCGAAATGCCATTTGACGGGGCACCACAATGCTTCGTTTGCCCAACGCCAGGGCCTGCATAAAGGTGGCCGGTCCCCCGTGACAGACAATGGTGGTCGCCGACTGCATCGCTTGCTGCATACCCTGATTACTCAAAAAATCGGTCACCTCACAGTGGGGAGCTACCGCGGTCGCGTACCCCGACTGAATCACGACCCGGTCTGTAATGATCCCCCGCACAACTAAATCTTCCATGGCCACTAACAGGCGGTTAAAGGGTTGTTCATGAGTGCCTACCGTCACAAAGATCATTAGAAAATCCTCCCGAGATTCACTGCCTTGGGGTACACCTTCCGCATTTCTGGCCACTGAACCACGAAGAGGTCCGTGACTGGGTAAACGAGCTTGCCCGTTAAAGTGGGCGCATCAATCCGGTCAAAGACTTCGATGTAGACCGTCTTGATACGTAAGAGCTTGCTGACGTAGAAAAATGGCACGGCCACCGCGGCGCCCGACGAGATAACCACGTCGGGACGTTCCCGCCGTAATACCTTGAATGCTAACCACGTATTCTTAACCAGGTTTTTCAAGTTGCGATTGGTCGGAAAAAAACAATTGATTCGACGCTCACCCTTGAGCAGACTCCGCGCATCCGGCTTGTCAAAGGTGACCCAGAACCGCTGCTCGTCCGCCCAGAATTCTCGGAGTAGCCGCAGATGTGCTAAGTGACCACCACTGGATCCAACCAAGCATACCTTCATTCAGTCATCTCCTTTCTTAACGACTAGTAAGCCCCGTTAGGTTTCACAAAAACACGAATTGTTAAAAGTAACACATACAGGTCCAGCAGAAAACTCCGGCGCGCAATATACTGAAGGTCCAGCAACACCATTTCGGCAAAACTCACCTCATTGCGGACCGTTGCTTGCCACAACCCCGTACACCCGGGTTTCACCGTCAGGCGCTGTAAATCGTGAGACGTGTAGGTAGCCACCTCCCGTGGCAATGGTGGCCGCGGACCAACTAGACTCATCTGACCCAACAAAACGTTCAACAGTTGCGGCAATTCATCCACGCTGTATTTACGAATAACCCGACCAATTTTGGTGATTCGGAGATCTTGCTTCATTTTGAACATGGCCCCGGCCACGTCACTTCGTTGTAGCAACTGATTGAGCTGATGGTCAGCATCGGCCACCATTGAACGGAACTTAAACATCCGAAAGGGCCGTTGGTTCACGCCTACCCTAGTTTGTGAATAAAACACAGGTCCCCGTGGGTCTTCCAACTTGATCAAGAGGGCAACCACAATGAATACCGGCATCAGGAGCAACAATCCTAAGAGACTCATCATCATATCAAATACCCGTTTACTCGTTCGGTATAAATACCGGCGTCGTTGTCTGGCCTGGTCAAGCGAGCTACTCTGATAGTTTGTGTCACGATAATCCATTAAAAGTCCCTAACCCTTTCTTCTGAGTGGCAAAAGTGTTTAGCCGCCCGTAAGTAGGGATTCCCCGTTGACTACGGCGACGGCATTATCATTGATTTTTCGACAACGGTCTAACCCTACTTCACTCGCTAATTGCTGAAAAGCCTGCGCCATGACGCAAGGGCGCCGCAAGTGGTTATGGGCATCGGAAGCTAGTAGAACCCCCGGTACACTCGCCAACAAGCGAGTGGCTAATTTCTGAGCAGCGCGACCGAACATCCCCAGATAACTTCCCGCCGTCACCTGGAGTAGACATCCCAGTCGCATCAATCCTTCTAAGCGGTCCGGTTCCCGTTGCAGCACCGGATGTCGTTCTGGGTGAGCTAAGACGGGGATGATTCCCCGCAATGTCAACTGAAATAATAGGTCTTCGGTATACAGGGGCACGTGTGTGGCTGGCAGTTCCAGCAACAAGTAAGTCCCCACCCCGTCTAAAAATAACAGGTCATCGGCTGCCAAATGATTTAACAGGTCCCCGGTCATATGAACCTCCTGCCCGGGGAATACCGTCAGTGGAATACCTGCCAACTGCAACGCAGATTGAAAGGCAACCACGCGCTCCTGTACAGCCCATTTAGGGTTGACGTAATCAGCCAGCAAATGATGCGGTGTCAATACGGCGTGGGTCACGCCTTGGGCAACCATCATCTCTGCTAGTCGCAACGCTAAGTCACGGTTTTGCGGTCCATCGTCCATTGCTGGTAAAAGATGGGTATGAATATCAATTAACCCCATCTAATTATCCGTTCGACCATAGTAACCCTGGTACGCCTGTCCGTAGTAACCATCCGATTTCAAATCAGTGACACGGTTCATCACCGCCCCCAAAACATTGGCATGCACGGCCTGCAAGAGTTGCTGAGCTCGTCGGACACCATTCTTAGTGGCAATTCCTTGCGGCACCACCAAGATGGTCCCGTCCACCTCTGCCGCCAATAGCTGACTATCCGTCACTGTATTGACTGGAGGTGCATCCACAATTATCAAGTCATAACTGGCCTGTAACTCCTGTAACAGTCGCTTTAACCGCGAACTTCCCAGCAATTCTGCTGGATTGGGCGGCATAGGTCCACTGGTCACCACCGACAAATTGGTGATTGTTGTTGCCTGCACCACCTCTGCCAGGGTTGCCACACCGGATAAGAAATTAGTCATGCCCAAACGATTGGTTACGTCAAAAGTCTGGTGAACCGTCGGACGCCGTAAATCTGCATCCACCAGGACCACCCGTGCCCCCTGACTAGCCCACGTGACGGCCAAATTGTTACTCATAGTCGACTTGCCCTCTGAGGGCGCAGAGGAAGTAAACAGAATCGACTTAACTGGGTGATTCACTGAGGAAAACTGAATGTTCGTTCGCACCGTGCGAAACTGCTCAGCAATCTGATGCCCCGGTGCCGTAGCGGTAATCAACCCCACGCCATTTTTATGACTGGCATCACTTAACGTCTTGTGCTTGAACCATCGCATACTCTTCCACCTAAACCCTTCTTTGAACGCGTCGTACCTGAGTGTTAGTCTGACCAGTCAACGTTGACTCAGATGACCGGCGCCCCTGTGCTTGTTCCTGCGGAATCTCGCTAAGAATTCCGAGACTGGTTATGCCCAGGTCTTCGGTCAAGAACTTTTCCGATGTCACCGTTCTATCCGTTGCTTCTCGAATGAAGGCTAAACTCATCCCCATCAAGAGACCCGCCACCACGCCTAGTAGAATGTTAATCGCCTTCTTGGGACTGACGGCCCCACCACTAGCGGTTGCTGGTGAAACAATGGACACATTATCAATGCGCATAATTTTACCGATTTTATCCTTGAATGACTGGGCTGTTTTGTTGGCAATTGCCGCGGCAGTTTGCGGATTGGTCGCCGTCGCCGTTACCGAAAACACCTGTGAATTAGGTTCATTCTCAATCTGCAATGCCTGCTTCAAGCCATCTGGATGGCCAGGTAAGTCACGAACCTCCCGGCTGACTGGTTCCAAAACCGTTGGGCTAGTGATGATATCCTTGTACGTGCTGATCATTTGGACATCGGCCTGCACCTGTTGTAGTTGACCGCCCTGTTCCGTCGCCGTCACCCGGCGATTTACGAGAATGTTGGTCGTTGCCTGATACTTGGGTGTCATGATCCAAAAGGTCGCCACCACGGCTAAGACCGTGACTAATAGGGTGGTTAGACTGATCAATCTGACGTGCTTCCGTAGAATGTTGGCAACTTGTGCCAAGTTTATTGTTTGTTCTGACTCCATACTCTCCTCCGTGTAGGTCCTGGTGACTAACGTGAGCGACCACCACTTGTTCAAACGCGCGCTAGCTTTTACAACAACTTTTATATTTGTTACCATACTATAAACCATTTTTCGCAATCAAGTCAATCCTATTGCGTTTTTTCGTTTTAGCTATTAAAAGGAATCTCAGCCAACTCATTTACATATAATGCTACTAACGGATGGTTATAATTGACAATTAAATTAATGGTAAAAAAAACGAGACCACCGCCTCGCCCTCACTTTATTCATAGTTCCTAGTCGCCTCGGTCGTTTGAACAGCCTGATAAGCGGCCTCAACTGTCGCCTTTTCTTCCTGCCACCAGCTTTCATGTGTCCGATACCAAGTAATGGTCTGCTGCAGGCCGGTTGAAAAGTCCGTTATCTGCGGCTGCCACCCCAATTCAGTCTCGATTTTAGTAGCATCGATAGCGTACCGCCGGTCATGCCCCGGACGGTCGTGCACGTGATCATAGGCATCGACTGGTTGGCCCATCGCCGTTAAGATTGCCTGCAGGACCGTTAAATTCGAACGCTCACCGTTGGCCCCAATCAGATAAGTTTCGCCAATCTTCCCTTGCGTTAAAATTAGCCAGACCGCTCGCGAGTGATCATCCACGTGAATCCAGTCGCGTACGTTTTGCCCCGTCCCATATAACTTGGGCCGCCGCCCACTGAGAATATTCGTAATCTGGCGGGGAATGAATTTTTCAATGTGTTGGTAGGGCCCATAGTTGTTAGAACAATTCGAAATGGTCGCCCGTAGCCCAAACGATCGGACCCAAGCGTGCACCAGCATGTCAGAGCTCGCCTTGCTAGCGGAATAGGGACTGCTGGGATTATACCGCGACTTGGGGGTAAATTTATCCGCTGCGTCGTTCATCCCAGCATTTCTGAGTGGCAGGTCACCGTAAACCTCATCGGTGGAGATGTGATGAAACCGGACGTCGTAGCGAACACAGGCCTGTAACAGCGTATAGGTGCCAACGATATTGGTTTGAATAAACGGCGCTGGATCACGTAACGAGCGATCATTGTGGCTCTCGGCCGCGTAGTGAACAACGGCATCGACCTGCTGGACCAGGTCATTGACCAAGCGTGCGTCAGCAATGTCGCCGACCACCAGCCGCACCCGGTCAGCCGGTAGCCCAGCCAGATTGGCCCGATTCCCGGCGTACGTTAACTTATCCAGCACCGTTACGTGAACCGTCGGGTGATTGGCCACCACATAACGAACAAAGTTGGCGCCAATAAAGCCGGCGCCCCCCGTAACTAAGATATTTTTCATTTGGCAATAACTCCCTTCAACGCTCACTACTGATACCTTACACTACAACGAACTAGCGGGTGGAAGCAACTCATCAAGGATCACCCACCTAGTATGATACCTATAGAAAAAGCGCCCAGACCTCAGTCTGCAGCGCTCTTTCTTATCACAATCAATTCATTCCAAAAGGTTGAAAATACTGAAACGCCCACTATGCTTGATACAACAAGGATTGGGTATTGGTGTTTAGTCAGACATAGTTGGAAATTGCCACCTTACCGTTCGCCAAATTTGGACTGGAACGCGGTGGGAAGGACGGGACAAGCCAAAGAGCGGTCTTGTCCCTCGCTTGAAGCCGCAAAACACGTCTTCAAGTCGCCATTTTCAAGAAAATCACTTGAAAATCCCACGACTGAGTCCAAATTTGACTCACTCTCGGCTACCTAGTGGCACGCCAATAATATTTCATTCAGCCATTTAAGATAGCTTAGAACCCGTTTAACCGGAGGGGGGCAGAGGTGGCGCCAGCTGTGTCGACGGTGTTAGCCGATTTTCGGCTTACAGCGTGAAACGCGTTTGAAGACTGGTGGTTTTTCAGGCTTCAAACCGAGCCGCAGGACCGTTTTTCAGGCCGTAGGCGTTCCCCACAGCAGGCGGAATCTCTGACCGCCGCAGGTGGCTGGGCAAGACTAATTTCAAGTCGATAACGCCTGATTATTCTTGGTTTAATAACGATTTTCGAACTTTCAACCTTTAGTTCATTCACTAAAGGTTGAAGCATCCCCACAGTAGGCAGAATCCTTGCCCTCCGGAGTGTAACGACTCTTAGTAACCGCCACCAGGGCCACCATTATTGCCGTTATCAGTGATCCCCGTGCTGCTCGTCGCGTCACTCGAACCAGCCTCGCCAGTCGATGCGTCAACCTGAGCAATGGTCCCCGTTGACTTATGAGCTAAGCCTAAGCCGGTCCGAATATAATTCGTAACCCGTTGTAACTCAGTCTTTGAGGCAACTTCCATGCTCTGACTGTTAAGCGTCTCACTAGTCCCCTGCAAGTGGGTCGTCTTAATACTCTTCGTGGCACGACGATAATTCGTAGCCAGCGCCGTCAAGTCGTTAAATGTTAGGTCAGTCTGCGTCTGCTTGGTCAGTGAACTAATGAAACTTTCGTTCAACAATGACGTGACCGAACCAGACTTGTTCAACAAGGCCATGATGACCTTCCGTTGCCGCGTCTGCCGACCATAGTCTCCTTGGGGATCGTCGTCACGCATCCGGGAGTAGGCCAACGCCCGTTTCCCATTCATGTGCGTTTTCACGCCCTTCTTGAAGGTGTACCCGCCATAACTAAAGCTCAACGTTGGCGTCAGGTCCACACCACCGACCTCGTCGATGATCTTTTCCATCCCCCCCATGTTGATGATGGCGTAGAAGTCAATTGGGATGTTTAACATATCTTGGACGGTCGTGATGGCCGTCTTTGACTTCCCATAAGCGTACGCAGCATTAATCTTAACCGTGCCGTAATCTTCATACCCGGGGATTGAAACCGCCGTATCCCGCGGAATACTGGTAATGGTCGTCTTCTCCGTTTCCGGATTGATCGTCACGACCATCATACTGTCAGTCCGTCCCTGAAATGTCCGACCAAGGGCCCCCGTGTCGGTCCCCATTAGCAGAATCGAAATTGGCTTCTTCTGCTTAAGGACTGCGTTGACGTTCCGGAGTTTCTTAGCACCAGATGCTTGGTACGTGGTATCAACGGACTTCTTGATACTTTGATACTTCTGATAGCCGTACGCCACGCCTCCCACTAATAGTGCCAGAATCAGCACCAGAATTGTGTTCCGGACTGGATGTCGTTTTCTTCTTGGTCGTTGTCGTTTTTCCATTTCCATGGTTTGGTTAGCCACCCTTTCACCCACCCGCAAACTGCCAGGTGGTCGTTCTTAAAATTAATCATATGAATCAACTTGTCCATTATAGGGGTAATTCCTTAAGGTTACCTGATTGCCAGGCAACCTTAATAAAAAACAAAGCGTTACCGTCTCTGCAGCAACGCTTCGACTAATCAAGTTCTACGAACCAGTCTCGTCCTATTCAGTGGCTGGCTGCTTAGTCAGCAGGTCAACCAATTCATTTTTGGTGATTTTACCAAAGTAACTCGGAACATCCAGTGTGTCAAAGACGGCAGCAACGGCAGCTGGCGTGTAGGTCACTCCAGTCAATTTAGCCGTCACCTCGTCAATTGGTAATTGGCCAAAGAAGTCGCCGTGAATCTGAATGGCTTGGATCTTACCACCTGCCACATCCAGGTCAAACTCAACCGTTCCTGCAGTAAAGTGCTGACGACGCGTCAGCGAATAGGCCGGATCGTTGCCATAAATCCAATCCCAGTTGTTGAAATACTGGTCGGCTTGCTGCTTGATACCCGCCTGATCCGCCGCCGTCAACTGGTAAGTCTGGGCATCCTTAAGATCCGATACCGCTAAAATCTCCTTGGCCAAGGTATCCCGAAATTCTTCAATGGTCAGATGCTGATAGGCCTCAGCGAAATACGGTTTTAGGTTCGTCACCCGACTCTTCACCGACTTGACCCCTTTGGAAGCCAACTTGTCGGCTGGTACCTGCAAGGATTTGGCAATCTGCGTCTGATCCACATCATACATCAACGTTCCGTGGGAGAACATCCGTCCATTTTCGACGTGCATGGCGTTACCAGAGAACTTCTTGCCGGCAATGGTCAAATCATTACGACCCGTCATGGCGGCACCGGTCGCCCCCATCTGATGGAGTGCTTTGATTACCGGGTCTGTGAAGCGTTTGAAATTGCCCACGGCATCCCCATCATCCTGGGTAATAAAGCTAAAGCTCACGTTACCAAGGTCGTCGTACACGGCACCCCCACCAGAGGTCCGCCGCGTCAAGATAATGTTGTGGTCTTTAACGTACTGCTGATTGATTTCAGCCAACACGTTTTGGTAGCGGCCAACGATAATGCACGGTGAATTGATATAAAAATACAGGATGGGCTCCGACAGATCGGCGTGCTCCATCAAATACGTTTCAATTGCTAAATTTTGGCGAATATCTAAGCTTGAACTTGCTAGGTAACGCATCCAGTCATCCCTCTCGGTAATCTAGGACTATTTTAGCACGAAATGAAAGCGTTAACCTTCAACTTGCTGGCGCACCACACTGTGATGGTAACCGTAGCTCATGTAGACAATCAGTCCCAGGACGACCCAGACGGCAAATGCGAGCCAGGTGAAGGCCTGTAGCTGTGTCATGAGGTAGAGACAAGCTAAGAACGATGCGATTGGTAAAAAGGGATACCAGGGCACTTTAAACGAGGTGTCCAAATTTTTAAACCGTTCGTCATGCCGTAAGAAGACGATTCCGAGTGAAACCATGGCAAAGGCCGATAACGTCCCAATGTTGACCAGCTCGGCAATCTTATCAATGGGAATCACCGCCGCAAATAAGCTGGCCAGGACCCCAAAGATCCAGGTATTCGCCACAGGAACGTGAGTCTTAGGATTCAACTTCTTCAATCTGGCCGGCAACAAACCGTCCCGACTAATGGCAAATAACAAGCGGGTTCCTCCGTAAGACATGACGATCAATACGGTCGTCATCCCCACGATGGCCCCAAACGAAACCACCCCGGACGCCCAGTTCTGGTGAATGAGGCTCAAGGCCAAGGCCACGGGATCGGCCACACTCAACTTGGTGTAGTGGACCACGCCAACCAGTACGGCGGACAAACCAATGTACAGAACAGCAGCCACTAACAGGGATGAGATAATCCCAATTGGCATATTCCGCTTGGGATTCTTGACCTCTTCACTGGCCGTCGAAACAGCGTCAAACCCAATGTAGGCGTAGAAGGCCACCGCGGCTCCCTTAAAGATACCTGCCGTGCCAAATGGCAAAAACGGGTTATAGTTCGCTGGCTTAACGTAGAAAACAGCGATTCCAATAAATAGCAAAATGACTAAAATTTTGACGATAACCATGATGTTGTTGATCTTAGCGGACTCGCGAATCCCCTTAGACAGGAGCCAGGCTACCAACATGGTGATCACTAAGGCAACCAGGTCAATGCCCCCACCCTTCACGCCAGCGGTGCCAGCTGCTGCGCGAAAGAAAGCCGGGAGTTTGAAACCAAAACCCGCTAATAAGTTCTGAAAATACGAGGACCAACTGACTGCTACGGATGACACGGCGAAGAGATATTCGGAAATTAACGCCCATCCCAAAATCCAGGCAGTAAATTCACCAAAGACGGCGTAGACGTAAGTGTAAGCACTCCCCGCCAGCGGAATCGTTGACGAAAACTCTGAATAACACAGGGCAGCCATCGCACAGACGACCACGGCAATCAGATACGACAACATCACACCGGGGCCGGCGTAGTTAGCGGCAATTAAGCCCGGAGTGATGAAAATTCCGGCACCGACAATTGCGCCGATACCCATAGTTGTTAGAGAAAACGCCGTTAACGTCTTTTCCAACCCAGTTTTCTTATAGAGATCCGTTTGCACCTGTTTTTTAATAAAGAGTTGATGAGGTCGTGCCAAGCCGACTCCTCCTTTTGTTTTTAAATGAGAATTTGATTAAACCAATTCTAATAGTTTAATTTTTTTTGACCCAAATGTCAATAGAAAATTGTTATGAAAACGTATAATAACAGGCTTATCAAGCAAAAAGTTGGCGAACAAACCTGACATTCAGGCGTAAGCATAAACCTGAATCTGACAGGTTTATGCTACGATGAACGAAACGTTCCGAGGAGGAATCTGCATGCAATTGGGTGTGATTGTGAAAACAAACGATCCAGAACAGGTCTGGAATGCCTTAAAATTCAGTGTGACTGCCCTTAAAAAAGGCCACGTTACCCGCCTGTTATTGATGGGAGCTGCCGTCGAGATTACGACCATCGGCAACGCCCGCTATGACATTAGCGACGAGTTGACGGCATTTAGCGCTGCTGGTGGTGCCCTATTTATTTGTGAAACTGGGCCCCGAATTCACCGATTCAACCACCAAGTGCCCTACCCCCTCATCAGCATGCCCGACAGCGTCGATTTGATCGAATGGGCGGATAAAGTTGTCACTTTTTAAAAAAATTTTGACCCCGTAAAAACCGTGACGGGGCCGCCCTTTTTTAAGGATTTTCGCCATTTAATTCTAGTCAAATTTTAATTTTTTAGTTTACAAACGCCAAAATCGTGCTAGGATTAATGCCATAAGATAAATAACGGAGGAAAGAGGAGTAAGTTAACGCAGCCTGCCAGTGAGTTGGGAGTTAGTGCAAACCCAATCAGTGTTCGCGTTTTCTGAAAAACACTTTCTTAGTTGCTACCTGAACTGCCCCGGGGCATAGTAGGTCTAGCCGTTAACCGGTACGTTACCATCGGTAGAGTATGTTTGTACTCTAATTGAGCTGGTTTATTTTTGATGATAAACAACTTGGGTGGTACTGCGAAAAGTCTTTTCGTCCCTTGATATAAGGGATGGAAGGACTTTTTCTTTTATCTAAATTTAAACCACGAAGGAGAAATTACTATGCATTTAATCGTACCTAAGGATTACGATCCTAAGCTATCCGTTAAGGAAACGCAGGCCGCCATTCGCTACATCCGTGAAACGTTCCAAGATGAATTTGGTGCCCAACTGAACCTTTCCCGGCTCTCTGCCCCCATGTTTGTCAACAAGGCTTCCGGGTTGAATGACAACCTGAGTGGGGTCGAAAAACCCGTCTCCTTCACAATGAAGGACATGGGTGACGATACGATTGAAATCGTTCACTCCTTGGCTAAATGGAAACGATTGGCCCTGAAACGTTACGGTTTCGGGATGCACGAAGGCCTCTACACCAACATGAATGCCATTCGGAAGGACGAAGACCTGGACAACTATCACTCCGCTTACGTGGACCAATGGGACTGGGAAAAAGTCATTGCCAAAGATGAACGGAACGAAGAAACTTTGAAGTCCACTGTTCGGACCATCTTCAAGGTCATTAAGCATATGGAACACGAAGTTTGGTACAAGTTCCCTCAAGCCGTTCACCACTTACCAGATGAAATCCACTTCGTCACGACGCAAGAACTGGAAGACACCTACCCTGATATGACGCCTAAGGAACGTGAAGACGCCATTACCAAGAAACTGGGCTGTGTCTTTCTGATGAAGATCGGTGGCGCCTTGAAGAGTGGCAAGCGTCATGATGGCCGGGCCCCTGACTACGACGACTGGGAATTAAACGGCGATATCTTGTTCTGGTACGAACCCCTGAACAAGGCCATTGAAATCTCCAGCATGGGTGTCCGGGTCGACGCCGACCGGATGATGAAGCAATTAAAGATTGCGCATGCTGAAGATCGTTTGATCTACCCTTACCACAAGATGGTCATGAGCGAAGACATTCCGTTCACCATTGGTGGTGGAATCGGCCAATCACGGCTGTGCATGCTGCTGCTGGGTAAGGCACACGTTGGCGAAGTCCAAGCAGCCATCTGGCCACAAGAAATGATCGACAAGTGTGAAGCTGCCAACATTCATTTACTGTAAAGCTCTTGCGGGGCTCTTTACTAAATAAATAGGATCACTCATTTCAAATTTTCGAATAGCCAAAAGCAGGTTCTCACCCCCATCAGGTGGAGAACCTGCTTTTTTTATGACTAGATATGTGCGCGACACGCTCCGAAGGCTAGAGATTCTGCGCGTTGTGAGGACGCTTTAGACTGAGAAAATCACCAGCCAACCATCACTTCTTCAAAGCCTCATCCAACTTTTCAACGTTTTCAATTGGCCCCACTACCGTCAGCACGTCATGCAACTGAACAGCATCCGTCGGGTTGGGTGAGATGTTGATTTTACGGCCGTGTTGAATGGCAATGACCGTCAAATCAAACCGTTCCCGCAGATTTAGCTGAATCAAATTCTGGTTCACAAAATTGGGGTCAGTAATCACGATTTCGGCTAACGTATACTCGTCGCTGAGATCAATGAAGTTCAGAATGTGATTGGACAACAGTTTACGGACGATACTGTGCCCCATGTCCCGCTCAGGAAAGACGACCTGATCCGCCCCGACCCGTTGAAGAACCCGGCCCTGATCGGCCGTCTCGGCCTTCGCAATGACCTTCTTGGCACCCAGCTCTTTAGCCAGCATGGTCGTCAAAATACTGGCTTCCATGTTATTCCCGATACCAACAATAACGTAGTCAAAAGTATCGATGTTAAGTCCCCGCAGGACTTCTTCATCCCGGGTATCCGCAATCAACGTCTGTGTAGCCACATCCATCATCTGATTGACGGGTGTCTCTTGAACGTCGACCGCGAGAACGTCCTGGTGAGTCTCGGCCAGGGTTTCAACCACGCTTTGACCAAACCGCCCAAGTTCCAGAACAGCAAAATTCTTTTTCATTTATAAAACTCCTTAACCTATTAAGACATTTTCTTCTGGATACCGAATCTGGTTGACCTTGGTCTGCCGCTTTGAAAGTGAGTATAGCGAGGTGAAAATACCAACCCGTCCGATGAACATCAGCAGCATGATGACTAGCTTACCAATAACCGTTAAGTGCGGCGTCAAACCAAGACTCAGTCCCACCGTACCAAATGCCGACAACACTTCAAAGACAATGTATTCCAGGCCGAACCCCTTGGGAATCCGTTCCGTCTGGGTCAGAATCAACGTCGCCACAACAATCACGATACTGGCCAGAAAGACCAGTAATAGCGCGCGACTGATGTTGGTTTGACTAAAGCGACGGTGACTGAATTCAACATCTTTTTTACCCCGGATTTGAGCAATACTTTGCAGCATCAATACCCCAAACGTGGTGGTCTTGATTCCCCCAGCGGTCGAACCAGGCGTCCCACCGACAAACATCAGGATCATTAAGATAAATACACTCCCAGATTGAAGCTGATGCGTTGGCAATGTGATCAACCCCGCAGTCCGTGGTGTAACACTCAGGAAGAGCGTATTGACGGTGCGGTTAAACCAGGAGGTATGGGTCGGCATCAGTGATAGGTCTCGCTCTGTAACCAAGAGGAGTAAGAAACCGACCACAAACAGTGTGCTGGTCGTCACCAACGTCAATTTAGAATTCAAGGTCAGCCGTTTCCGCTCATGGAACAGTAAGAGGTCCCGCCAAACCAGAAAACCCAGACCCCCTGCAATAATCAAAATAATCGTCACAATCAATAAGTACGAATCATCCTGAAATCCTCTAAGGCTGTTGCCAAACACATCAAAGCCGGCGTTACAAAACGACATAACTGAATGATAGACGGACACGTACAAGCCCCGCTTCCAGCCAAAACGTGGGATAAAGTCGGCGCCTAATAGAATGGCGCCCCCAATCTGAAAGAGCGCTGAGAGACCAATTACATAGCGCATAACGCTCTTGGTATCACTTAAGTTTTCCAGGTTCAATGATTCCTTAACCATCAGTTGTGTTGAGAGGTTGAGATGGCGCCGAATGATGTTGAATAGTAACACAGCAAAGGTCATATAGCCCAACGCCCCGACTTCGGACAACGCCAAAATAACCACTTGACCAAAAAACGACCAATGCGTGGCCGTGTTGACCACTGTGAGTCCCGTAATGCAGGTCGCGCTGGTCGCCGTGAAGACGGTATCAATAAAGGTGGAACCGTGCATCCCCCGAGTTGCAATCGGCAGGCTCAGGAGAATCGTCCCCACCGTGATCAGGAGAATAAATCCCCAGACCATTTTCTTAGAAAGTGTATCAAATAGCTTTGAATTCTTAATTTTATCCATATAATTTCCAGTCCCGTAATGTACTTCTCATTCAGCTTAAGACATTGGTTGCGGGAAAACAACACCTGGCTGCGGGAAAAACTGGAAAACACGATTTTTTTGATAACGGGTGACCGACGTACAAGTCCGAGTGACCCGAAACCAGCCTGGAAATTCTGCATTTAGCTGTCAAAATAACACCAGGAAAAATAAATATTTTTGTTGACCCCCAGCGCGGTCAACGTCACCTACTTGCGCGTTAAAATGCTGCTGAAATTCGATTTGGCCTTCCGATGACACCACCCACGCCACCGAGTTAGCCAGCCAGAATTCTGAGTCGCCGAAACCGTCAGTGTGGCGACCCGTTCATGAACTTCCTTGAAAATGGTGGTTAGAAACACATAACTGGTCGGACTCACACCTACGCGCCGGTAACGAACCGTTGTCTGCTTCAAACCAATGGCCAATTGGCCTGGGGCCAACATAGCAACACTCAGCGGTAATGATGGCACCTGGCCAACCGTCAAAAGATGTTCCCTAATGAGGCCTGTTCCCAAAGCTTTTAAATCCAAGCCATCAACACCGGCCCAGTTCAGTAACAGAATGGACTGCCCTGGCGTCACCGTTACCCGTAGCTGCTCTAGCACATCTGGCTGAGCATCGGCCGTCACCACAATTAAATCCGCCCAGTCACTTAAAGCCTGATAGTCGGTGCCAATCTGAATTTTGAAATGACTCTCAAAAATGCCGGTGATGATCAACGCGTGTTGCCGATAAAAAGTTGACTGCACGACGTCGTTCGTCAATATCCGGACACAGTCCCCCTGTGCTTGTGCCAGTCCCGCTAACGCTAATCCTGTATTACCTGCACCAATAATAAATAAATTCATTCTATTTCCTCCCAACAAAAAAAGTCCCAGAACCTACAAACTGTAGATTCTGGGACGACGTATCGTGGTACCACCCATTTTTGGTAATCAAAAAGACTACCCTTCGTTTCATGTCATTTAATAACACTAGTAATATATCGGTTACAACCGTTCAAATAGCCCCTGACACGAACCACTAGAAAGACTCCAGGCTCATCTTCATGATGCTCACCAGGCCGCTTTACACTAAACACGGCTCACTTGACTGGCGGTAATCATTACTCTTCCCTTCGATGTCTCATTGATATTTAATCAATCTTTAATAAGATATTAACACAATCTCGTTATGAGTCAATTCATTTTCATTTAATTAATCGGAAAGTTCCAACTTTTCTAAAGTCGCTCATTGCTAACGCTGTGTGACCAGTCGAAACACTACAACAAAAAAGCCCCCACCGTAAACGGTGAGAGCTTTCCCAATTGATAATATCGAAATATTAACGCTTGGAGAATTGTGAAGCCTTACGTGCCTTCTTCAGACCTGGCTTCTTACGTTCCTTCATCCGGGCGTCACGAGTCAAGAGACCCGCACGCTTCAGCGGACCACGGAAGTCTGGGTCAACTTCGAGCAATGCCCGAGCGATCCCATGACGAGTTGCACCGGCTTGACCGGAGAAACCGCCACCGCGCACAGTAACTAATGCATCATAGTTACCAAGCGTTTCCGTAACGTTGAATGGTTGTAAGACAACTTCACGAATACTTGCAAATGGAATGTAGTCTTCGATTGCCTTCTTGTTCATAACGATCTTACCTGAGCCGGGTACTAAACGTACACGAGCAGAGGAGTTTTTACGACGGCCAGTGCCGCGATATTGAACTTGTGCCAATTTGGTTTCCTCCTTAGATTAGGTTAGTAATGTCTAATACTTCTGGCTTTTGTGCTTCGTGCTTGTGGTCTGCACCAGCATACACATGAAGCTTCAATGCCATTTGGTGACCTAAGGAGTTCTTAGGAAGCATACCTTGAACAGAAGTTTCGATCAATTTTTCTGGGTTTTCATCCCGGAAGTTACCAGCAGTCCGTGACTTCAAACCACCAGCGAAACCAGTATGGTGGTAGTAAATCTTACCGGTTGCTTTACGGCCAGTTAAGGCGACATTTGCAGCGTTGATGACGATTACGTTATCACCAGTATCCACGTTAGGCGTGAAAGTTGGCTTGTTCTTACCACGTAATACAGAAGCAACGACTGAAGCAAGCCGACCTAAACTAACATCGGTTGCGTCGACGATGTACCATTTGCGGTCCACGTCGTTAGGTTTTGCCATATAAGTTGTACGCACGTTAAATTCCTCCATAAATCTGTGTTTGTCTGACACCAAGTAAACTTTCCGGGGCTTATCGTGGGGCAAACAATACCAACAACCATGATACAAAGTTTTACTCATAAAGTCAATGATTGTTTGTCCCCCTAACGAAAATTAACGCTGATGTTGCGGTAATTTTGTTGGGTGTTCCGGATCTTCACCCATATAATACACGTGTTTCAGATATAAGCCAGCCGCTGGCACTGTTCGCCGTGCTTGCTTACGGTCCTTGACTTCGTACAGTCTGGGAATGTCGTGCACTGGTCTGGTCCCGGAACCGATTTCTACCAAGACCCCCACCATAATTCGCACTTGGTTATACATAAACCCATTTCCATAAAAATCAAAAACCAATTCATGATTGGCCTCATCAACATGACAACTGGCTTCGTAGATTGTTCGGACGAACGTCCGTGTCTGCGCACCAGACGCCACGAAGCTGGTAAAATCGTGTTCTCCGACCAAGTCGGCACAGGCCTGATTAATCTTATTCAAATCAACTGGAAACTTCCAGTGGCCCGTATAATTGCGTTTAAATGGATTTCGAAATTCGCCCATGTCCATTCGGTACTGATAGCGCTTGCCGGAGACATCATACCGCGCGTGGAACGTATCGGCGACCTCCTCGACCTTCAGGACCTCCATATCCATCGGTAACATGCTGTTTAAGCCCTTGCGCATGTTCTCCGCGGGAATCAGGAAGGGAAAGTCAAAATGGACCACCTGGGCCAGCGCATGGACACCAGCGTCGGTCCGGCCAGAACCGTAGACCACAATCGCGGGTTGCGGTTGCTTAGCCATCTTATTAACAACAGCTGTCAGGGTGCTTTCCACGGTCCGTTTATTTGGTTGCCGTTGAAAGCCGGCAAAGTTCGTGCCGTCATACATTAAAGTTACTTTGTAACGTTGCATCAGGTCCTCCTACCAACGACGAAAAGCAAGAATCGCCGCAAATCCAATTATAAATATGATCCAGGTCACCGTATCTCGTTTTTGCCAGGTGAGAATCCGGTACTGACTCCGGTGCTCACTGTCCTGGTACCCCCGCGCTTCCATGGCCGTTGAGAGGTCCTCCGCTCGGTTAAAGGCACTCATGAATAGCGGTACCATCAAAGGAATCAGTGATTTGGCCTGTTTGAAGAGACCCCCTTCACCGAAATCGACCCCACGAGCGCGTTGCGCGTTCATGATCTTGGTGGCTTCATCCATCAAGGTTGGCACGAACCGTAACGCGATCGACAGCATCATGGCCAACGTATCCACGGGAACGTGGACCCACCGCAGCGGTTTCATCAGCGATGACAGCCCGGTAGCAATGTCCAACGGCTGGGTCGACAGCGTCAACAGGGTCGACATCATGATGATCAGTAAGAACCGAATAAAGATATATCCGGAGTTCACGACGCCGTACTGGGTAATGTTGATAAACGCCCAGTGAAAGTACACGTGCCCGCCAGCTGGACTAAAGAGCAACTGTAAAACCACCGTGAAGACAATCAACCAAAGTAAGGGGCGAATCCCCTTTAAGAAGAAGCCCAGGCTAATCTTCGAGGCAAAAATTGCAGCTAGCGTGAACACAATCAAGATCCCGTAGGTTACCAGATTGTTGGCCATAAATACCAGCACGATGTAGAAGAAGCTCAACATGAGCTTGGCCCGCGGATCTAACCGGTGCACTACGGAATTCAACGGTAAGTACCGACCAAAAATAAAGTTAGACATGGTCCGTCCCCCGTTTCTGCCACTGCTCTGCAATCTGCTCTGCTAGCTGATCAGCGGTCAACGGTAAAGGCTGCCACTGGAATCCCCGTTTTGCTAATTGCTGCGCAAACTGTGCTGCCCGAGGGACGTCTAGTTGGTTGGCTAACAGCCAGTCAGGGTCACCAAATGCCTCCTGAACATCGCCAAACTTGACCAACCGTCCCTCACGCATAATCGCAACTTGTTCAGCGTACTCAGCCACATCCTCCATTTGATGGGTGACCAAAACAATCGTCAGTCCTTGCTCTCTATGGAGTTGTTCAAATAAGTCCAT
Source organism: Levilactobacillus tongjiangensis (assembly GCF_003946345.1). Lineage (GTDB taxonomy): Bacteria > Bacillota > Bacilli > Lactobacillales > Lactobacillaceae > Levilactobacillus > Levilactobacillus tongjiangensis. Next base: position 109,424 of record NZ_RHNY01000005.1, read on the forward strand.
CATTTCCTGACGTCCCTGCGGATCCAGCCCCGCCGTGGGTTCGTCCAGAATCAAAACTTGTGGCCGCATAGCCAGTACACCCGCAATGGCGACACGCCGCATCTGACCGCCGGATAATTCGAACGGTGAGCGCTCAGCGTAACTGATATCTAAACCAACCGTGGTCAACATTTGATCAGCCAGTTCGTTGGCATCCTCCGGGGACATACCAAAGTTTTGTGGCCCAAACGCAATGTCCTTGCGAATCGTTTCCTCAAACAATTGGCTCTCTGGAAACTGGAAAACCATACCTACGTGTTGCCGCAGCGGTTTCAGGTCCGCATTGGTCGTATTCGGCGTGATGGTAAAATCATCAATCTTAATTGTGCCGGATGTCGGCTTCAACAAAGCGTTGATTTGTTGAACGAGCGTCGATTTACCGCTCCCCGTGTGACCGATGATGGCTAAATAGCCGTGGTCAGGCAGGTTGAAGGAAACGTCTTCCAAAGCCGTCTGCGCCATGGGCGTGCCAGCTTGGTACGTAAAGGTTACGTGTTCGAAAGAGATTGCCACAACCATTCCTCCATTTCCGCCATCGTTTGATAATTTGTGGGAGGCTCAATGCCCCGTTTCTTTAGTGCCGCCTTGAGCTTAGCCGTGAAAGGTAAATCTAAGCCTAAGTCCACCAGCTTTTCACCCAACGCAAATATTTCCGCAGGCGAGGCCTCTTGAACCAGCTGACCATCATCAATCACCAAAATTCGGTCAGCATTCGCTGCCTCATCAATGTCATGAGTGATTGAGATAACTGTTAGCTTCTGATCCCGCCGTAGCTTACTGACCAACTCAAGCATGTCGTGCCGTCCTAAGGGGTCCAACATACTAGTGGCTTCATCCAAAATTAAGATGCTGGGGGTAATCGCCACAATACCGGCCAACGCCACCCGTTGTTTCTGACCACCAGATAACGAACTTGGTTCACGCTGCGCAAAGTCATGCATGCCGACTTCTTCGATAGCCGCCTTGACCCGCGGAATCATGTCCTCGCGGGTAACCTGCCGATTCTCCAAACCAAAAGCAACATCATCCTCCACGGTTGCCCCAACAAACTGGTTGTCGGGGTTCTGAAAGATCATGCCAATTTTTTCGCGGACCTGCCAGACGGTCGCTGGCGAAAGTTCCAGGCCATCAACGGTGACTGTCCCCTCGGTAAATGGCAATAGCCCATCCAAAGACTTAGCCAGTGTGGATTTTCCACTCCCGTTATGGCCAACAATGGCCAACCACTCGCCACGGTGAACGTCAAAACTGACATCGTTTAATGCCGGCCGTTGCTCCTTGCCGTAACGGTATGAAAGATGTTTAACTTCAATGATATTTTCCATCAGCGTTTTTTAATTCTCCCATGTAAAAGTCACCAGTAATTATACCAAATGTTGATGAGATAACGTAGTGGTTCACCAATATTCACCGGAATCCCCCGCATTTCTGGCCAACGACTGCCAACTACCAGTTGTTGCGTGGTCAACACACTCCCACAGCTACTGACCAATCCAATTGCGCCGCAACTGTCAAATTCGTGGCCACCCATCGCTACTAGCCATTGCCCACAACGCTTATATAAAAATATGTACAAAAAAAATCACTAACAAACCAGCGGCGCTGAGGCGTTCGCCCCCATTCAAGCTAGACTCGGGGAAAACCCATCATCATAACGCTCTATACCACATGGTCCTAGTGATTAATTTGAAACCTAATTGCCACGTTTAGGGAAGTGACAAACTCCCTGAATCCGAAACTAATTAGTCAACGAATTCCAAGATAGCCATAGCAGCGCCATCACCACGACGAGGCATCGTCTTCATGATACGCGTGTAACCACCCTTACGATCAGCATACTTAGGTGCTAAATCGCTAAATACCTTTTGCAATGCGCTGGTAACAACGACATCGTCGCCATCTTCCTTAACATCAGCAACCACGTTGCGGATGAAAGCAGCGGCTTGACGACGTGCGTGTAAGTCGCCTTGCTTACCCAAGGTAATCATTTGGTCAGCCGTCTTGCGAACTTCCTTAGCACGTGCTTCAGTCGTTTCGATGCGGCCGTTCAAGATTAAACTAGTGGTCAAATCGCGTAACAAGGCACGACGTTGAGAACTAGTCCGTTGTAATTTACGGTAACTCATAACCAGAAACCCTCCTTTGAGTGTCTAAAATTAGTCTTCCTTCCGAAGTGACAAACCTAAGTCAGCTAACTTAGCCTTAACTTCTTCAAGGGACTTGCGACCCAAGTTACGAACCTTCATCATGTCTGCTTCAGTCTTGTTGTTCAATTCTTGGACCGTGTTGATACCAGCACGCTTCAAGCAGTTGTAAGAACGAACGGACAAGTCGAGCTCTTCGATGGTCATCTCAAGCATCTTTTCCTTGTGAGTTTCTTCCTTTTCAACCATGATTTCCGCATTCTTAGCTTCGTCAGTCAGGTCGACAAACATAGCCAGATGTTCGGTCAAGATCTTTGCAGCCAGAGCAATGGCTTCGCTTGGATTAATTGAACCGTTTGTCCAAACATCCAGGGTCAATTTATCATAGTCAGCCCGTTGGCCAACCCGTGCATTCTCTACTTGGTAGTTAACCCGTTCGATTGGGGTGTAAATAGAATCCACAGCTAAGACACCGATAGGCATGTCCGTGTTGCGAGTCTTGTTCTCGTCAGCAGAAACATAACCCCGGCCCTTGTCAGCCGTCATCCGCATATGGAACGTTGCACCATCGGCAACCGTTGCAATATACAGATCTGGGTTCAAAACGTCAACGTCGGCACCAGCCACAATATCACCAGCGGTGATTTGGGCAGGTCCCTTAACGTTGATCTCCATGGTTTCTTCCTGATCATCAGAACCGTTTAACTTCAATGCAATCTTCTTAACATTTAAGATGATTTGCGTGACGTCTTCAACGACCCCTTCGACAGTAGAGAATTCATGCAGAACCCCGTCGATTTGAATGCTGGTAACAGCTGCACCAGGTAATGATGAAAGCAGAATCCGACGCAGAGAGTTACCAAGCGTTGTTCCGTAACCACGTTCCAACGGTTCGACAACAAACTTGCCGTAGTTACTGCTTTCGTCAATTTTATGAATGTTAGGCTTTTCAAATTCAATCATTCTTATCGTTTACCCCTTTCAAACCGCGTTGAGCTCCTATAAGTCAATCCCATCATGAAGGTTGCCCTCATTAATGAAACGCTCACGTTAAACCCGACGGCGCTTTGGAGGACGAGTACCATTATGAGGCACTGGCGTAACGTCACGAATAGCCGTAACTTCGATACCAGCAGCTTGGATTGCCCGAATAGCAGCTTCACGTCCTGAACCAGGACCCTTGACAGCAACTTCAACGGACTTAACACCATGTTCTTGTGATGCTTTAGCAGCGGCTTCAGCGGCCATTTGTGCAGCAAATGGCGTTGACTTCCGACTACCCTTGAAACCTAAGGCACCAGCTGATGACCAAGCAATAGCGTTCCCTTGAACGTCTGTGATCATAACTAATGTGTTGTTAAACGTAGCGTGAATGTGTGCAACACCGGCTTCAATATTCTTCTTGACCCGACGCTTGCGACTAGTTCTTCTAGTAGCCATAAAGTGATAAACCTCCCTTACTTCTTCTTACCGGCAACGGAAACGGCTTTACCCTTCCGAGTGCGGGCATTGTTTTTGGTGTGTTGGCCGCGAACAGGCAGTCCACGACGGTGACGCATACCGCGGTAAGAACCCATTTCTTGCAAGTTCTTGATGTTCAAGCTAACTTCACGACGTAAGTCACCTTCAACTTTGTACTTGTCTACTTCGGCACGAATCTTGTCTTCTTGATCAGGCGTCATATCGCGAACCCGAACGTCTTCTGCGACACCAGCATCCGCAACAATCTTGTGTGCGGTGTTGATCCCGATTCCAAAAATGTAAGTCAAACCGTAAGCGATTCGCTTATCACGTGGTAAATCCACTCCAGCAATACGTGGCATTTAAGTGCACCTCCTATAAATTGAATTACTTACCCTGGCGTTGTTTGTGCTTAGGGTTAGCTGAGCAAATGATCATTACTCGGCCTTTACGCTTGATAACCTTGCAGTGTTCGCACATTGGCTTAACTGATGGTCTTACTTTCATGAATATCCCTCCTACATCTGTCTAACCGTTACTTAAAGCGATAAGTAATCCGGCCTTTAGACAAGTCATACGGTGACATTTCAACAGTTACTCGGTCACCAGGCAAAATCCGGATGTAATGCATCCGAATCTTACCGGAAACGTGAGCGAGAATCTCATGACCGTTTTCTAATTCGACCCGAAACATCGCATTTGGTAATGTTTCGGTAACTTTACCTTCGACTTCGATGACATCGCTTTTCGCCACGAAAGTACCTCCCTTTTAATTGCGTGTAAATACACGTAAAAGCGGCAAGGACAACGAGTTGCCCCCACCTAGCACCTGTGAATCGCGTCAGCGCGCCATTTACAGGCTAAACCTGAATAAGCTTACCATAATTCTTCCAGTTAAGCAAGAACTAAGCCACTTCCTAGAGGTTCTTCAGGATCTTTTCGATGTCGACGTAAACATCATCGATGTCACGGTCACCATCAACGGTAAACAACAAGTTCTTCTTGGTGTAGTAATCAACCAGCGGTGTATTTGCTTTCAAATTCACTGCCAAACGATTCTTCACCGTTTCAGGCTTGTCGTCTTCACGTTGATAGAAGTCATGACTACCACAGACGTCACACGTACCCTCAACCTTAGGCTGTTTGTACAGCTTGTGGTAAGTTGCACCACAGTTGCGGCAAATGTAACGACCGGAAAGGCGTTCAACCAAAACATCTGGTTCAACGTGAATATTAATCACGGCGTTGATGGTCCGATCAAGTTCAGGGCCAAACGTGTTTAACGCTTCGGCTTGAACAATAGAACGGGGAAACCCATCCAACATGAACCCGTTTTTGGTATCATCCTGAGCTAACCGGTCGCGAACGATGCCGTTCGTGACTTCATCCGGCACAAGTTCACCTTTGTCGATGAACTTCTTCGCTGCCAATCCCATTTCAGTTTCGTTCTTCATCGCATCACGGAAGATATCTCCCGTGGAAATATGCGGCAAGTTGAACTCCTTGATAATCTTTTCGGCTTGCGTACCTTTACCGGCACCTGGTAAACCCATGAGGATCAAATTCATTGCTGTCATGTTCGTTCTCCTTTAACTCGAAATTTACCCGAAAAACACAAGCAGGTGTGCTAAAAGATCAACACACCCGCTGGAAACTCATTAAGCTGGTTCTGGACCTTGGATAAAGCCAACGTATTCGCGCTTCATCATTAATCCGTCGATTTGCCGCATGGTTTCAATAGCAACCCCAACCACGATTAAGAGGCTGGTACCACCTAAACCAATTGACTCATCTAAGTTCCACAGGTTCTGGGCAACTAACGGAATCAAAGAAATGAATCCAAGGAAGAGCGCCCCAACAGTGCTAAGACGCATCAACAGACTGGAAACATAAGATTGTGTTTCGTGACCAGGCCAAACTCCAGGAATGTAGCTCCCCTGCTTTTGCAGGTTCTCAGCTAACTTTTCTGGGTTGACTTGAACGAACGCATAGAAGAACGTGAACACAACGATCAGAACAGTGTACAATACGGCACCATCCGGCGTTTGCATATTAAAGACGTCTGTTAAAGTTTGGTACCAAGCATCTTGAGAGTGCGTGTTTTGGAACGCCATCAGAATAGTCTGTGGCGTCGCAATGAACGAACTCGCGAAGATGACGGGGATAACCCCGGCAACGTTGACCTTTAATGGGAGGTAGCTGCTATCTGGCGAACCAGATACTCGCCGAGTGTATTGAATAGGTACTCGCCGCTCTGCTTGTTGAACCCAAGTCGTAAAGGTCACAATAATCAGAACTAAGACGATCAACCCAATAATGAACAAGACACTCTTCCATAAGGTCCCTTTGTCAGCGTCAATGAAGTAAGTTTGGAAAAGTTGATAGACGGAATTAGGTGTCCGAGCAATGATACCCGCAAAGATAATCATTGAGATCCCGTTACCCAAACCACGATCGGTAATCATATCACCCATCCAAGTCGTCAACATCGTCCCACCAGTCAGGATCAACCCGATGGCAAGATAAGTCGTGACGCTAGGATTTTCAACCAATTTCAATGAACTTAAGGCACTGAAACCAGCGGTGATACCGATAGACTGAACGAATGCCAAGGCAATCGCTAAGTACCGAGTCGCTTGGTTTAACTTCCGACGACCAACGTCCCCTTGCTTGCTCCATTCAACGAAGCGCGGAACGATGTCCATTTGTAGCAATTGAATAACGATTTGTGCAGTGATGTAAGGTGAAACCCCCATCGCGAAGATGGAATAGTTTTGTAACCCACCACCACTGAAGGTATCTAAAATACTAACCAATCCAGAAGACGCAACGCTTTGAAGTGCCTTTGCGTTAATGCCGGGGACGGTAATATAAGTACCCAACCGAAAGACAATCAAAACCAATAGAGTAAAGAATATCTTTTTACGAATGTCTTTAATCTTAAAGGCGTTTTTCAAGCTTGATAGCATTAAATCACCTCAGTTTTACCACCAGCAGCTTCGATAGCTTCGGCAGCTGACTTAGAGAACTTAGCGGCTTTAACCGTCAACTTCTTTGACAACTCGCCGTTACCCAAAACTTTGACACCGGCTTTTTCGTTTTTAACGATGCCAGCTTCAACCAAGGCAGCTGGAGTAACTTCAGCACCATCGTCGAAGACGTTCAAAGCAGCTAAGTTTACGACAGCAAATTCCTTGCGGTTAATGTTGGTAAACCCACGCTTTGGGATTCGACGGTACAATGGCATTTGGCCACCTTCAAAACCCAAACGAGTCTTGCTACGAGCCTTTTGACCTTTTTGGCCACGACCGGCAGTCTTACCATTACCAGATGAATCACCACGGCCAACCCGGTTACGAACCTTCCGTGAGCCTTCAGCAGGTTTTAATTCATTCAACTTCATGCTATTGCGCACCTCCTTATTTAATGATATGAAAACTACTTAACTTCTTCAACCTTAATTAAATGTGCGATTTGGAAAAGCGCACCACGAGTAGCTTCGTTATCTGGTTGGATAACGGTGCTGTTTACTCGGTGTAAGCCCATAGCTTCCACAATCTTACGCTGTTTAGGGAGGCGGTGAGCAACACTATGAATTAAAGTAACTTTTAATTGAGCCATTTTAATACCCCTCCTTATTCAGCTAAGTGTTGAAGAGAGACACCACGGAGAGCGGCAACTTCTTCAGCACGCTTCAACTGAGCCAAGCCATCAAACGTGGCCCGAACTGCGTTGACTGGCGTGTTAGAACCTAAACGCTTTGAAGTAACGTCAGCAACACCAGCTAATTCCATGACGGAACGAACTGAGCCACCAGCGGTAACCCCAGAACCTTCAGCAGCGGGCTTGAGCATGATCTTACCCCCACCAAATGAACCAAGGACTTCGTGAGGAATGGTAGTTCCCACGATAGGTACTTCGATCAAGTTCTTACGAGCAGCTTCAACGGCCTTACGGATAGCTTCTGGAACTTCTTGAGCTTTACCAGTACCGAAGCCAACGTGACCCTTCTTGTCGCCGACAATTACAAGTGCAGCGAACCGAAGACGACGGCCACCTTTAACAACTTTGGTGATCCGGTTGATAGCAACAACGTTATCTTCAAGTTCTAACTTGTCGGGATCAATAAATTTTGCCATGTGTGGTTATTCCTCCTTACTGTTAAAATTTAAGCCCGTTTTCGCGAGCAGCTTCTGCCAATGCTTGAACACGGCCGTGGTATAAGTAACCGCCACGATCAAACACAACATTGCTAATCTTCTTTTCGACAGCGCGCTTAGCAACTAATTCACCAACAGCCTTAGCTTGGTCGGTCTTGTTGTCGCCATTTGCATCACTATCTAACGTCGAGGCACTAACAAGCGTGACACCCGCTACGTCATCAATGACTTGAGCGTAGATGTTTTTGTTAGAGCGGAAAACGTTTAAGCGTGGGCGTTCTGCAGTTCCAGAAATTTTGTTGCGGACACGCATATGACGCTTTTGACGTGTCTTGTTCTTATCTGGTTTCGTAATCAAAATAGTCACCTCTTTGTAGAATTATCAGCGTTTAAGCTGCTTTACTTACCAGTCTTACCTTCACGAATCCGAACGTATTCGTTTTCGTAACGGATACCCTTACCTTTGTAAGGTTCTGGTGAACGAACGGCACGAACTTCAGCAGCGAAGTCACCGACTTCTTGCTTGCTAATGCCGGCGATGTTGATGGTGGTGTTATCTGGAACCTTGACATCCAAGGATTCAGGAATAGCCATCTCAACAGGGTTGGAGTAACCAACGCTCAATACTAAAGTCTTACCCTTAGCTTGAACACGGTAACCAACACCGACCAACTTCAAAGTCTTAGCGAAACCACTAACAACACCTTCAACCATGTTGTTTAAGTTAGCACGCTGAGTACCGTGAAGGGCACGCGTCTTGTTGTTATCATCTGGACGGTCGAAATCAACCGCACCGTCACTAATTTTCATGGTGATGATGTCTGAGAAAGTCCGAGTTAATTCACCCTTTGGACCCTTGACAGTCACTTGATCACCATCGCGTTTTACTTCAACGCCGGCTGGGACGTTGACAGTTTTATAACCAATACGACTCACTGAAAGGCACCTCCTATCTTTTTAAAAGTTTTACCAAACGTAGGCGAGAACTTCGCCACCGATTTTCTTAGCACGCGCTTCTTTATCTGTAACGACCCCTTCAGAGGTGGAGATAATAGCGATACCTAAACCGTTTAATACCTTTGGCACAGCGTCAGCTTTAACGTATGAACGTAAACCTGGCTTGGAAATACGCTTTAAACCACTGATGACACGTTGGTTGTCTTTGCCGTACTTGAGGAATACGCGGATGATGCCTTGCTTGTCATCATCGATGTATTCAACATTGCGGATGAAACCTTCGCGCTTCAGGATTTCAGCGATGTCGCGTTTAATTTTAGATGCAGGTACTTCGAGTGATTCGTGACGAACCATGTTGGCGTTACGAATACGCGTCAAGAAGTCTGCAATAGGATCAGTCATGGACATTAACGTTTACCCTCCCTTTGTTTAAAATTCCGTTTTACCAACTAGCCTTCTTCATGCCAGGAATTTGACCCTTGTGAGCCAATTCCCGCATGCAAATACGGCAAAGATGGAACTTTTGATAAACAGAGTGTGGACGTCCACAACGTTCGCAACGAGTATAATTCTGAGTAGAGAACTTCGCAGGACGCTTGTTCTTAGCAATTTGAGATTTCTTAGCCAATTTGTGTGAACCTCCTTTTATTAGTGTGCAAACGGCATGCCGAATTGAGTCAGTAATTCACGTGACTCTTCATCAGTATTTGCCGTCGTAACGATAACGATGTCCAAACCACGAACACGGTTAACGTTATCAAAGTTAATTTCTGGGAAAATCAATTGTTCCTTAACACCCAGAGTGTAGTTCCCACGACCATCAAAGGCACGGGAGCTAACACCATGGAAGTCACGAACACGTGGCAATGACACGTTGATCAATTTGTCCAGGAATTCGTACATCCGGTCACCGCGGAGGGTAACCTTTGCACCGATTGACATGCCTTCACGAAGACGGAAGGTGGCGATTGACTTCTTGGCCTTAGTAACCAATGGCTTTTGACCAGAAATCAAACCCAATTCTTCAACGGCTTCGTCCAGGTTCTTGGCGTTGGAAACAGCATCACCAACACCCATGTTCAAAACGATCTTGTCGATCTTCGGCGTTTGCATAACAGAACTGTAGCTGAACTTTTCCACCAATGATGGGGTAATTTCATTTACGTACTTTTCTTTTAAACGAGCTGACATGAAATTATGTTCCTCCTTTCAGTGATTATTTGTCGATGGTTTCGCCGGACTTCTTAGCGAACCGGACTTTGTGACCATCTTCTACTCGAACGCCAAGCCGGGTTGGTTCGTTGTTCGAAGGATCGATGAGCATTACGTTGGATGCGTGAATTGGTGCTTCAATATCAATAATTCCGCCTTGGGGATTAGTTTGAGAAGCTTTTTGGTGCTTCTTAATCATATTGACGCCTTTGACGATCACGCGGTTCTTGGCGTTCAGGACTTTAGAAACAGTTCCTTCTTTGCCTTTGTCTTTGCCAGCGATCACGCGGACCTTGTCACCAGTTTTAATAAGCATTCCTGTGGGCACCTCCTTGTTTAACACAATTCTTAATTACAGTACTTCAGGTGCTAATGAGACAATCTTCATGAAGTCGTTGTCACGCAATTCACGTGCAACTGGTCCGAAGATACGAGTCCCTTGTGGGCTCTTGTCGTCTTTGATCAGCACTGCGGCATTTTCATCAAAGCTGATGTATGAACCGTCGTTACGACGTACACGAGACTTCGTACGTACGACAACAGCCTTAACGACATCACCCTTTTTGACAACGCCACCTGGTGTTGCTTGTTTGATAGTAGCGACAATAACATCACCAATTCCGGCGTAGCGACGCTTGGAGCCACCCAGAACCTTAATGGTCAGAATTTCCCGGGCGCCAGAGTTGTCGGCAACCTTTAAACGGCTTTCTTGTTGGATCACAGCTAGTGTCCTCCCTTCAGTTCTAGTTCAGAATACGATAAAAACGACACCTAAATGATTACTGCTTTTTCAACAATGTCGACTAAGCGGAACCGCTTGGTAGCAGACAATGGACGAGTTTCCATGATTTCGACGATGTCGCCTGTGTGGGCTTCATTGTTTTCATCATGTGCCTTGTACTTCTTGGAGTACTTGACGCGCTTGCCATATCTTGCATCCGTCTTTGTCGTTTCAACAACGACAGTGATCGTCTTTTCCATTTTGTCGGAAACGACACGACCACGGTAAACCTTGCGGTTATTACGTGCATCACTCATGTATTAGTGACCTCCTTCTTATCGTATTCTACTTGTTCAGTTCTTGTTGGCGAAGAGCGGTTTTAATCCGCGCAATGTTCTTACGAACCTGCTTCAATCGTGCGGTGTTTTCCAATTGACCAGTAGCTAATTGGAAACGCAAGTTGAATAATTCGTCCTTGTAGCTCTTTTCTTTATCGAGCATTTCAGCAGTGGTTAATTCGTTGATTTCTTTAGTCTTCATTAGATTCGCCACCTACTTCCTCTCGTGATAAAACCTTGGTACGAACGGGAAGCTTCATGGCAGCCAAACGTAAGGCTTCGCGAGCGACTTCTTCAGAGACGCCACCCACTTCAAACAATACCTTACCGCGCTTAACTGGGGCTACCCAGCCATCAGGCGTACCTTTACCATTACCCATCCGGACCCCAACACCTTTAGCGGTGTAGGATTTGTGAGGGAAAATCTTGATCCAAACTTTCCCACCACGCTTCATGTAACGTGTAATTGCAACACGTGCAGCTTCGATTTGACGGTTGGAGATCCACTTGGAATCCAACGATTGCAAACCGTAGTCACCAAAAGCAACGCTCTTGCCACCCTTGGCTTCGCCACGAAGCTTACCACGGTGGACACGACGGAACTTTACTCGCTTAGGTACCAGCATGTTTATTTCCCTCCTTGTCCGTTAGTTTGCTTTTTTTCTGGCAAAATCTCACCACGGTAGATCCAGGTCTTAACACCTAAAGAACCGTAAGTTGTGTGAGCTTCAACCCATGCATAATCAATGTCTGCACGTAACGTGTGCAGAGGAACCGTACCTTCAGCATAGCTTTCGACACGGGACATATCAGCACCGTTTAAACGACCAGCGACTTGCGTCTTAACACCCTTGGCGCCAGAACGCATAGTCCGTTGCATCGTACCACGCATAGCCCGACGGAAAGCAACACGGCCTTCCAATTGACGGGCGATGTTTTCGCCGACCAACTTGGCGTCCAAATCTGGCTTTTTGATTTCCACGATGTTGATGTGAACACGTTTGCCAGTTAAGTCGTTCAATTCCTTACGGAGATTTTCGACTTCGGAACCACCCTTACCAATAACCATACCTGGCTTGGCAGTGTGAATTGAGATGTTGACGCGGTTTGCAGCCCGTTCAATCTCAACAGTTGATACAGATGCATCTACAAGACGCTTTTCAATAAACTTACGGATTTGAAGGTCTTCCTTCAGGTAAGCAGCGAAATCCTTTTCAGCATACCACTTTGCTTCCCAGTCGCGAATGATACCGACCCGTAATCCAGTTGGATTTACTTTTTGACCCACGCGTTATCCCTCCTTTTTTTCAGATACAACAACCGTAATGTGACTCGTACGCTTGTTAATTGGTGAAGCAGAACCTTTGGCACGAGGACGGAACCGCTTAAGGGTTGGTCCTTCATTCACAAAGGCTTCGCTAACGATTAGATCTTGACGATCTAAGTCAAAATTGTTTTCTGCGTTAGCAATTGCTGAGTTTAAAACTTTTTCCACAACGGGTGATGCTCCACGCGGTGTGAACTTTAAAATAGCGATTGCTTCAGCGACGCTCTTGCCGCGGATAAGATCGATGACAAGGCGGACTTTGCGAGCAGCAATCCGAACCGTCTTAGCAGTCGCTTGCGCTGATGTAACTTGTTCAGCCATTAGTTAATCCTCCTTATCAACGAGTTTTCTTGTCGTCGCCACCATGACCACGGAATGTCCGGGTTGGTACGAATTCGCCAAGTTTGTGGCCTACCATGTCTTCTTGAACGTAAACTGGTACGTGCTTCCGTCCATCATAAACAGCGATAGTGTAACCTACAAAGCTTGGGAAAATAGTAGACCGACGGGACCAGGTCTTGATGACGGCCTTCTTTTCTGAATCCTTTTGCGCATCAATCTTCTTTAATAAGTGCGCATCGGCGAAAGGTCCTTTTTTCAAACTACGACCCATTATGAAACCTCCTCTACTTGTGGCGCATCGGTTAAGCCGATGACAACCAGGTCTCTTGACATCCGGTAAACCGGATTATTACATCTTAGAACCTTTACGATGACGAACAATGAACTTCTCAGTCTTGTTCTTCTTCGAACGCGTCTTCTTACCAACGGTCTTCTTACCCCATGGAGAAAGAGGAGATGGTAAACCAACAGGAGCCTTACCTTCACCACCACCATGTGGGTGATCGTTAGGGTTCATAACTGAACCACGAACGTGAGGACGTTGACCAGCCCAACGGTTACGGCCGGCTTTACCAACGTTGATCAGTTCATGTTCTTCGTTACCTACGGCACCGATAGTTGCACGGTTAACGTTCAAAATCATCCGAACTTCACCAGATGAAAGACGAACTAACACGTACTTGTCGTCGTTAGCTTTACCTAACAATTGAGCTGAAGTACCTGCAGAACGGACCAATTGGCCACCCTTACCAGGCTTCAATTCGATGTTGTGAATAACAGTCCCGAAAGGAATGTTCTTCAATGGTAATGCGTTACCGACTTTGATATCAGCATCTGGACCAGATTGTACTTGCATACCAACCTTTAAGCCCTTAGGTGCAATGATGTATGACTTAACACCATCAGCGTAAACTAACAATGCAATGTTAGCGGTACGGTTAGGGTCATATTCAATAGCCTTAACAGTAGCAGTAACATCATCCTTAATCCGCTTGAAGTCGATGATCCGGTATTGGCGTTTGTTACCACCGCCACGATGACGGACAGTCATTTTACCAGCGTTGTTACGGCCAGCAGAATGACTTTGTGAATCAAGCAATGACTTTTCAGGAGTCGTCTTAGTGATGACGTCTTTGTAAACCAAGCTCGTCATGTTACGACGACCATTGCTTGTTGGTTTGTATTTCTTAATCGCCACGTTATTTCCCTCCTATATTTGAAATTTTATTCTTCGTTGAATAATTTAATTTCTTTTGAGTCGGCAGATAAGCTGACAATAGCCTTACGACGCTTCTTAGTGTAGCCTTCGTAACGACCTTGACGCTTTAACTTACCTTTTAAGTTCATGATGTTGACCTTAACAACCTTAACGTCAAAAATGTCTTCAATAGCATGCTTGACTTGTGTCTTGGTTGCTCGTACGTCAACGTCAAAGGTGTAACGCTTGTCGTCCATAGTTGCCATCGTTGCTTCGGTAACAACTGGGCGTAAAATAATGTCACGTGATTCCATTATGCGAGCACCTCCTCTACTTGAGAAAGAGCTGGTTGGGTAATCACTAACTTGTCCGCACCGGCAATATCGAGGACATTCAAGCTCTTGGCTGGAATTACCTTAACATTGGATAAGTTGCGGGCTGCTAAAGCAGCAGTAACGTTGTCGTCTTCAAGGACAACCAACGTCTTAGTCGTGACGTTCAAACCAGCCAGCACTGCGGCGAATTCTTTCGTCTTAGGTGCGTCGAATGCTAATGCGTCAAGAACGTATAAGCTTTCGTCAAGAACCTTTTGTGAAAGAACTGACTTAAGTGCTAAACGGCCAACCTTCTTAGGAAGGCGGTAACTGTATGAGCGTGGGGTTGGTCCAAAGACCACACCACCACCGACCCATTGTGGTGAACGGATGGAACCTTGACGGGCACGACCAGTACCCTTTTGACGCCATGGCTTCTTACCACCACCACGAACGGCACTCCGGTTTTTAACGGCGTGGGTTCCTTGGCGTAAGGAAGCTCGTTGCATCAGGATTGTGTCAAATACGACGTTTTCGTTAGGTTCGATACCGAAGATATCAGCGTTCAAATCAACGTTGCCGTTTTGGCTACCATCTTGCTTGTATAATGCTACGCTTGTCATTTAATTATCCTCCCTTCCTATTTATTTTTCAGATTGCTTAGGACGTGGTGGGCGAACAGCACTCTTAACGGAAACGAGTGACTTGTTAGCACCAGGCACGTTACCCTTGATCAACAGAACGTTGTTATCAACGTCAGCCTTAACGATCACGAGGTTTTGGATAGTAACAGTCTTGTTACCCATCCGGCCTGGAAGCTTCATACCAGGGAATACCCGGTTAATGATAGCACCCAGAGAACCTGGACGACGGTGGTAACGAGAACCATGGGCCATAGGGCCACGGCTTTGACCATCTTTATGAATGTTACCTTGGTATCCATGACCTTTAGTGACACCTGTGACATCCACGATGTCTCCTGCTTGGAAGGTATCAACTTTAACTTCGTCTGCTACCTTGTAATCTCCCAGCTCAACATCTCTGAATTCACGAATGAAGCGCTTAGGAGTCGTGTTTGCTTTTGCTACATGACCTTGTTCGGGCTTGTTGCTGAGTACTTCACGCTTGTCTTGGTAACCAAGTTGAATGGCTTCGTAACCGTCGTTTTCCATCGTCTTAACTTGTAGCACAACGTTTGGCGTTGCTTCGACAACAGTAACGGGGATTAATTCACCAGCATCAGTGAAGACTTGCGTCATCCCGACCTTTTTCCCTAAGATTCCTTTAGTGGTCATGAGTACACCTCCGATTATATTGTATTAGTTTAGTACCTTGAAAATTATAACTTGATTTCGATGTCAACACCGCTAGGCAGATCAAGCTTCATTAATGAGTCGACCGTCTTTGGCGTTGGGTTAACGATATCAATCAAACGCTTATGCGTCCGCATTTCGAATTGTTCACGTGAGTCCTTAAACTTATGTGGTGAACGTAATACGGTGTAGATTGTCCGTTCAGTTGGCAATGGGATTGGACCTGAGATGCCGGCACCAGTTCTCTTTGCTGTTTCAACAATCTTTTCCGCTGATTGGTCGAGGATGCGATGTTCGTATGCCTTCAACCGAATCCGAATTTTTTGTTTTGCCATTGTGTTCCCTCCTTCGTCTATTTTAAAAATAAGACTAACTCCGTGGAAATTCCCGCCACACCCTCATGGCAAAGCGGCCGGGTGTGTCGCAATCTCCCACATCATCGCTTAAGCTTTTGAACCGCTACCCCCAGGGCACAAAAATGTCCCGGGGAAATACAGCACTTGACTATCATACTAAATAAAACGCCGTCTGGCAAGGGTTTTCGCTGAATTTCTCAAATCTTTTTGTGAAATCGCTGACCGAATTGACCTCGATCAAGGTACGAAAATCAGTGAAAATTATTTTAAATTGTCTGATAATGCTAAGCTAATCCCGTATTTAGATTAAAGTGGAAGTGTTCTGCCCTACTGGACAACTATTCCCAAATTAACCACCCATGACGATTAGCTCTCGCAAGCCGTTGTCTATATTAGCACGTCTGGCCGCCAGATACAAAAGAAAATAGAGAGAATCGCCAGTATAATGGTAGATTCTCTCTATTTTTTCACGCTTTCAATCTCTTTAATCCCTATCGTATCAGGCTTAACGGGCCGATTTAGTCTGTTTAAAAATTCCTCGAGCTAGTAGCCACCCTAAGCCACAGGTCAAGACGTCTGCAGCGGGTTGCGCCCAGATAATTCCGTGATACCCCAAAAATGCCGCACCAACGACAATCATTACGTAAAAAACCACGCCTTGCCGCGCAATCGACATGATCAAAGCGCCCCCTGCCTTCCCTGTACTCTGGAAGACTGTTGTATATACCAGCACGGCTCCCACAAACGGTGTGGTCGCTAGGAAAGCTCGTAGCATATACGTACCTGCAGAGATAACCGCGGCATCATGAAGAAAGAACCCAATGATTTGCGGGGCAAAGATTATCAACACTGCTGCCAGGATCAGTGCGTATCCCACCTCTACTAGTAGGTCAAACCGTAGAATCTTCCTAAACCGTTTCATCTTCTTCGCACCAAACGTATACCCAATCAAGGGTTGTGCGCCAAAGGCAAAGCCAACCATGACTAACATAACAATCATGTACACCTTCAGTACGATGCCCATCGCGGCAACCCGAGTCGGTCCATAACTGACCAGATAACGGTTCAGCACTGCTGTCCCAAAGGCCTGCGTCAAATTCGTAATCGATCCAGGTATACCAATAAACAATACCTGCTTAACCAAATCATGATTGATGCGACTGAGGCGTACATCTACTGAGATAACCTGACAGTAACGCTTTGTCAGGAAAACGAGTAATCCAGCTGATAGGCTATATCCAATCACGGTAGCTAATGCTGCACCGGCAGCCCCCATACCCATTGGAAAGATTAAAATGGGATCTAAGATAATGGTGATCACTGTCCCCACCATGGTTCCCACCATTGACTGTGTCGCAAACCCTTCAGTTCGAATCAAATTTCCCGGGACAATCGAGACGATGATGGGCATTGCGCCAAGTGCCATAATCTGATAGAACTGTTTCGCATACGCGTACGTCGCTGGTGTCGCACCTAGCAAATTTAAAACTGGACGGGTTGTTGCCAATAATACGACTGTTGTGACCAATCCCACCACAACAGCTCCGTACAGACAGAAACTGCTAACGCGACTGCCGACTTGATACGCTTTCTCCCCCAGTAACCGGGAAATCAGAGAGCTCCCACCTAAACCAAAAATATCACCGATGGCAATCAAGAACGAAAATAACGGGGTACACAGTGCCACCCCAGCGACCAGGCTCGTATTCTGGGTTTGCGACACAAAATAGGTGTCTGCCAGATTATAGATCATGCTGGCCACCATGCTCAAGACGACTGGCAGCGCCAGTTTGAAATAGGCACGGGGGATTGAGGACCGTTCAAATAACTCTTCCATCACTTATCATCCAACTTTCAACTCATAAAAATAACTGCATGAACTATTATACGCGTCTCCGCCGGGCCTAGTCAGGAGAAGTTCGCCTAAAATAATCAAAAAAACGCCCCACTACCAAAGTAGTGAGACGTTTCATTTTTTAAAGAATGACAAACTCTAGTCTTCGACTGGAGTACCGCCGTTCTTCTTGATAATGTCAGCTTGAACACTCTTAGGCGTTGGTTCGTAGTGATCAAACGTCATGGTGAAGGTACCACGACCTTGTGATGCGGAACGTAACGTCGTAGCGTAACCGAACATTTCGGATAACGGAACGTAAGAGTGAATCATTTGTGCGTTACCACGTGCTTCCATACCATCGACCTTACCACGACGTGCGGTAACTTGGCCCATGATATCACCCATGTATTCTTCAGGAACCAAGATATCAACCTTCATGATTGGTTCAAGAATAACGGGACCAGCAGATTGGACAGCCTTACGCAAAGCCAATGATGCGGCAACCTTGAAGGCTGCTTCACTAGAATCGACTTCATGGTAGCTACCATCGTACAACTTGGCCTTAACATCAACCAATGGGTAACCGGCTAACACACCGTTTGCCATGGCTTCTTGCAGACCTTGGTCAACTGAAGGGATAAATTCACGAGGAACAACCCCACCAACGATAGCATCTTCGAATTCGTAACCCTTACCACGTTCGTTAGGAGTGAATTCAATCCAAACGTCACCATATTGACCTTTACCACCAGATTGACGAACAAACTTACCTTGGACCTTAGTTGGCTTCGTGAAGGCTTCACGGTAGGCAACTTGAGGAGCACCAATGTTTGCTTCAACCTTGAATTCACGCTTCATCCGGTCAATGATGATGTCCAAGTGAAGTTCACCCATTCCGGCAATCAGAGTTTCACCAGTTTCAGGGTTAGTTTCAGCCTTGAAAGTTGGGTCTTCTTCAGAAAGCTTTTGTAAGGCGTTGTTCATCTTATCTTGGTCAGCCTTCGTCTTTGGTTCAACGGCAACCTGGATAACTGGATCTGGGAAGTTCATTGATTCCAAATGTAATGGGTGATCAGGATCAGTCAAAGAGTCACCGGTAGTGGTGTTCTTCAGACCAATGGCCCCAGCAATATCACCGGAGAAGATTTCTGGAATTTCTTGACGGTGATTTGAATGCATTTGCAGCAAACGACCAACACGTTCACGCTTGTCCTTCGTAGCGTTAAGTACGTAAGAACCAGATTCCAGAGTACCGGAGTAAACCCGGATGTAAGTTAAACGACCAACGAATGGGTCGGTAGCAACCTTGAAAGCCAAGGCAGCAAAAGGATCGTCATCGTTAGCACGTAAAGTAACGGCTTCATCCGTGTCAGGAACGGTGGCGTTGTATGGCTTAACATCCAATGGAGATGGTAAGTAATCAACAACGGCGTCCATCAACATTTGAACACCCTTATCTTTGAAGGCAGAACCTGCAAAGACAGGGAACATGTCCAAACGTAAAGTGGCACGACGGATAGCAGCCTTCAGTTCCTCTTTGGAGATTTCTTCTCCTTCAAGGTACTTTTCCATGATTTCATCATCAACGTCAGCAACGCTTTCGATGATGCCTTCATGACGCTTCTTGGCTTCTTCCAGCATGTCTGCAGGAATATCAACAGTGTCCCATGAGGAACCCAGTTCATCCTTGTCGTAGACGTATGCCTTCATTTCGATTAAGTCAACAACACCGGCGAAGTCGTCTTCGGCACCAATAGCCATTTGCAATGCAACGGCGTTAGCTTGGAGACGTTCGTGGATGGAGTTTACTGAGAAGTCGAAGTCGGCACCCAGCTTATCCATCTTGTTAACGAAAACGATACGGGGAACATCGAAGTCTGACGCTTGACGCCAAACAGTTTCGGTTTGAGGTTCAACACCAGCTTGACCGTCTAAGACAGTAACGGCACCATCAAGCACACGCAAGGAACGTTCAACTTCAACAGTGAAGTCCACGTGTCCTGGGGTGTCGATGATGTTGATCCGGTGTTTCTTCCATTCGGCCGTGGTAGCGGCAGAAGTGATTGTAATACCCCGTTCTTGTTCTTGTTCCATCCAGTCCATTTGTGAAGCCCCATCATGGGTTTCACCAATCTTATGGATTTTACCAGTATAATACAGGATACGCTCAGTAGTCGTCGTTTTACCGGCATCGATGTGGGCCATGATACCGATGTTACGCGTCTTTTCAAGCGGAAATTCACGAGTATTAGCCATGATTAATGTGTAACTCCTCTCAACTTGATCGTAGATTGTGCCAAAAGGTGGCCACTAACATCAAAAATTGATTTTAGTCGCCACCTCTCAATTAAAGGATTACTCCCTTAAGTCAGAGACGGGAGCATCCAAAGACACTCTGCTCTAACATTGTATCACGCTGCTGGCAATGCAGCGTGATAACTGCTTTTACCAGCGGTAATGAGCGAAGGCACGGTTAGCATCAGCCATCCGGTGCGTATCTTCACGCTTCTTAACAGCAGCACCTGTGTTGTTGGCAGCATCCATGATTTCGCGGGCAAGCCGGTCAACCATAGTGTGTTCGCCACGAAGGCGAGAGTACTGCACGATCCAACGCAGACCTAAAGTAGTCCGACGGTCAGGACGAACTTCGATTGGAACTTGGTAGTTTGACCCACCAACACGCCGAGCCTTAACTTCCAAGACTGGCATGACGTTCTTCATTGCTTCTTCGAAGACTTCCACTGGATCGTTACCAGTTTCGTTCTTAATGATGTCAAATGCACCATAAATGATTTTAGTTGAAGTACCACGTTTCCCATCCATCATCGTGTGGTTGATCAGACGAGTGACCAACTTTGAATTGTAAATTGGATCAGGAAGGACTTCACGCTTTTGTACGTTTCCTTTTCTAGGCATTGTTAATATCCTCCTTGAAATGCTGTTACGGGGTGTTTGACGGAATCCGTGCAAACGCCCCTACTTTTTAGTCTCGGTCTAGCCCTTAGGCTTCTTAGTCCCGTACTTGGAACGACCTTGACGACGGTCAGTAACCCCGGCAGTATCGAGCGCACCACGGATAACATGGTAACGAACCCCAGGTAAATCCTTAACCCGGCCGCCCCGGATAAGCACAACACTATGTTCTTGAAGGTTGTGGCCAATACCAGGGATGTAAGCAGTCACTTCAATTAAGTTTGACAACCGCACACGTGCATATTTCCGTAAAGCTGAGTTAGGCTTCTTTGGTGTCATGGTACCGACACGAGTAGCAACCCCACGCTTTTGTGGAGCTGGATTCTTAACTTGAGCTTTTTTGAAACTGTTATACCCGTAGTTTAAAGCTGGGGCATCTGATTTAGAACTTTTAGATTTACGACCTTTACGCACCAATTGGTTGATAGTAGGCATCTAAATAGTCCTCCTTTCCTATAGTCATCTAGAGTTTAAGTCCACACATCCAGGTGGTTCATTTTTCTTGAAAGAAAAAAGCCACCCAGACGGGGGTTCAATTGAAGTGTCCTCCCCGCCGTCAGTCAGCATGTCTGGTAGTGAATACCCGAGACCTGTCTGCGAAAAGCACCTTTAATAGAATACCATGCCACAAATAGCATGTCAACAAGCCCAGCAGCAATTTCCCACAAACATTCCGAGTTTCTTGACGTAGTTAGTCTATGAGGTGATTGAAAATGACGCTTATCCTATTTGTTTACGGTGCCTGTTTGGGGTCTTTTCTCGTGGCCATGGCCGACCGGTACGTGACTGGCGAATCCCCATTCTTCCCACCATCACATTGTGCAACCTGTTCTACCCGCTTAGTCCCCTGGCAAATGGTGCCTATCTTGAGTTACCTGGTTTTACGTGGTCGTTGTGCTTACTGCCAGGCGAACATCATGCCAACCACCCTTTTTGTAGAAGGGGTCACGGCGATTTTACTAACGACCTGGACACCTACATTCACCCTGCCCCTCCTGTGGCTGAGTCTTTGGACATTCGCTGCTCTTTGTGATACGCAAACTCAGACTTTCCCCGGGTGGTTGAGTTGGGCAGCTCTTGGTATCAGTTTAATCAGTCAGCCCTGGTCGATCATCTTACTTGCCACCAGCCTATTCGGTCTGATTCGTTGGTTATGGCCTCACTGGATCCACCCCTGGATCGGTGATGGTGACTTAGAAATGATGCTCGGTTACTGGTTACTCTTCGGGAGCTTGTCGTTGGTTCATTGGGTGTTACTAGCATGCGGGCTGGCTCTACTAACCGTTCGTGCACATGTAAAATTCGCCTTCTTACCCTATCTTATGGCGAGTGCCCTTGCCTGGTGGTTATGGCCTTAGCTGCCTCTAAACTAAACAACAAAAAAAGGATCCACCATCTCTGGTAGATCCCGTAACTCAGGCAACCTAGCTGTCACTAAGCTTGTGAGTCTTCTTGCATTTGTTTTTCTAAGTCGCTGATAGAGTAAACGCCTTCGGTTGACGTACCGCCAACTTCTTTGGGCTTGATCTGACGGTAATCTGGCATCCCAGTCCCGGCAGGAATAATCTTCCCAATAATAACGTTTTCCTTCAAACCAACCAGTGGATCGTTCTTGCCCCGAATAGCAGCATCGGTCAAGACACGTGTTGTTTCCTGGAAGGATGCGGCTGACAAGAAACTGTTCGTTTCCAAGGCAGCCTTGGTAATCCCCAAGATAACTGGACGTGCGGTAGCAGCAATGCCACCATCGATCAGAGTCTGGTAGTTAGCACGACGGAAGTCTTGAATATCCATCAAGGTACCAGGCAGAACGTCGGTATCACCCGGATCCATGATCCGAACTTTACGTAACATCTGACGAACCATGATTTCAACGTGCTTATCACTAATGGCAACACCTTGCATCCGGTAAACACGTTGTACTTCACCTAAGATGTAAGTTTCAGTTGATAAGACATCACGAACACGGAGCATTTCCTTAGGATCAACAGACCCATAGTTCAATGCAGAACCACGGTGGATGAAGTCACCTTCACTAACCCGCATGCGAGCAGTGATTGGTAGCGTGTAAGTCCGCGTATCGGCCTCACCCTTAATCGTGATTTCCTTCGTCCGTTCAGCTGGGTTTTCTTCGATTGATTCAACCGACCCAGTAACTTCAGTAATTTCAGCTTTACCTTTAGGGTTCCGAGATTCAAATAATTCTTGAACACGAGGAAGCCCTTGGGTAATATCTTCGTTCCCGGCAACACCACCGGTATGGAAGTTACGCATGGTCAGCTGAGTACCAGGTTCACCGATTGATTGTGCGGCAACAGTCCCGACAGCTTCACCAACTTCAACTTCGTCACCAGTAGCCATGTTACGGCCGTAACAATGCTCACAAACACCATGTTCAGTGTTGCAAGTAAAGGCGGAACGAATAGTAACTTCTTCAACACCAGCATCAACGATCTTTTGAGCGGTGTCTTCAACGATCATTTGGTTCTTAGGAACGATTACGTCACCAGTTTCTGGATCAGTAACGGTCTTTTGGGTATAACGCCCTAAGATCCGGTCATACAATGGTTCGATCATTTCGTTACCATCAGTGATGGCACGAATCTTCAAGCCACGGTCAGTCCCACAATCCTTTTCCCGAATGATAACGTCTTGCGCAACATCGACCAACCGCCGGGTCAGGTAACCTGAGTTGGCAGTCTTCAAGGCCGTATCGGTCATCCCTTTACGAGCCCCATGGGTCGAAATGAACATTTCCATCACTGACAAACCTTCACGGAAGTTAGACGTGATAGGCAACTCCATGATGTCACCACTAGGAGCGGCCATCAGTCCACGCATACCGGCAAGTTGCGTAAAGTTAGAAATGTTCCCCCGGGCACCAGAATCACTCATCATAAAGATAGGGTTCTGTTGCTCGAAACTGTGAATCAAGGCGTTTTGAATGTCGTCCTTGGCATCGTTCCAGATACCAATAACCCGTTCGTAACGTTCATGGTCGGTAATCAAACCCCGACGGAATTGCTTCGTTACCGTTGCAACCTGTTTGTGGGCTGCATCGATAATTTCAGGCTTTTCCTTCAAGTCGGTAACGTCGACCATCCCAACCGTTAACCCAGACTTCGTGGATTCGTCATAACCCAAATCCTTGATCCGGTCCAACAACTTAGAGGTTTCAGTAACCTTGTATTGTTGGTAAACGGCCGCGATAATGTCGGACAAGAAGCCCTTCTTGAATGGACCAACTAATTCAGCATTTTGCAAGTAATCATGAATGTCCTCACCTGGTTCCAAGAAGTACTTGTCTGGAACGTAACCGTTCAAGTTCGTACTAGTAGGTTCGTTCAGGTATGGGAATGACTTAGGCAGGATGTTGTTGAAAATCAACTTCCCAACGGTCGTCATCATGATTTTGCTGCGTTGTTCATCAGTAAATGGCTTGTCGGTCATGCCGGAGACTTGAACCCCGACCCGAGTGTGCCAGTGAACCAAACCATTCCGGTAGGCCAGAACTGCTTCGTTTAAGTCGGTAAAGATCATGCCTTCACCTTCACGAGCAGCTTCTTCCATCGTCAGGTAGTAGTTCCCGATAACCATATCTTGAGAAGGCGCAACAACTGGCTTACCACTGGCAGGTGCCAAAATATGGTGAGCAGCCAGCATCAGCAAACGTGCTTCAGCTTGTGCTTCGTCAGATAACGGAACGTGGATGGCCATTTGGTCCCCATCAAAATCGGCGTTGTAAGCTTCACAGGCCAATGGGTGAAGACGCATAGCTTTACCACTAACCAGAACAGGTTCAAACGCTTGAATACCCAAACGGTGAAGCGTGGGGGCCCGGTTCAACAGAACAGGGTGTTCCTTGATGACGTCTTCCAAAACGTTAAAGACATCGTCATCTTCACGATCAATTTGGCGCTTGGCGTTCTTAATGTTAGAAGCCAAACCGCGCGCAACCAGTTCCTTCATGATGAATGGCCGGAATAATTCCAAAGCCATTGGGACTGGTAAGCCCATTTGGTTGAACTTGAGGGAAGGACCAACGTCAATAACGGAACGACCTGAGTAGTCAACCCGCTTCCCTAACAAGTTTTGACGGAACCGCCCTTGCTTCCCTTTCAACATGTGTGAAAGAGACTTCAGTGGACGGTTACCAGGACCAGCAACTGGACGGCCACGACGACCGTTATCGATCAAGGCGTCAACGGCTTCTTGGAGCATCCGCTTTTCGTTTTGAACGATAATACCAGGCGCATTCAGGTCCAATAAACGCTTCAACCGGCTGTTCCGGTTGATAACCCGCCGGTACAAGTCGTTCAAGTCAGACGTTGCAAAACGTCCACCTTCGAGTTGTACCATTGGCCGTAAATCAGGTGGGATTACCGGAATAGCATCCATTACCATCCATTCAGGACGGTTACCAGATGTCACGAAGGCTTCCAAGATGTCCAAACGACGAACGGCACGCGTCCGCTTTTGGCCAGTAGCTTCCTTCAATTCTTCCTTTAATTCCTTAACTTCTTTATCTAGGTCTACTGCCATCAACAATTTCTTGATGGCTTCGGCACCCATTTCAGCCTTGAAGGCGCCACTACCGTATTCAATCAGCTTGTCACGGTAGTCACGTTCGGAAAGTAATTGCTTCTTTTCGAGCGCAGTGTCACCTGGGTCTAAAACAACGTAGGAAGCAAAGTAGATAATTTCTTCCAACGCACGGGGACTCATGTCGAGGACTAAGCCCATCCGACTTGGGATACCCTTGAAGTACCAGATGTGAGTTACTGGAGCAGCCAATTCGATATGGCCCATCCGTTCCCGACGTACCTTAGAACGGGTAACTTCAACCCCACAACGGTCACAAACGACACCCTTGTAGCGAATCCGTTTGTATTTCCCACAGGCACATTCCCAGTCCTTAGTAGGACCGAAAATCCGCTCGTCGAACAGCCCGTCTTTTTCAGGCTTTAACGTCCGGTAGTTGATGGTTTCAGGCTTTTTAACTTCCCCGTAAGACCAGCTACGGATCTTATCAGGTGAAGCCAGCCCGATCTGCATGCTTTCGAACTTATTGACATCGACCAAAGAAGCGACCTCCCTTATTAATTAGTCTTGTGTGTTCGGTTGACTTTCATTTTTTGGTGCGGCTGGCGTAGCTTTGGCGTCATCAGTCTGAGCAGCGGCTTTGCGTTGTTCTTCCTGTTGTTGCGCGTACTTGCTTAAGGCATCAACGTTCACAACATCATCGTCATCGTCATCCATATCACGGAGTTCGATTTCTTCGTTGTTCCCGTTTAAGACCTTCATATCCAGACCTAAGGATTGTAATTCCTTAACTAAAACCCGGAAGGATTCAGGCACACCTGGCTTTGGAATTGGATCACCCTTAACAATGGCTTCGTAGGTCTTAACCCGTCCAACCACGTCATCAGACTTGTACGTTAAGATTTCTTGTAACGTATAAGCGGCACCGTAAGCTTCCAAAGCCCAGACTTCCATTTCACCGAACCGTTGGCCACCAAATTGTGCTTTACCACCAAGTGGTTGTTGCGTAACCAGTGAGTAAGGTCCGATAGAACGGGCGTGCATCTTGTCATCGACCATGTGGGCCAACTTCAGGTAGTTCATGACACCGACGGCAACCCGCTTATCAAACGGTTCACCAGTCCGACCATCATATAAGACAGTCTTAGCATCGGCAGCCATACCAGCTTCCTTAACAACGTCCGCGATATCAGTATCTTGGGCACCATCAAAGACAGGCGTAGCAACGTGAATACCTAATTTACGAGCGGCCATCCCTAAATGCAATTCGAGCACTTGCCCGATGTTCATCCGGGAAGGCACACCCATTGGACTCAACATGATGTCAATTGGGGTACCATCTGGCATGTATGGCATGTCTTCTTCAGGGATAACAACGGATACAGTCCCTTTGTTACCGTGACGACCGGACATCTTGTCACCAACTTGGATCTTCCGCTTTTGCGCGATGTAGACCCGAACCATCATGTTCACACCTGGAGAAAGTTCATCACCGTTTTCACGAGTGAAGATCTTAACATCCTGGATGATCCCGCCACCACCATGTGGAACCTTAAGAGAAGTATCCCGTACTTCACGGGCCTTTTCACCAAAGATAGCATGGAGTAAACGTTCTTCAGCTGATAATTCAGTAACACCCTTAGGCGTCACCTTACCAACTAAGATGTCACCGTCTTGAACTTCAGCACCAATCCGGATAATTCCGTCTTCGTCCAAGTTCTTCAGGGCATCTTCCCCAACGTTAGGGATTTCACGAGTCATTTCCTCAGGCCCAAGCTTCGTGTCACGTGCTTCTGATTCGTATTCTTCAATATGAATCGACGTGTAAACGTCATCGCGAACCAACCGCTCGTTGATCCCGATGGCATCTTCGAAGTTGTACCCTTGCCAAGTCATGAAGGCAACTAATGGGTTTTGCCCTAAGGCTAATTCACCATTTTCCATTGAAGGACCATCAGCCAAGACTTCGTCATTGTCGACGTGGTCGCCAACCTTAACGATTGGACGTTGGTTGTAGTTCTTACCACCGTTAGACCGGCGGAACTTCATTAACTTGTAAGTGTCAAGCGCATCGTCGGCACGACGAACACGGATTTCACGTGCATCAACGTATTCAACAGTTCCTTCGTGTTGACTAATTAAAGCAACCCCGGAGTCATGCGCAGCTTTGTATTCAATACCAGTCCCAACCAGTGGTGCATGAGGGTCCAGCAATGGCACAGCTTGCCGTTGCATGTTGGCACCCATCAAGGCACGGTTGGAGTCATCGTTTTCCAAGAAAGGAATACATGCAGTGGCCACGGCAACAACTTGCTTAGGCGAAACGTCCATGTAATCAATCTTGTCAGCAGAAGTTTCGATGTTGTTATCTTCGTCACGGGCCATGATAGTATCCGTAGCAAATGAACCGTCATCGTTTAACGGCGTGTTAGCTTGCGCCACAACGTAGTTATCTTCTTCATCGGCAGTCAGGTAATCGATCTTGTCGGTAACCTTATGTGTATCCCATGAAACACGACGATATGGCGTTTCGATGAACCCATATCTGTTAACCCGAGCATAACTGGAAAGACTGTTGATCAAACCAATGTTAGGACCTTCAGGCGTTTCGATTGGGCACATCCGACCGTAGTGGGTGTAGTGAACATCCCGGACTTCATATCCGGCACGATCACGCGTCAAACCACCAGGTCCAAGGGCAGACAGACGACGCTTATGGGTTAATTCACCCAATGGGTTAGTCTGGTCCATGAATTGAGAAAGTTGTGAAGAACCGAAGAATTCTTTAATGGAAGCAACCACTGGCCGAATGTTGATCAGTTGTTGTGGCGTTACCGTCGCAGCATCCTGAATTGACATCCGTTCACGCACAACCCGTTCCATCCGAGATAACCCGATTCGGAATTGGTTTTGCAGGAGTTCACCCACGGAACGAATCCGCCGGTTACCCAAGTGGTCAATATCATCGGTGTTCCCAATCCCAATTTGCAGGTCAAAGAAGTAGTTCATGGAAGCAATGATGTCAGCTGGACGAATGTGCTTCAGCTTAATATCAATGTTGCCATTCCCAATAACGGGAACTTCTTGTTCTGGGTCATCTGGTGATTCCACCTTGATGATTTGTAATTTAAGTGGTTCAGTGACAACGGCTTCGTCTGAAGGTTGGAAAGTAACCATCTTGAAATCGTCTTGATCCAAGTATGGTGCCAGGGTCTTCATTACGTCCTTGTCAACGACCGTTCCCTTCTGCGCGATGATTTCACCGGTATCAGGGTCAGCCAACGTTTCAGCTAAAGTCAGGCCCAGTAAACGAGTCTTTAAGCTCAGCTTCTTGTTGGTCTTGTAACGACCCACGGGAGCCATGTCATAACGCTTAGGATCAAAGAACCGCGCAGTCAGTAAACTCCGTGAAGAGTCAGCCGTCTTAGGTTCACCTGGACGTAGACGTTCGTAGATGTCCTTTAAGGACTCTTCAACACGGGAATCGTCGGTGTTCTTGTGAATATCCTTTTCCAACGTCTGCATTAAGCTTTCGTTGTCACCTAAGATATCCAAGATTTCATCGTCGGAACCGAAACCTAATGCCCGAACTAATTCGGTCATTGGAATCTTCCGCGTCCGGTCGATCCGAACGTAAGAAACGTTTTTAGCGTCGGTTTCGAATTCGAGCCAAGCACCCCGGTTAGGGATTACCGTAGCACCGAAGACGGTCCGACCGTTTTTATCAGTATCTTCATTGAAGTAAACTCCTGGTGAGCGGACTAATTGGGAAACAATAACCCGTTCTGCCCCGTTGATAATGAAGGTCCCTTGGGCCGTCATCAGAGGGAAGTCACCAAAGAAGACATCCTGCGACTTAATTTCACCCGTTTCGTGGTTGGTTAAGCGTAAAGTAACGTGTAATGGTGCCGAAAAGTTGGCATCGTGTTCCCGCGCTTCATCCACGGTATATTTGGGTTCCAGTAATTGATAATCAACAAACTCTAACGAAAGGTTTCCTTGAAAATCTTCGATTGGCATGATGTCGTCGAACATATCGCGTAAACCTTCGTCGAGGAACCAGTTGTAGGAATTGGTTTGAATTTCAATCAAGTTAGGTAAATCAAGAACTTCCTTGATTCGCGAATAGCTACGGCGCGTACGGTGTTTCCCGTATTTCACTAAGTGTCCTGCCAAGTTGTTCACCTCTCCTATTTATTCTGTAAACTGGCCAATCCAGAATATTACATTTTGATTACAAATGCGTTTTTCTCTGGTTTTTTGGCAAAAAAAATCCAAAAACAAACCCAAAGTTTGCTTTTGGCTTCTTATAACGGACGCTGCCGGACAATATATCGGCGCATCCAATTTCAGTTCACAGTTGCATACAAATGATATAGTACTAAATTTACTGACCAATGTCAATATGGACGACTCACTTTTTGACGGCAACGCCAAATAAGATCAGTCGAATCAAAGCAACCGTCTGTTCATGCTGCGAAGCATCGGCTGACCCTACGTGATGGAACGAATTAAATAAGGGACTCAGACTAGTTAAATAGAACGATGCCGCGTCTTTGGCCGACAGATGGGGCTGCAAACTAACGATTCCTAAACTAAAGAACCGTTCTAGTGGTGCTAAATAGTCCTG
Source organism: Levilactobacillus tongjiangensis (assembly GCF_003946345.1). Taxonomy (GTDB): domain Bacteria; phylum Bacillota; class Bacilli; order Lactobacillales; family Lactobacillaceae; genus Levilactobacillus; species Levilactobacillus tongjiangensis. Next base: position 139,288 of record NZ_RHNY01000005.1, read on the forward strand.
CATGAAAACCATACCTAACTGACGCTGATTCTCCGGCTTCAAATACCGGAAGCTACTGTGGATCACGGTAAAGACATCCCGTGGATGGACCTCCGTAAGGACCTCCGTAATGGTCGCTAACGCCCCAACCGGGTCAGGAGACGTTTCCGCAGCTAATTGATCGTTTGCCTGGTTAAGACCCGTTTGAACTTCCTGCCCCACACTTTTAATGACCTCAAGAAAAATAACTTCCTTATCACTGAAATGATGGTAAAGTGCTGGTTGCGTAATGCCAACCTCATGGGCGATGTCCCGTGTTGAAGTGGCCGAGTATCCTTGAGATAAGAATTGTCCGCGCGCAGCTTTTAAAATGGCTGCATGCGTGTGTGTGAGTTGCTCCTCTCTCTTCATGACCCCCATCCTTTCCTGTTTTGTTATGTTGTCAGTGTACCACAATTCGCTTATCACCAGCTAGGCCAAGTATCAGTCACTTGTACGAAATTGCCGCCGATCTTTAGGCCGTCCGAGGCCCCAACTGTTATTCTCCCCATCAGTCTTGCTAAGTATAGCTAACACTCGAATCAGCTATATCGTATATCTTACGCCGTCGTGCAGCAGATCAGCGGCTACTCCCCAGTGGAAAGATATCCAATCGTTTCATTACAATAGACATCCCCGATTCAACTGGGTATCGATTAATCGTCTAAGCAGTCAGATTATGACACAATTGTCTTTTAAAAGTATTATCGCTTTATGAATTTTACCCCACAAAAAATGGACGATACCCTTAGGCATCCCCCATTCTTGTCTAACTTTAATTAGTGATTTGCTACGGCATCGGGCTTAGCCTTTTCCGTCGCTGCCTTTACGTTAATGGTGATTTCACCACGGGTTGCCCCGATAGTGACTTGGTCGCCAGTCTTAACTTCACCGTTCAGCAGAGATTCACTCAATTTATCTTCGACCTGTGTCTGCAGTGCCCGCCGAATTGGCCGTGCCCCGTATTCAGGGTCGAAACCAGCCTTGGCAACCACGTCAATGGCTGCTGGAGTGATCTTCAGCTTGATGTTTTGTTCAGCAACCCGGTCAACAATGTGCTTGGCCATGAGCTTCACAATTTCGTGTAATTCTGGCCGTTGTAATGAGTGGAAGATGACTGTTTCATCGATCCGGTTTAAGAACTCTGGCCGGAAGGATTGCTTCAGTGTTTCCCTAATGGTTGAAGCCATCGCACTGTAGTTGTTGGCCATGTCCTCTTTACCAAATCCAACGGTCTTTTCATCACGTAACTTAGTAGCTCCTAAGTTAGACGTCATGATAAGAATCGTGTTCCGGAAGTCGACCTTACGACCCTTGGAGTCGGTCAGGTAACCATCATCCAACACCTGCAATAGAATGTTGAAGACATCTGGATGAGCTTTTTCCACTTCATCAAATAGGACGACGGAGTATGGCTTTTGCCGAACTTTTTCGGTCAATTGGCCACCTTCATCGTAGCCGACGTAACCTGGAGCTGACCCAATCAAACGACTAGTTGAGTACTTCTCCATGTATTCACTCATGTCGACCCGAATCATGTTGTTTTCGGAGCCAAACATAGCTTCAGCCAACGCCTTAGCCAATTCGGTCTTCCCAACACCAGTTGGTCCCAGGAACATGAATGACCCAATTGGCCGGTTCGGATCTTTTAACCCGGAACGAGCACGCCGAATCGCTCGAGAAACCGCAGAAACGGCTTCCTTTTGACCAATAACCCGTTGGTGCAGAATCTTTTCCAAGTTGACTAAGCGATCAGCATCAGTTTGCTTCAGCTGCGTCACAGGAACACCAGTCCATTCAGCAACCACGTCAGCGATATCTTCACCAGTCACGTTCAACGTGTAATGACGGTCGTCATCCTTCTTAGAAGCAGCTTCCTTGGCTTCACGGGCTTGAATTTTCTCACGTAACTTCATTTCTTCCGTCCGTAAGTTAGCTGCTCGCTCGAAGTCTTGGCTTTCGATCGCCTTTTCCTTTTCGTCAGCTAAATCCTTAATTTCTTGGTTCTGCTTTGAAGCAGCAGTTGGCTTGTCCATCTGGTCGATACGGACCTTAGCAGAAGCCTCATCCATCAAATCAATGGCCTTATCAGGTAAGAACCGGTCGCTGATGTAACGGCTGGACAACTTAACGGCTTGTTCTACCGCTTCATCAGTGATGTTAACGTGATGGTGATCTTCATAACGCGACCGTAAGCCCTTCAAAATCTGCAAGGCTTCTGGTTCAGTTGGTTCATTGACTTGAACCGTCGCAAACCGACGTTCCAGTGCGGCATCGGATTCAATGTACTTTTGGTACTCATCCAACGTCGTCGCCCCAATGGTTTGGAGTTCGCCTCGAGCTAATGCTGGCTTCAAGATGTTGGAGGCATCAATTGCCCCTTCAGCACCACCGGCACCAATCAGCGTGTGTAATTCATCAATGAAGAGGATGACTTGGCCATCATTATAGATTTCTTCGATAACCTTCTTCAACCGGTCTTCAAATTCACCACGATACTTGGTTCCAGCAACTAATGATCCCATGTCGAGCATCATCAACCGCTTGTTCTGCATATCTTCTGGCACATCACCAGCGACGATGCGTTGGGCTAAGCCTTCAGCAATCGCCGTTTTACCAACACCAGGTTCCCCAATTAAAACGGGGTTGTTCTTGGTCCGGCGGCTAAGAATCTGAATGACCCGCTTGACTTCCTTGTCACGGCCCACAGTAGGGTCCATCCGGCCTTCTTTAGCTGAGTCGGTTAAGTTACGTGCCAAGGAGTCCAACGTTGGCGTACCGCCTTGTGGTGCCCCTCTACGAGCACGGGCTTCACTCCGCCGCTTTGGCGTATCAGAAATACCCAACTTACGTAAAACAACCTTCCGGGCATCGGCAAGTTCTACATTTAAGTTCTTTAAAATTCGGGATGATAAGATTGTTTCATCGCTCAAGAGTGCCAATAGGAGATGTTCCGTCCCAATCTTGGTCGCACCCAAACGTTTGGCCTCATCACCAGCCAGGGCAAGCATTGCTTTGGCCTTTGGTGAATAAGGCAAGTAACTATCCTTATCCATGTTGGCCAGCGTGCCATAACCTGTGAATCGTTCAATTTCTTCTCTGACATCGTCGTCAGTCACTGAAAATTGTTGCAAGACTTTGTTTGCGATGCCGTTCTTCTCAATCGTGAGGGCAAGCAGTAAATGTTCCGTCCCCACCGCTTGGTGCTTGAAATACTTGGCTTGTTCCTGTGCTAAGACTAAAACGCTTTTAGCACTCGGTGTAAATAGGTTGTCCATTGCAACTCCTCACTTTCTTAGCTCTCATAGCGCAAATGATTCAAAATCGAAATCAGAATCTGGGCCCGCACACGTTGATCCAACTCGCGGTCTCCGGTACTGACGGCATCCTTATCGATGGCTGCCAGAATAATATTCGTTTCCCGCCGGTTGATTGCGCCGGCCTCAAACAGGCTACGAACGACCGCTAACCCATCGTGCCGGGTGATGTGGTCGCCAACTGCGGACACCAACGAATCAATGAAGTCTAAATTATCTAGTAATTTAACCTTTTCGATTCGAATATAGCCCCCGCCACCACGCTTACTCTGAACGACATAACCGTCCTGAATCGTGAAGCGAGTCTTAATCACGTAGTTGATCTGTGACGGAACAACGTTGAACTGGTCAGCAATTTCTGCTCTGCGGATCTCTACCTGCTGGGACTCAGCCAATATCTGCTTAAGGTAAGACTCAATAATATCTGAAATATTTTGATTCTCCATTATCGTCCCCCCTTCAATGCAGTCGTCTTGACTAATGTTGACTAATATTATACGAACTTTCAGACAAAATGCAACGGATTAGACCGTCCTTTCTGAATAAGTCCTGGTAAACTATCATACCAAAAAGACAGCCGACTTCCAAACGATTCGTAAGGAAGGCGACTGCCGACGGTTTAATTTAAGTTAATCGGGATAAAAAAATCGGGAAGACAAGATTTGAACTTGCGACCCCCACGTCCCGAACGTGGTGCTCTACCAAACTGAGCTACTTCCCGAAATAGCCCGCTGACCATGAGTCAGTAAATCGGGAAGACAGGATTCGAACCTGCGACCCCCTGGTCCCAAACCAGGTGCTCTACCAAGCTGAGCTACTTCCCGAAAAAATGCTTATGGGGTTATTCATAAGCGACAAAAATGCACCCAGTAGGAGTCGAACCTACAACCTTCTGATTCGTAGTCAGACACTCTATCCAGTTGCGCTATGGGTGCATAATTATTATTAAATTAAATGCCGAGGACCGGGATCGAACCGGTACGGTCATCACTGACCGCAGGATTTTAAGTCCTGTGCGTCTGCCAATTCCGCCACCCCGGCAAAAGGGCAAAAGCGGAAGACGGGATTCGAACCCGCGACCCCCACCATGGCAAGGTGATGTTCTACCACTGAACTACTTCCGCAAATTGGCTATTAAATTTGGTGCCATGCCGACTAGAGGATTCGAACCTCCGACCTCCTCATTACTAGTGAGATGCTCTGCCAACTGAGCTAAGTCGGCAAAATATATGTTGAATATATTTTGCAATATTCGGTTATGCAGGTGAAGGGACTCGAACCCCCACGTCATAAGACACTAGAACCTAAATCTAGCGCGTCTGCCAGTTCCGCCACACCTGCAATGGTTGACGAACTAACGCCAGGGACGATGGGTCCCAATGGAGGATACAGGGCTCGAACCTGTGACCCTCTGCTTGTAAGGCAGACGCTCTCCCAACTGAGCTAATCCTCCATAATGTCTTAAGCGAACGTTGATGCGCTCGTTCGAAACAACTATTATAATTTACCATGCCAGCGATAAGTTGTCAACCAAATTTTTGAAATATTTTGAATAAATATTCGCGAACTGAATAACTACTCTCGTAACAACAAATAATATTGTATCCTACCCACGAAAAAAAAGCTACCCCCTTTTTACATTTTTTTGCAAAAAGTTTGCTCAGGTCAAAGAAATCCCCAGTAATAGGCGATTTTTAGCCGTGAAAATTCTGCCTACATGGCTGGCTGACCGCCATTGTCATCATCCCTCCCTAACTTAAAGCCCGATTCTTTCAGAATCGCCCTAACCAGCCAACTTACCTTTTGAACCTCGCGCCATCTCTCATCAAAGAATGAATCTTTCCAACGCAACTGCATAGTTATCAATAATTCGTTACCTGAGTTCAATGTCAGCCCACGATTCATTTTCACGGTTGATCATTGAAGACCGCGAGATTAGCTTTGCTTATTCCGCCAATCAGGCTTACCCCCCGCCTATGCTGATGATACCAATGTTAATGCCTTTTTATAAGCAGTATCTAGTCTATCTTCAAAATAAGGATTACAAATCTTGGGCAAATTTCGTTAGTAAGAGTATCCCGGCACACTGTCAGCCTAAATATTGTCTACTAATGACTGGCAACTGCGTACCCACCCGCCGAAATACATGGGTCACACCACTTCCAGCCCAAGTGATCAGGCACGAAGCCCGTGAAAGACCTGTTGGTCCGAGCGGTATTCTCGGGCATACAGGTCTAGGCCGACCTTTAAGACTTGTGATTTTCAAGGCTTAAAGGCGAGGACCAAGACCGCTTTTCGGCTTGGTCCGGGCCTCACAGGCGCAGTGTCTGAACTCTTGGGCGGCACACTTGGGCGGCACATCACATCGATAAATAGTCGGCCTTAACTGCCCGTATAAGCCCATGCACACGAAAACGGGGCCAATGACCCACCAAGTGGTCATCAGCCCCGTCATTGGACGTCTATTTGGTTAAATTAGCCCCGTCATTGGACGTCTATTTGGTTAAATTGACTTAATTACTTCGTGATCTTAGTAACGCCGCCCATGTAAGGAACCAATACTTCTGGAACCGTTACGGAGCCATCAGCATTTTGGTAGTTTTCCAGGATAGCAGCGACCGTCCGCCCAACGGCTAATCCGGAACCGTTCAAGGCGTGAACGTATTGTAGCTTGCCGTTGTCATCACGGTATTGGATGTGAGCTCGTCGTGCTTGGAAGTCCGTTGTGTTAGAACAGCTAGAAATTTCCCGGTACGTGTTTTGTTCTGGGAACCAAACTTCCAGGTCGTTGGTCTTAGCGGCCGTGAAACTCATGTCGCTGGTGGTCAACGTAATCACGTGGTAGGCCAAGCCTAACTTCTGTAGCAGGTCCTCAGCGTGCTTCGTCAGGTGTTCCAGTTCATCCCAAGAATTTTCTGGTTTACAGAACTTCACCATTTCAACCTTGTTGAATTGGTGTAACCGAATCAATCCTCGAGTATCACGACCAGCACTCCCAGCTTCAGAACGGAAGGCAGGTGTTAAGGCAGTAAACCAGACTGGTAAATCCTCTTCCGGAATAACTTCGTCTCGGTAGTAGTTGACCAATGGCACTTCAGCCGTTGGAATCAGCGTCATTTCCTCGTCACGTAACTGATAAACATCTTCCTTGAACTTAGGGAATTGACCAGTCCCGTACATGGAGTCATCGTTCACGATGTATGGTGGCAAGACTTCTTTGAAGCCAGCTTCCGTGTTCTGATCCAAGAAGAAGTTATAGACTGCCCGTTCCAACCGAGCACCTAGGCCCAAGTAGTACAGGTACCGGCTACCAGAAACCTTAGCGCCAGCTTCAAAGTCCAAAATACCGAGGTCTTCCCCGATTTCATAATGGGCCTTAGCAGTGAAATCCATGTTAGGCTTTTCGCCCCACCGACGGAGTTCAACACTGCCGTCTTCCGTCAAGCCAACGGGAACGCTATCGTCTGGAATGTTGGGCAAATGAGCGGCTGCATCGTGAACTTGCGTCTTTAAGTCATCCAAGTCATTGTCGATTTCCTTGATGTCAGCACTAACCTGGCGCATTTCAGTAATCTTGTCATCAGCGTCTTGCTTGTTACGCTTCAATTGAGAAATCTCATCAGAAACTGTGTTCCGTTGGGCCTTCATGGTTTCACTCTTAACAATGAGCGAACGCCGCTTTTCGTCTAAGGCCAGTAAATCGTCGATTTCAGCAGGATCGACGCCACGGGTGGCTAACTTTTCCTTGATAAAATCTGGTTCCGTACGAATCAACTTTAAATCTAACATTTGATTAGCTCCTCTCAATTTCGCGGATAGTACACAAAAAAGGCCTCCGTCACATGGGACGAAGACCTTCGCGGTACCACCCAAGTTCATGGCTGGTCTCCCAGTCATACCCTTGAACATGATAACGGTCTGCACCGTGCGGAATTACCCGCCCACTTTAGTTAGTGCTGGAATTTTCGACGTTGCGGTTTGCAGCTTTCCCCGCTTCTCTGGCCGTCTACTTGAAAGGCACCACGTGTTTTTGATTAATCACATCATAACGTATTTTAATCTCAGAAGCAATGATTAAAGCGACGCAATCTTTTCGTCGATCAACCGCAGAACCTCTTTACGAGCCGCTGCGTCTTCAACGAAGTCCAGCTGATCACCGTCAATTTGCATCTTTGGTGACTTGTCGTAACTGTTGTACCAGTTCACGTAACGTTGATCAAGTTGTTGATAGTATTCGTACAAACTAGGATCATTAGCAACTTGTTCATAAGAACGACCGCGCTTCTCAATCCGTTCCAACATCGTTTCAAACGAAATGTTGATATGGATCAAGAGGTCCGGGTTCTTCTTGTGCGTTGCGTCTGGCAATTCTTGCATCATGTTGGCCAGTAAGGAGTCATAAATATCAACTTCCGTCGTGGTGGCCCGACCTAAATCGGCGTTCAAATGAAAGAGTAAGGAATCTTCAAAGATTGAGCGGTCTAAGACACTCTCATCATCGGCGTTGGCAGCCTTAATGCTATCCAATCGCTTGTTTAAAAAGTAGATTTGCAATAAGAATGCATACTTTTGGGGGTTCTGGTAGAACAACGGCAAGATCTTGTTGTCATCCACTGATTCATAAAATGCTGGTTTGTTTAAATGTTCGGCTAGCAACGTGGTCAAACTCGTTTTGCCGGCTCCGATAGTTCCCGATAGTACAAGCATGCAATTCTCTCCTTTAATAACTGGCGCACCGGGCTTTTCCCCGGCCAAAATTTCAACACCACATATTGTACCAACCTCAAGTATAAAAGACAATATGTCGTGGTAAATTTACCCGTGTCGATTTCACTAAAGTGGCTAATTTACCGACAAGAAACGGCGACTAGTTAGGTTTTGCCCGGACTAGTCGCCGTTTCATTATTTATTTAATTTCAATTGCCCACACAATCTCAAATTAATCGTTGGCTGCAGCTTCAGTCTTAACTTCCTTCAAAGTTCCGTCCTTGTGAACTGGAGAAACGTCAACTTCACTCAATGGAATCAACTTCGTGTGCTTCTTGATCTTGTACCCAATGTAGAGCACTAAGACTAATGGCACACTGATGTAAGTAACCAGAACTTGTTCCCAGTTACCAGAGAAGAAGGATTGTGGATCTTGACCCACGATAACGGCGACACAGAGTACCAACGCTAAGATAGGACCCACTGGGAACCACTTTGCATGGTAGCCCAATTCCTTCAGTTGATGACCTTGCTTGATGAAGGCCCGACGGAACCGGTAATGTGACAAAGCAATCCCAAACCAAGCGATGAACCCGGTCAACCCACTAGCAGCAACTAACCACATGTAGATCTGAGGACCGGCAATACTACTGATAAACGTCAATGCAGCGATAAACGTCGTTGCAAACAGTGCAGGGTAAGGAATCCCGTTGTGACCCGTCCGTTCGAAGAAACTTGGGGCATAACCTTCCTTAGACAGAGAGTACAACATCCGGGTGGAAGCGTACATCCCTGAGTTAGCAGCAGAGATAACGGCGGTCAAGATAACCGCGTTCATGACACTGGCAGCTGCGGCTAAACCAGCCCGCTTGAAGACCAACGTGAATGGACTGATAGCAATATCCGTTGCAGAAGAACCTAACAAATCATGACTCGTGTATGGTAAGACGGCGGCGATAACAAAGATAGCTAGAATATAGAATAAAATGATCCGCCAGAAAACAGAATTGATTGCCTTAGGAACACTGTGCGCAGGGTCTTCAGATTCACCGGCCGTGATACCAACTAATTCAGTACCTTGGAATGAGAATCCGGCAACCACGAACACACTCAGAATTGCTGGGAAGCCGCCAACGAATGGGGCCTTCTTGTAGGTGAAGTTTTCCAAGCCAGTGGCATGACCACCCATGATACCAAAAATGGTTAAAATCCCAACGGCTAAGAAGATGAAGATGGTGATAACCTTGATCAATGACATCCAGAATTCCGTTTCACCAAAGGCTTGAACGGAAAAGGCGTTGATCGTGAAGACCAGAACTAACGCAATTGCACTCCAGATCCAACCCGGTACACCTGGTAACCAGAACTTCATAACCAGAGCAGCAGTCGAAATATCAACGGCAACGGTGATGGCCCAGTTGAACCAATAGTTCCACCCCATGGCAAACCCTAAAGCTGGATCAACATACTTAGCGGAGTAAGCGGCGAATGAACCTGAAATTGGCATGTTCGTAGCCATTTCCCCTAAACTAGTCATCAAGAAGTACACCATCAATCCCATGGCAACGTACGCAACTAACGCACCACCAGGCCCGGCAGTCGAAATTGCCGACCCACTTGCGACGAATAATCCTGTACCAATACAACCACCTAACGCAATCATTGAAACGTGACGCGTCTTGAGTCCCCGCTTAACCTGATCTGAGGCCTCACTCGTTGTTGCGTTTGTCATGCTTTGTTCCATAAATGTTTCCTCCTTCTTTTTATAGAAGGACTTCCTCGAAACGACCTAGTGAACGAAAAAATCCCTTCCGCAGAAAAGCTTAGCGAAAGAGATTGGAAAGTTCATTATTCCAAGTCAATATCGTTGAAAGCGCCCCGCAACCCATATTTGGCTGCGACAGTCCCTGATCTGTTAAACCAGGACCCAACCTGCAAGCTATGTCCTCACTTACAAGTTTCGGCGACCGCCCCTTTAACTTTCCCTCTGCGATGTGACCCATCTCAGGAAAGCGACTCTTGTTGGTCGCGCCTCTTCTATTCGATACTTTGTAGTATACTCATCCGTCCGAAACATTGCAAGATTAAATTGCGATTAGAGTCAATTAATTTGTCGGTTTCGTGGTTACCAACCGGTATAAAGCTTGTGGTACCGGCGTTAGGCTCATCCCGGAAATTGCCATAAAATGTTCGTCCAAAGTTTGGAAACCTAATTTTTCTAATACTCGGCGGGACCGTTGATTCTCCACCAGACTGGTTGCCCAAATCTGAATGCCGACTGGCAAACCTGCTAATAGTGCCTGTAGCGCCTCAGTCATTAACCCACTTCCCCAGTAAGCTGGGTCCAGTAAATAGCCGAGGTCAACTGCCAAGGGGTCTGGTTGCCCTTCCGCGGTAACCCGATCATAGAACACGATCACACCGATCAACTGGTTACTTTGCTTATCCACAATGGCTCGTGAATAGGGGTTGCGCCGGTCGGCCTGTAACCACTGAGCTACCTCCATCTTGCTGGGATGAGCCGCTGCCCCAGCGAGCTTGGCAATTTCTGGTTGGGTGACCAGCCGTTGATACGCTGTCAGGTCGCTTTCAACTAACGGCCGAAGAATCAATCTTGTTGTTCTAAACACTACTGTCATGACAGACCACTTCCTTCAATGGACTTCTTAATTGCGGTACAATATCCCTATAGTTTCATCAGTACGAGTGCTATTACCTGACTCGCACGATTTTATTTTGGGAGGGTTCACATTTGAAAATCATTACCCAGTCACTTGCTAGCGATTCCGCCGTTTACCTGCAGGGCTACTTGCGGCAACCCGAAGATACCACATTAACTTACCCCGCCGTCGTCATCGTCCCTGGTGGCTCGTACACGCACATTCCGGAGCAACAGGCGGAAGACCTAGCCATGGCGTGGTTTGCCCGCGGTTACCAAGCCTTCTTCCTCCGCTACTCATTCGTCGGTGAAAAACAGCCCCTGTTGCCGACACCCGTGGTTGAGTTAGCCCAGAGTTTAGCACTGATTCGGCAAAATTCAACCGCTTGGCAAATCCAAGCGGACAATCTGATTATAGCCGGCTTTTCAGTTGGTGGCCATATCACGGCGTTATTTAATAATTTATGGCACGACGCGGCTTTCAACCAGTTGGCTGGAACCACACCAGCACAAATCAAGCCACGGGCCGTTATCTTGGGCTATCCGGTAATCACACCGGCCGCTGGCTTCCCAAACGATGACGCAACTTTAGCTAGCTGGACAGACGATCCCCAAAGCATTGCTGCCGACCAACAGGTAACCGCCAGCAATGTTCCGACCTTTATCTGGGTGACAGCTGCCGACCCGCTGGTCCCCGTTCAAAACGCCCTCGCCTATGCTCAGGCAACCATCGCCGCGGGGGTGGACACTGAATTACACGTCTTCCATCAAGGCCCCCACGGTTTGGCTTTGGCTAATTCAGTCACGGCTTGGAAACCAGGAACGGACCTGCCACATGTGGCCCATTGGTTGGATCTAGCCAATGAATGGCTGACTGAACTTCCTTAATCTCCGGCCCTGGTTGGCTCGGGTGCCATAGACTTAAAATTCGTCTCACCAGCCACCTGCGGCGGTCAGAGATTCCGCCCGCTGTGGGGGAACGCCTCCGGCCTGAAAATCGGTCCTGCGGCTCGGTTTGAAGCCTGAAAAACCATCAGTCTCCAAACACGTCCCACGCTGTAATCCGAGAATCGGCTAACACCGTCGACACAGCTGGCTCCACCACTGACCCCCTCCGGTTAAACAGGTTCTTGGAAACTAAACTAGTTTAAACGCCTGAATGACAGTACTTACGCAATATTATTGGTGCGCCACTAGGTAGCCGAGAGTGAGCCAAATTTGGACTCAGCCGTGGGATTTTCAAGTGTTTTTCTTGAAAATGGCGACTTGAAGACGTGCTTTGCGGCTTCAAGCGAGGGGCAAGACCGCCCTTGGGCTTGCCCCGTCCTGCCCACAGCGTTCCAGTCCAAATTTGGCGCACGGTAAGGCGATAACTTCCCACTATATCTGACTAAACTCCAATACTTAATCCTTGTTGTATCAGGCACAGTGAATGTGTCAGTGCTTTCAACCTTTAGTTAAACTACAAAAAACGTCGGTACTACTCCTCAACGGAGTCGGTACCGACGTTTTAATTTTGCCTAATTTAAATTTCAGAACGTTTCAAGAACGGCCATTTCTGCATGACCGGCGCGAAACGGATGTACAAGCCTTCTGCACACTGCAACCATAGGTAGCCCAGTAACAAAGCACCAAACGTATCAGTTGGGAAATGGGCATTGAGGTAGACCCGTGAAATCATCACCAGTGCCATCCAGATAATCAGGATGATGCGCACCAACCAGGCCTTCCAAACCGTCATAATCATTGGAATTAAGATGATCCAAATCATAGCGACGATTAGGAACGTCCCAAAGACGTGACCACTGGGAAAGCTAAACCCATCGTCAATGGCTAGATGGGCGCTTGGACGAGCACGTTTGACAACGTCCTTGACGATGGTCGCCAGAACATCCCCACCCGCTAAGGTGGCTAAACACCACAACGCCGGCACCTTGAACTTAAAGCCCCACAGGAAGAAGGCCAAGACCAAGACCCAGATAATGGCTAACTTAGGTTCCGCCAAGCTGGTCACCCCACGGTACAATAACGTCTTCCAGCCCGGCTGATTTTTTTGGATAATGTCAACGATTGACGAATCCAAGAAATCAACGTAAGCGTTTTGCATTTTTATGTAGAAAGCAATAATCAGGAACAGTAGCGTGGCAAGCGTAAACTTCCATGGTCGGTCCCGATCACGATTAAATAGCATCATGATAATAGTTTCCTTTCGTCATACCCGATTCTGGGAAAATCCCCTAGAAATGAGTATACCACCCCACCAATAAATTTCTAGGAAATCTCAAGACATTAAGGTTTTCCTAAAAGGTCGGCGGCACAATAAAAGCGAACCACTCCGCGGATAGCGCCCGGAAATGATTCGCCAGATCAATTACTTAACAAAGATATAGTGTGAGGCCTTGTAACTCACAATTAGTTGGGCATCATCCGTTAAATTCTGAACGGTCACTGGCCCTTCAAACGGATCGTGCTTCAAAATACGTAGTTGGTCGCCGATATCAAGCTTCAAGTCACCTAAGTACGTTAACAGATCATGGTTGTCAATAAACCGATCGACCGTCACCACAGACCCATCTTCGGCGTCGTTCAACACCGTGTGGCTATCCTCGTGATAGTGGCCAAAACGGTCAGGAATCACGCCACCATGGGGACAGTGAGTCGGATGGCCGAGCATATCATCCAGTGCATTGACCAATTTGGGACTCGTCACATGCTCCAAAACTTCGGCCTCATCGTGTACATCGGGTAGTTCGTAATCTAGTTTTTCAACTAAAAAGTCTTCCCAAATCCGGTGCTTGCGAACCAAGTCTTCAGCCAACCGAATTCCTCGATTAGTCAGAGAAATACCGGCATACGGCGTGTGTTCTGCCAGCCCCTCAGCGGCCATCTTATTAACCATTTCGGTTACTGAGCCCGCTGCAATATTTAAGCTGATTGCAATCTGCTTATTGGAAACCTTTTTCTGTTTCCCACCCAGCTCAAAAATAATTTTTAAATAATCCTCCTTCATAGGAGTCATTTATTGTTCACCTCATCTAGAATTGTGATTCCTTTATACCGCGAAACTCAGCAAAGTGCAAGCTTAATTAATCATGCCGCCAATCATTTTGCTGATAAAACAGCGACTCGTTCTCACCCCGGTGGCATTCAGCTTGAATCGTCACGTGGTTCACCCCATATTTCCGACACAGAATGGCTTCAATCTGCCGGTAAATCGGTTCGACCTGACTCAATGGTAAGTCGTCCATGTTCACGTGCACGGAGACCACCACGTTATTCTCGTCGATCTGCCAAGCGTGCAAATGGTGCACGCCCTCAACCTCAGGCAACGCCGTGAGATCTTGTGAAATCCCCTCGTAGTCCAGCGCCGGTGACGCCTCCATCAGAATATCAAATGTCTGCTTAATGATGGGCCACGACTCATAGCTGATATAGCCAGCCACCAGGATCGTAATCACTGGGTCGACCCAGTAAATCTGCCAAACGGTAATCAGCACGGCTCCGATGATCACGCCGACGGACGCCAACGCATCACTGAGCAAGTGTAGGTAGGTCGCCCGAATATTTAGATTGTGCTTGGCCCCGTGGTTCAATAAGACCGTCGAAAGCAAGTTGGCTAAGAAACTAACGACCGCTACCACCAACATGATGTCACCTTTGACTGGTTCGGGGTGCATCAACCGTCGGACCGCTTCAATCGCCAACACGACCGAAATCACGATGAGGATGCCAGCGTTCAATAAGGCCGCCAAAATTTCGGCTCGCCGATACCCAAACGTGTTGCTACGTGTCTGTTGCCGACCGCCAATCCGGTGGGCAATGTAACTCAAGACCACCGACAGAGCGTCTCCAAGATTATGAAACGCGTCAGACAACAGTGAGAGACTGCCCGACAGGATTCCCCCTAATAGCTCGAACACGGTGATCACAACGTTCAAAATTGTTACCAACAGAAACCGGCTCCCCGTGAGCCCACTCTTCTCCAACGTAAACGCCCCCCATTAGCTTAACTAGCCTCCATTATCGCAGAGTTTGGCATGAATGAAAAGCCGGTTAGGGGCATCCAGAAAAAATGTTGTGGGGATTTCTGCATAGAAATTGCAAAAGATCAATTGGTAACTGGTAAAACGTTCAGTTATCTATCAGTAATCCATCCCACATTTCTATCTGTGATTCACATTATCTGCGACTGGTCAGAGATACGACCACCTTCCCCACATTACAAGTGACATGCTGCCTCCCCATTGTCTTTAACGGCAAATCCAGCCCAAGTGGTCGGACAACGGAGCCCGTGAAAGTCTAGTTAGTCCGAGCGACCTATTCGGACTTACTAGACTGGGACGCCTTCAAGACTTGTGGGTTTCAAGGCTTGAAGACGAGGGCCAAGACCGCCCTATGGCTTGGTCCGGTCCCCACAGGCGTAGTTGTCTGACCGCTTGGGCGCCAACTCACCATTAACCACCGACCAAAAAAGGGCCGGTTCGCATGAAAGCGAAACCAACCCTTATATATAGTAGATTTAAATTATTTAGTAGCCTTGATTTCAACCAAATGAGCTGGGTTGATGTGGGCAGTTACCCGTTCGTAGGCGTAATCCTTCACACCGTCAAGATCCTGGTTGATCAGGTCGATCATGCCAGTTTCGGTGAAACCATTCTTCTTGATCACGTGTTGCATCCCCTTGTTGTCTGGGTGCGTGTCAATCCGAATGCTTTCAATATTTTCAGCCTTGTCGATTTGTGCGAAGATCCGTTGGAACAGTTCGCCAGCCAAACCGCGACCACGATGGTGGCTTGATACTGCTACGCGGTGGATCGCTAAGTAAGGCGCTTGGTCAGTCAACCATTGCCCATCGATCCGTTCATAGTTAGCATCTTCCCCCGGAATGACGGCAGCAGTCCCCAAAATTTCGTTGTCTTCCTCTAAGACGACGGTCCACCCTTGGTGAATGTCGTCGACGATGATCGAAGTACTTGGGTACGTCCCTTGCCATTGGTCTACGGATTGGGCAGCGAGTAACTCTCGCCCATCACGGATAATAGATTCAATTTGTGGTAAGTCGGCCATAGTAGCTTGTCGTAACAGCATGTATAACACCATCCTTTTAATTTTCGTGTTTTTTGTTTTTGACGATTTTGTAATCTTAACACGCTGACGCAAGAATACAACCAAAGACTACCAAATTTGCTAACATTTTTTCTTAATTGTCATGAAAACAAGTAATATCAAGGATTGTGCACCTTTTAACTTCTAATGAATTATTCATTTTCCGAACGTTTTCATGTCAGTTTTCACGAAAATTAAGATATTTATTGCCCAGTCACCTGAAAATTTTGGACCAAAAAAGCACCCACCAAGAACTTTCTAAACTTGGTAGGTGCCACGGGAGCGGTGCCGGGCGAGAGAAAAATCAAAAAGTGTTCAATTTTCCAAAAAAACACGTCGTTTTAGTTTCACGATTGCTTACGCTAGCATGTGCCAACGTAGTCCATGCGCAAGATAAACGCGCTATTACTAATGGTTATTCGCCTGGTTTCACAACACGTCAACAACATGATTGACCACCAATCCAGCCAGAAGATCGATTGGTATCGAAAGTTTTTTCTGCCGGGCACGAAAAGTCCTCCCGCTACTTCAGACTACCATTGTTAAGCGGGATAAACAATGGAAGCGGCCTATTTCGTGTGATCTATCAGCGTAAATTGCCATTTATTTTCCACCCGCCGGGCAACGAGGTCCTTACCAGGTTCCGGATCAAAGGCGCCCAAGTTGATTTCAGTGCGTTCATCCGTGACCGCCATCCCCTCAAACCGGGATTCAAAGAATGACCGTAACGTGTCGAAATAATCTGCACGTGTTTGCATCTGCTTGGCGGCACCGGCCAGCGTAAACCCATCATCTAAAGACGTTTTGATCTGTTGCACGTTGATCAGCGTCTTATAGGTAAACTTACGATTCTTACTGCCATTGATGACTTCACTTTGGATGTAGCCCTTGCTCTCCCAATACCGAAGCTGGCTCTGAGAGACGCCAGTCGCTGCCGCCACGTCACCAATGCCAAAGCTTAATTTTTCAACGGTCACTTTTTTCAACAAATTTTTTGAATCTTCCATCATCTTAAAATTTCCCACCCTTCCTCACGGATTTTAATTTGGGAGCAATTCCCGTTTAATCACCATGAAAGCGCTTGTGAATTTTATAAATACTTCTCAGTCAGTTGTATCATTTTCTCTAATCAGTATAGATATTCTCGAAACTTTGTCAAGCTAGTTGACAAAGTCGTTTAATCTGCGTATAGTTATTCCAGAATTAATTTTATGGATAAAGAAGGAATATAAATTGGGAACTGCTGTTGATACCAACGGGAAGGCCTATAACCGGACCTTGCTCGTTGTTCTCCTATTAGTGGGGACGTTCTGTACGGTACTGAACCAAACGATTTTAAGTACCGCCTACCCTACCTTGATGAAGGCCTTTGATGTTTCGACCTCCACCGTACAATGGTTGACTACTGGATTCTTACTGGTTAGCGGGATCATGATCCCAATCAGCGCTTGGTTACTGACGACCATCAGTACGAAGTGGCTGTACATCAGTGCGATGTCGACTTTCTTAATCGGAACCATTCTCTGTTGGTCCGCCGTTAACTTTCCAATGCTATTAGCTGGACGGTTGATTCAGGCCTTAGGTGTGGGTGTTTCCATGCCTTTAATGCAAACCATGATGCTGACCATCTTCCCTGCTAACAAACGAGGGACTGCCATGGGACTAGCCGGGATTGTTATCGGCCTGGCACCAGCGATTGGGCCGACTCTGTCTGGGTGGGTCATTGACAACTGGACTTGGCGGGACCTCTTCGGGATGATCATTCCCGTTGTTGCTATCGTCATTCTGGCTAGTTTCTGGGTGATGCACAGTGTGCTGGAAACCCACAAGGAACCTTTGGACCTGTTGTCCGTGGTTCTTTCGACGATTGGTTTCGGCAGCATGCTTTACGGATTCTCCTCCGTTGGTGACGACGGCTGGGGTAGCACGATTGTCCTCTCTACATTAGCGATTGGATTTATCTTCGTGGGTCTGTTCATCTGGCGTCAATTGACCATGAAAGATCCATTCTTGAACTTCCGGGTTTACAAATCACGCGAGTTCACCGTCGCTGCTATCCTAAGTTCCGTGGTCAATATGGCCATGGTTGGGGTGGAAATGGTTATTCCGCTTTACCTACAAATGGTCAAGGGCATGTCCGCCTTCCATTCTGGATTAACACTGTTAGCCGGTGCCCTGATGATGGGGATCATGAGTCCAATTACCGGTCGTGCGTTTGACCGGTTCGGTGCCAAGCGTCTGGCTACGATGGGGATGTTCTTACTGACCATCGGGACCTTACCATTCGTCTGGATCACTAAGGACACTGCGACCATCTACATTGTTTTGCTCTACGCTATCCGGATGTTTGGGATTGCCATGGTCATGATGCCAGCCACCACTGCCGGAATGAACGCTTTACCATTGAACATGATCTCTCACGGGACTGCCGTCAACAACACCCAACGGCAAGTTGCCAGTTCAGTGGGGACTGCTATTTTGATCAGTGTCTTGACTAACGTGACCAAGGGCCAAATGCCTGCTAAGCACGTCTTAAAGAGTAACCCACTGAGCTACGCTGATGGTGCCATCAATGCCACTCTGTCTGGGTATCACGCTGCCTTCTGGATTGCCGTTGGTTTCTGTGTGGTTGCCCTGGTCATCGCCTTCTTCTTGAAGGGTCGTAACCGCTCAACACACATGGCTGACGTTGATTCACCAGTGGCTAAGGAAAATAAAGTTGCTGCTGAAGGAGGTGCCGCCTAATGATTATCATTTCTATCATTATTACCGCCATTTTGTCCTTTGCTTTCTACGTTTACGTTCACAACCGTGTGCTCAGCAACACGTTAACCGCCGTTGCTGTAATTGCCCTGTTGACGAGTATTTTCTTCATGGTTAAAAACGACCACGACCACTTTGGCATGCAGAAGGTCACGGAAACTTCTACGCAGAAGATCTACTCCGCCTCCCCTTCCAAGCAAATGCCCATGATGATCTATCAATCAGTGGGGACCGCCGACAAGCACCGGGTCTACGTTTACAAGACCAGTGCGAACGCTAAGAAGACCAGTCATACTAAGGCTAAGATTACCACGAACAATGTGGTTAAACGCACGGCTGGTGCCAACCGCATCGTGACCAAGAAGGTTTACTGGGAATACAAGAGTACTGCCGCTAAATTCTGGTTTGGTCTGTCCGGTAACGGCCACACTTACTTGAAGGAAACCAACACCATCTACCTCAACAAGAGCTGGACCGTGTTGAGTACCACTCAAGCCAAGCAGTTACAGAAGATGGCCAGTTCCAAGAGCTTCAAGGCCCAGCAAAAGACTGCCGCAACGGCCTACGTTAAGAAGCAGGTCATGGCTGCGATGATGAAGAATCCAACCATGTCCGCTGCCCAACAAAAACAAGTGACCAAGCAAGCCTTGGCTGCCTACCAAGCCCAAGCAATGAAACAATTGATTGCCCAGGTTAAAAAATAATCGACTAATTTAAGACCCATAACACACCCAGTGAGATGTGTTATGGGTCTTTTTGCGCGCATGATGGACAAAAAAGCAGCTAGCGAGGATTCTCGCTGAGCTGCTCGATGGTGCATTTTACCATTTCGTTACCTAAACTAATTCACCTGGGTTAACGCTGTTTGCCCTTTACGGCAACGTGGCAGTAATCCGGATAAGTCGTCTAAAGACGTTCCGTTGTCCTGAAAACATTGAATCATGTCGATCCAGTACAAATCCGAATCGTCGAATTCCGTAGTTGAATGATTCTCGCCTAACAACCCGTTCTTCGCATATTCTTCAATGCGGCTTGCGTCAACACCAGCTGATGCAGCCAGTTCAGTTAAGTTCATCTTCATCGCCATACCCTCGCTTTCTTCGTTATCAATGAGAGTATCATACAACCGTCTTTACCTAATTGCAACCTTTTCTGCCCAGAATTTTCATTTACCAAAATTACAAACAAATTACTAGTTTACGTCAAGCTACGACAGCGCTAAACTGGTAGTTAAAAATAATTTTATCAACCAGAAAGGAAGTCCGTCCGTGAATCCTTCACTTACCTTTAAATCCGGCGTTCGGGACGTCCTCCCCACCGTCTTCGGGTACATTGGCGTTGGTCTGGCCTTCGGCATCGTTGCCCATACCAGTCATTTAAGCCTCTTAGTCGTTGCGGGGATGTCGTTCATTGTTTACGCGGGTTCAGCGCAATTTATTATTACCAGCATGCTCCTGCTCCACGACCCCCTTTCTGGAATCTTCATTTCCACCTTCCTGGTCAACTCACGCATGATTCTGATGAGCACCAGTCTGGCCCAGTATTTCCGTCATGAGTCTCTGTTCAAGAACCTCTTGATTGGGTCACTGGTCACCGATGAAACGTTCGCTCTCGCCATGAACAAGCAAAATAAAACCAAGGGCAAACTCAGCTTCGCCTGGCAATCCGGCGCCAACCTCGTCGCTTACCTGGTCTGGGGCTTTGCAACCGTTATCGGGGCAATGTTGGGTGGTCTGATTGCCGACCCAACTCGTTTCGGATTCGACTTTGCCCTCACTGCCATGTTCATTGGCCTGGTCTACCTCCAGCTGATCAGTGACCGGCATCTGGGAATCTCGTTGCAGCTCTACGTCATGGCATTCGTCGCCTTGGTCTACTACCTGGCGATTGGCGTCATGAGTCAAAACTTTGCGCTACTGGCCGCCACTGTGGCCGGCTGTCTATTTGGAATGGGGATGAAAAAATGGCGATAAGTCTAACTGAACTTTGGGTTATTTTAGGGTGTGGCGCGATTACCGTGCTCTCCCGAGCGCTCCCCTTCGTCTTCGTCAAACAAATGACGATGCCATCCTGGCTCATCAATTTTCTCACCTTCGTCCCCATCACGATTATGACCGCCTTGTGCTGCCAAAGCCTCTTCGTCGCCAATCCAGGACACTTGGCCACGCTCAATGTTGCCAACTGCCTAGCGGCCATTCCAGCGACCTTAGCTGGCGTGCTGACTAAGAGCCTACTCATGGTGGTGGTCATCGGTATCATGGCTATGGCCGTGCTTCGCTACTTCTCTATTGGGGGTTAGGTTTTACATTTGGCCGCCTGCGGCCGCCAGGAGCTGCGCTGTGGGGCAACCCTGAAGCCTCGACAACCCCGAGTCTTCAGGGCGGTTGAGAACCTTGCCCAACCCGCAAGTTTCTCAACACGTCCCATGTTCTAAGCGGTAAACCGCTAAGAACATCGACACTGCGCAGCTCCTGGCCTCCGCCGGCTATGATTGATAATTCAATCACGCTCACTAATAGATAAGCTGACTACTATAGTACATAACCTATTAGTAAACGATGCATTGGTAATAACCTGGCGTATGACTACCACGTAGCTAAGCTGTAAATCTAACATCGGCTAATGTCAGATTACTAGACGTTGCAATACAGTTTGGCCAGCTCAAATCAATGACTTTTTTAACCAATCAAATTTCATGTCAATTCACCAACGTAGCCGCAGGTAGCTAGGGATGGTACCGGCTGTGTCGACGCAGTTAATTGGCGTTTTATGTCGGCTTACTGCGTGGGACGAGCTTGGCCGCCTCGGTGACTTACCGAGGTAGACTGTGGACCGCTTCTCAGGCCGCAGTCGGTCCCCACAGCAGGCGCCATCCCCTGGCTACCGGAGGCGGATATTACCAGAATAAATAAAACAGAGCTTCAGCGGAAAAAACATACATCGCTGAAGCTCTATTAATTTGCACAAAATCATTACACCTTATCATCGCGCGGTAGAATCAGGTTCAACACGATACCCAGCACCGCCGCAACTGCCAACCCAGAAAACTCGTACTGCCCCACTTTGAGGTACGCGTTCCCAATACCAATTACTAGAATGGCCGAGGCAATCATCAGGTTGCGTTTCTGATTGAAATCAACGTGCTTCTCAATTAGGATACGCATCCCGCTGGACGCAATCACCCCAAACAACAGAAAGCTGATACCACCAATGACAGGGTTCGGAATACTCTCGATCAAGGCACTTAGTTTGCCCACAAAGCTGAAGATAATGGCAAAGACGGCCGCGCCAATCAGGACGTAGACACTGTGGACCCGCGTAATGGCCAGAACCCCCACATTTTCCCCGTAGGACGTGACGGGTGGCCCACCGACGAAGCTCGCAATAATGGAAGCCAGACCATCACCGGCTAACGTATGATGCAAGCCTGGGTCCTCAAAGAAGTTTCGGTGCGTCAACTCGTTCAATACGGTGATGTGGCCAATGTGTTCAGTCATCGTCACGAAGGCAATTGGCGCCAGGCTGACCACCGCACCCCAGTAGAAGTGCAACGGATAACTCAGAATCGGCACCTCAAAGTTGGGGAGCTGGAACCAAGCGGCCTGCATGACTGGCTTAAAGTTGACCAACCCCGTCATGGTCGCAATCAAATAGCCACTTACGATTCCCAACAGAATGGGAATCAGCGACAGGAAGCCCCGTAGATAGAGGTTAAACCCAACCGTTAGTAGCAACGTCGCCATTGCCACCGCAAAGAACTGCCAGTGATAGGTTCCGGCATTATCCACCGTCGCCTTCTGAGCGGCACTGCCAGCCAGTGACAGTCCAATGACCATCACCATTGGCCCCACCACGATGGGGGGCAAGGCCTTGTTGATCCAATCCGACCCTACCAGCGCCACAATCAAGGCCACGATGAGGTAGACCACTCCCACCGCTAATGTCCCCTGCGCGATTCCCGGGTATCCAGTCGTCCTCATCAAAGCAACCATGGGCACGATAAACGAAAAACTTGAACCCATGTAGGCGGGAATTTTGCCGCGAGTAATCAAAATGTACATCAACGTCCCAACTCCGGAACTAAACAGCGCAATTCCAGGATTTAACCCCACCAGAATAGGCACCAAAACCGTGGATCCAAACATCGAAAATAAGTGCTGAAGCGATAATCCAAACCATTGACCCCAACTAGGTCGCTCCCAGATGTCAATCAAAGCATCTGGATTACGGTAACGTGCTGGTTCTTTCATGTAGCAGGCCTCCACTTCTGAAATAGAAAAAAACGCGCCAGTCCCCGTAAGGAACCGTGCGCGTCCACCCTTAGCCCAGACTAGTCTGATTCCCTAGTCCAGAAGCGTTGCACCCTTAGTTGCCTCACGGGACAACTTTAAAGGAACATATTTTTAATCATTATACGAAGTCCGTCGCACCAGTGTCAACTCTTATTTCCTTAATCAGTCCTGCCGGATAAGCCGTTGATACCACTGATTGATAATCCCTAAACCTAACAGCAAGCAGCCACCAATAATGACCAGTGTTAGATTGGCCAGCCAGTCCGTGACAAAGCCGAAGACAAAGCTGCCGACCGGCTGAAACGCGTCGATAGCCAGGAACAGGATACCAAACATCCGACCCAAAAAATCTGGTTCCGTTAGATTCTGGGTGATGGTAATTGCCCGAATCTCAAAACACGAATAACAAAAACCAAAGATACCGCTAACCACCAGTAGGACCCAGTAGTTGGCCCAGAACCCAGCCACCAGAATGGCTACAGCCGCCAAAATCAAATCATGATAGTTCTGGCGACGATGCGGTTCATTTCGATTTAGTGTCAGCCGCAGCCCACCTAAGATCCCGCCGACCGCCAGAATCACTAGCAGATAACTGTACCGCGAAGAATCTCCGCCGTACAGGTGATTAACGTTATATGGTAGGACCAAACGCATGGCCGCAAACAACACATTGATCAGGCCACCCAATACGATGGTCTCGACCAGCCCGGGCCGTTGCCACACGTAGCGCCACCCCGTGACCAGACTGTCTTTGACGCCCAGTTGTGAGGCTTCCCCCGCCGGCTTATGATAATGAATACTTAAGTACAGTCCAAACGACAGCAGGAACGACGTCGCGTTTAACAGCAGAAAGCCCCGCAAGTCTAACCAGTGGAGGGCTAACAGGAGCCCGCCCAATAGTGGCGAGCAAATATCCGCCAGGTCGATCAGGGTGTTGCTGACCGCGTTGAACCGTTGCCGGCCTTCCAAAGTTATCAGCTCCGGAATCATGGCCTTCGCTGCTGGGAGACTGAATGCCAACCCAATGTCCAATAAAATGGTCAGCGTAATCAGGGGCGCCGCCGTGATATGTTGGGGATCCAGCCACCACGCACAAAACAGGCAGCCTAGGACACTCAACAGTTCCGCGCTGACCACAACGTGCTTACGGTTAAAGTTATCCACGACGACCCCACACAGGAGATCCCCAAAGAACAGGACCACCCCACCGGTGGCTTGAATGATTCCTAATAGTGAAGCGTTGCCCGTGGCCTTGACCACGAACCAATTTAGCCCAAATAAGTACAGGGCATCACCCAAACGGGAAATGAAGGGTGCCAGCAGCAGTGGCAGATTAAAGGCTTTTGTCGGTCGTTGCATCCGACCACCTCCATCCCTTCGTCATTGTCTGTTAGTCGACCATTCGCCAGCTGCCTTCATCAGCTTTAGAAATGTCATTCAAGAATTTTAAGACGCGCTTGGCCCGGTTAGGTTGTTGTTCGTTCAACACGTTCAATCCAGCACCCGTCACCAGGGGTTGGCTCAACCGGAAATTACCGTCATCGGTCTCACCGGTTGCGAATGCCATGACGGTCTCGCCTGATTCAATCTGCGTGGTCAGGAAGAACATGGTGAAGTCGTCATCTTCCTGC
This sequence comes from Levilactobacillus tongjiangensis, assembly GCF_003946345.1. Taxonomy (GTDB): domain Bacteria; phylum Bacillota; class Bacilli; order Lactobacillales; family Lactobacillaceae; genus Levilactobacillus; species Levilactobacillus tongjiangensis. Next base: position 163,781 of record NZ_RHNY01000005.1, read on the forward strand.
ATGTACGCAGGCATGGCCCAGATGTTAGGTGCAATCTCCTGCATTTCACCTGTCTCGGTGCCATCCAGAAACTTGTAATCCTTGTGGTTCGCCTGAGTAACAGGTTGTTTGAGGACCAACATCATCTTCGCAAATTCATCGTCGCCCATTTGTAAATTATCTTTCATCGGTTAAACGCCTCCTTGAATTGTTTGAATCATTCGATGTGTCTCTGATCGGCTTGGACTCGGACACAATCAGCATGAGTAATATTATACCAGCGTTTTCCGCAGAATTAAATCACGTTGCGGATCGGATCCCAATTGAAAGCGATGATCGCCGATCTGTTCAAAGCCCATCTGCTGATAAAATTTCTGAGCTGCCGGGTTATGTTCCCACACACCCAGCCAAACAGCCTGCTTCCTTAACTTTTGAGCGGTCGCAATGGCGTGTTGATAGAACTGTTGGCCTAGGCCCTGGCGTTTGAAAGCTGGCAAGATATAGATTCGCTCGATTTCTAACAGGTCATCCCCGTAATGCTCGGATTGGGTTGGCCCCCAGTTGAGCTTCAGATACCCGGCCAACACGTTCCCGACGTAGATGAAGTCGAATTGGGTGGTCGGTTGCTGCAGTTCGCTTAACAACTGGTCATCGTTGTAAGATTCTTCCAGATATTCTTGGAGGTCGGCCGGCGTATTCGCGGCGCCATACGTATCCGTAAACGTCGTCCGACTAATGCTTTGTAGCTGCTTCAAGTCGGCACTGGTACACTGTTTGATTTTTCCTGTCATCTGCTCATTCTCCTTAATATTGCCGTTGTTTACCACTTTTGACATCGTGCCAATCCTGTGCCACGTTACCGTCGACTCTTGCCAACAAGTCGGCCAACTGATTGGCCTCGCCAGGCGTGAATCCCCGTAACGCTTGAGCGTTGGAATAATCATTCTCCCGTTTGACTAACGGGTAAATATCGCTGCCACGAGCCGTCACGTACAGCCTTCTAATTTTTTTATTCTGTTGATCTGCCCGTTTCTCTAACAGCCCTAGCTTGGTCAATCTGGCAATCGCCCGTGCGGCGGTAGTCCGGTCAACTTTCAACATTTCCGCCACCCGTTCCTGAATGATGCCGGGATGCTCGGCCACCCGGGCCAGGTACAGGTATTGCCCCTTAGTGAGAGCGACTTGCTGAAACTCGCGATTAGCAATTGAATCTAATGCGCGGGCAATGCTCCCTACCGTTCTTAAAATTTCTGGCACTGACCTCGCCCCTTTCAATAGCCATTATTTTAACGTATTTTTGTTGTATTTACAACATAAAAATACATACAAAAAAAGCCGGCCCACTTGACGGGTCGGCTCCTCAATCGTCTTTAATTTGCGATGCTGATTGGTTTCCCAATCTCAAGTTGCATGTGGTAGTAGTCATGATCACCGATCATCTGGGTTCCGGTCACTTCATACCCCATTCGCTCATACAATTTCATGGCGCCAGGATTCTCAAAGTCAACGTTCAACCCGATGACGGATTGGCGATCGCGTTGGGCGTAGATTGGTAAGGCCCACAATAACTTGCGACCGATACCCATACCCTGGTGATCAGGAGAAACAGCCAGTGAATCCAGGTACCATTCACCTGGTGCCGTCTCGGAGTCCGCTTCCAGCGGGCCGTCGAACGCGGCACTGTCAGCCGTCAACTGCGTAATCACATCTTCCACGATGTCTTCATTTTCGCCAGGGTAGCCAAAAGCTACCCCAACGACATGGCCATTGGCCTCGGCCACCACCGTGGTTGCCGCGCCGGACAGGTAAGTCCGCGTGCGGTAAGCCGCCGTGATGACCTTCAATAAGTCGGGGCCAGGTACGTCCTCGAGGTCGGTCAGTTCCATCTCGTCGTAAATCAAGTTCATCAACGGTGCTATTTGAGGCGCATCCGTCGGTCGAGCTTCACGAATTATCAAAAAAAATCCTCCATTTCTAGTTCATTCACTAGACTACCGGAGGATTGCACTTTTGTCAAAGGATTTGCTAACTGACCTATTTAATTAATGGGTCACGCGTCCTGCTACCCGTTGGCCAAAGACTAGTCCAACAATAAACAGAGCACTAGCGGTTATCCACGTTCTCATGGTGAGACTCCCTTCGTTCTGTCGAAGCGGCGGCCTTCGCCTCCCGCAATTCGGCTAATTCTTGACGAATTTCACCTAAAATTTCTAACTGAAACCGTTCGATCTCCATGGTATGGGGAACCTGGTTCTGCGCTAAGTGATCGACCTTAGCGTGAAGCAACCGCAGTTCGTGTTCGGACTTCAAGTTAACATGATAGTCGTTTTCGGCCATCATCCGGTCCCGGTCGGCGGAACGGTTCTGGCTCATCATAATGATGGGGGCCTGAATCGCCGCGACACAGCTCAGCACTAAATTTAACAGAATAAAGGGGTAGTTGTCAAAGTTGACCCCAAATAAGTGCAGCCCATTGACGATCATCCACCCGATCAGAACGAACATGAAGACGAAGATGAACCCCCACGACCCACCAAAACGGGCCACGTCATCCGACACCTTTTGGCCAAAGGTCAGGCTCTCTTTCAAGGAATCGTTGACGTCAATGATGTCGTAGTCATCGCTCTGTAGGGCTTTAGTCAGTTTATGATTGATTTTTTTAGTTTGTTTTAAATCGGCGTTGATCATGGCATCAACGTGTTCCAACCGATACTTCAGCAGGTGGTGCCCACAGATATAATCCGTGACCTTCCCCTGCGGATAGTCCCGCTTGATGCGGTTGCGTAATCCCACTTCGAGCTCGCTAAGTTGCAGACTCGTTTCCAGTGAGACGGGCGCACCGTCCACCAAACATTTAATTTGATTCTCGGCCATATCCCTCACTCCTTGGTTAACGATTGCATCAATTGTTGCCAATCGGCTGGTGGTTCACTCACAAACGACCGCTGTTCGTGCGTAAACGGATCTGTAAAAGCCAGTGACTGCGCGTGTAAGGCCTGTCTGGTCATCTGACCTAACTGGGGCCCACCGTACAACTCATCCCCCACTAGCGGGTGGCCTAAGTGGGTAAAATGCGCCCGAATCTGGTGAGTCCGCCCCGTGTGGAGTTGGACCTTGACCAAAGTGGCATTGGTGAAGCGCTCCTGCACCCAATATTCCGTCTGGGCGGGCTTACCATCGGGTGAAACCATTTGGTTGTAACCGGCGGGATCCGAAGCTAATGGGGCATCGATCAGGCCATGATCATCAGCTAGCTGACCAGTGACAACAGCCAGGTAGCGTTTATCTACCTGATGGGCCGCCTGCAACTGACTGGCTAAACTATTGGCTAGCCGGTGCCGCGCGACCCACACGAGACCGCTGGTAAAACGGTCTAACCGCGTCACAATGTGGGGCACCTGGTTCTCCGCACGTTCATCCAACCAGTACCCCTTGATTCGATTGACCAAAGTATCTGTTCGATTGGCGGGTCCGGGAACAACGTTGAGGCCAGCCGGTTTGTCCACAACTAGCCAATCGCGATTTTCAAACACCACGTTGATGGCCTCATGGCTCGTCGCCACGGCATCGTCAGCCGTTTCTGCGGGCAAACTAACTGCCACAGCATCCCCAACGTTTAGCGTCACGGCTGGCGTTACCCCTTGGCCGTTGACCCGAATCGTGCCAGATTGTTTGAGGTCACTAAAGACCCGGTGGCTCACACCCTGGTCATTTAAAAATCGTTTCAAGCTTGTCACTGGTTGTGTGACCTGCCACGTCAATTCCATGCGGACTCTCCCTCTCTAATCATCAGCTAAATCAAGCATCCAGTCTAAATCATCATTGCGGTTGTTCAGCCGCTCCGGATGATCGACTAATTCCGAATTGACCCGTAGAATCTTGCCGGCAAAAGGCGACCGTAACGTTAGCTCTTCCGTCTCACCGGTCACCACCATGAACGGTGTCCCCAGCTTAAGGGGGCCAGTCGTTGCTAACCAGGAGACCTTCGTCACAGGCCCTAACATTTCACGGCCATCGTCCGCAAAGCCCAACCGTAAGACGCCCTCTTCTTGTGGTGTCACCCACAAAGCATCCGCACTTGCTTCAATCCGATCAATCATCTCTGTCACCCCTTCTGGCAGTCTAGTCGTGCCTACAACGTCTGGCACACTTTCTTACAATTACCTTATATTTTACCATAGGCCCTAAAAACACGGGAGCCATTTCACCCTTTCTTGAGAAAAGTCGGTATAATGAAACCTATAAAGGGGGAGATGCATGATGATGGGTGGCAGTTTATTAACCGGTACACTAATTTTTATTAGTGGCCTGGCACTGTTGATTTTTATTGTGGCAAAATTAGTTCCAAGAATGGGGCATGACAAGGATACAGTATTCCTACTGGGTATCTTTGCACTGGTCGCCGTTGGCCTACTGGGGATGGGCGGCTGGCTGGGAGTTGCTAACTGGGGTGCGATGGGCTGCTTGCTTTAGCCTTAGCCCTTAATGGATGAGCCGCCTTACCGGCCACAGTGGATGGGCGTTTATCCAAAGCTGGCATCGTGACTAGCAACTTGCGACTACACACAGTCAGTTGAAATTGATTTAGCTATATCATGAGTATTGGATTGTTAATAATCCTAAAAATTCAAAAAGTCTGGTAATCACGTCACTGCGATGTTGTACTAGTCCCTGTCAAGTTGTCATACGAAATAATATAATTTTATGTTGTCTCTAAGCGGCCTCATTCCGGTATTC